>JAKBFW010000047.1:0-17751 GCA_021833345.1 Pseudomonadota bacterium | reverse complement strand
CGTCGACCGGCGACCCCCGCGACGGTCTCGCCGTGGCGTGACCGCCAGCCGGCACCGCACCGTGCACGTGACAGCGGGTCGGCGTCGGCGATCCGTTCGTGCGCGAGTGACGATCGCCACCACCGCAGGGGCTTATCGCGACGACAGATCGTGTCGATCACTACTGTGCCGGAATCACCCGGCTGTGGTGTCGAAGGTGGCGTCGCACAGTGGACGAACGTGAACAGGCCGGACGCGAACAGGCCGGACGGGCCGATCTCCCCAGTGATGTCGCAGCGCGCGGTAGCGCGGCCGCTGCGGCGCATGCGTCCGCCCGCGCGACCGGGGGCCAGGCGAGCATCGGCGTCCCGACGCCTCGCCGCGATCAGGACGGCAGGTCGGCCGGGACCGCGGGTCCCGGGGAGAAGCCGACCCGCGCAGGAGCGTTCGAGCGGCTGATCGGCCTGGTGGTCTTCGGGCTCGCGGCCATCGCCGGCGCACTGCTGCTGGTCGCCGCGAGCACCGTCGGCCCACCGGTCGAGCACACCCCCAACGAAGGCCTCGTCCTCGGGATCTGGAGAGTCCTGTACGCGACCGAAGCCCCCTCGGCGCGCGTCGCCATCTCGGCCGTGGCGCTCGCGGCGCTGCTCGCCGTCGGTGTCGCGCTGGTCGAGCTCCGGATCACCAACCGCTCCCGTCGCTCGGTCGACGCCGGGGCCGACCCGTTGGCACCCAAGCTCGTGATGGCGAGGACCGCCGGCGTCTTCGCCGGCCCGGTGACGGTCACGATCCTGATCCCCGCGCACAACGAGGAGGCGTCGCTCGCCCAGACCGTCGAGTCCCTGGTCGGCCAGACCCGCCCGCCCGAGCGCATCGTCGTGGTCGCCGACAACTGCACCGACTCGACCGTCGAGGTCGCGCGCCGCGTCGGCGTCGAGGTGGTCGCGTCGGTGGACAACATCCACAAGAAGGCCGGCGCCCTCAACCAGGTCCTGCGGCGCCTGCTCCCCACCCTCGGCGACAACGACGCCGTGATGATCGTCGACGCGGACACCCGCCTCGACGACGGGTTCCTCGAGGCCGCCGTTGCGCGGTTCACCGCCGACCGCGCCCTGATGGCCATCGGCGGCCTGTTCTACGGCGAGGATGGCGCCGGGGTGCTCGGCCAGTTCCAGCGCAACGAGTACAGCCGGTACAGCCGCGACATCCGGCGCCGACGCGGCCGGGTGTTCGTGCTGACCGGCACCGCGTCGATGTTCCGGCCGGCAGCCCTCCGGGCCGTCGCGGAGAGCCGCGGCACGACGATCCCCGGTACGCCCGGCGACGTGTACGACACGGCCGCCCTGACCGAGGACAACGAGCTCACGATCGCCCTGAAGTCCCTCGGCGCGCTGATGATCTCGCCGAGCGAGTGCAGCGTCGTCACCGAGGTCATGCCCACCTGGCGGGCGCTGTGGAACCAGCGGCTCCGGTGGCAGCGCGGCGCCCTGGAGAACCTCGGCGCCTACGGGCTGCGGCCCACGACGCTCCGCTACTGGGCCCAGCAGCTCGGGATCGGCTACGGGGTGATCGCCCTCGGTGGGTACATCGCCCTCATCCTCATCACGATCCTGGCCGTCAACTCCTGGGTGTGGTTCCCGTTCTGGATGGGCCTCGGCGTCGTGTTCGCGATCGAGCGGGTCGTCACCGTCTGGGCCGGCGGGTGGCGGGCGCGTCTGCTCGCCGTCCTGCTGCTCCCCGAGCTCGTCTTCGCGACGTTCCTCGACGTCGTCTACCTCAAGGGTGTCGTGGACATCTTCTTCGGCAGGCGGGCCGGGTGGACGCACGTCGCTCACCCTTCGGTGGCTCAGGCGGCCGACGACGGCGCCCCGGCGGTGAACCACCGATGACGGCCGCCGCTGTCCTCCTGCCCGGCGCCCTCCTGCCCACCGGGGTGCTGCTCCCGGAGTCGATCCTGCACACCGACTCCTTCAAGGTCCTGGCGACCTTCGTGGCGCTCAACACCCTCATGTACGCGACGCTCGCCGTGCTCAAGGTGCTCCCGAAGGGCTACGCGTTCTCCTGGTTCCGTGGCCGCAACCGCCGCGCCCAGAACCGCAGCATCTACCCCGAGCGGCCAGGCTCCGAAGGCTGATCGCGCCGTCGACCCGCTGCCCCGATCGGTGCAGATCTCGGCCGTGCTCGAGGGGCACGACCGGGTTCGCCCTGGCCCCCACCAGCCGATCGCGACGTCGAGCGCCAGACGGAGCGGCACAGCGGCCGTGAGCAATCCGGAGATCGTGGTGACCCGGTCGTCGGCGATCAGCACCGGGGTGCCCCGCTCGCGCCCGGCTGCCGTGCCTCGCTCGTCGGCACGTCCGCGCGCCGACTACTCCTCACCGAGTCGACGGAACCACGCCGTCGACTCGGGCGGGAGGTCGGGCACCTCCGGCAGCCCGAGCTCCTCGCCCTGGTAGAGGTAGGCGGAGCCGGGAAGGGCGAGCATCGTCAACGTGGCGGCCCGCGCGCACCGGCGACCGGTCTCGAGGTCGATGCGTGGACTCGCGCCGCGCGTGCGCACCCAGTCCTCGGGTGCGACGTCCGGTGGCAGGGCGAGACGCGAGGCGTGCCGTGGGGCGTCGTGACTCGAGAGCACCCAGCGACCAGTACGCGGCTGCGGGAAGCGAGGCCCAGAAGGCCGCGCTCATGGCCGCCGGGCAGACGTTGCTGACCCTCTACGACGGGGGCGCGTTCGGCCTCAGCTGCGTTCTGGGTGCCGCCAGCACCCTGATGTTCTCCGGTGCGATCTTCAGGCATCCGCTGCTCGACCGACTCGCCGGGACGATCCGGGTCGTCACCGGCGGCGCTGCGCCACCGGCCGCGCTCGACGGGTTGATCGTGCCGATGGCGGGGGTCGCCCACGTCGTGCCGAGCAGGCGGGTCATCCGTGCGAGTGGGACCGATGGGACGCTCGCGCGCCGTCGGGCTCGACCGCGAGCGGCGGGCCTCGCCGGTCCAGTTCGCGCTCGCCACAGTCGGGGCGTGGCCAGCCGGTGACCTTCGTCCTGGGTCCGGCTCGGGCGGGAGGTCCACCATCGAGTGATAAATCAATCGCTCTTGAGGCAATTGCTTTTGAGGCAACGGCCCTTGAGGTGACCCGAGTGGAGACGCACCATGACGAACCCCGCTGCCCCGACCGTCGACCAGGTCGTGGCCAACATGACCCGTTCACTGAACGGCCAGGTCCCCCCGGCCATCCAGCACGCCGTCACGGTCATGCCCGAGATGGTCGTCCGCCACGCCCAGGACAGCGCCTTCGCGATGCCTGCGGAGGGTGGCGCACTCTCCAACGAGACCCGCACGCTGATCTACCTCGGCATCGCGCTGGCGACGGGGAGCCGGGCGTGCATCGAGGCGATGACGAACAAGGCCCAAGGCCTGGGCATCGAGTCGGCGAAGCTGCTGGAGACCTTCCGGATCGCCCGGTTCGCCGAGGCGACCCGCGTCCTCGGCAACGCGGAACCCTTGCTCGCGGCCCTCGAGCCCCAGGCCTGACGTCGGGTCGCCCGAGCGGCTACGTCCCCTCGGGCACGTTCGCCTTGGCCTCGTCGTACGCGACCGCGGCGGGTGGGGTGGTCGGGGAGTAGGTCACCCGGATCACGCCGGTCGGGAACACCTCCGTCGCCAGGACTTTCAGGTGGTACGGCGCGTCGCCGTCGTCGAACAGCCTGCGCCCCCGGCGCGCGGCCACCGGGTGGACGAGCAGACGCAGCTCGTCGACCAGGCCTGCGGCGAGCAGCTGCTGCACCACCGAGATCGAGCCGGGGATGAGGATGCCGGTGATCCCGGGGTCGGCCTTGAGCGCGGTGACGGCGTCGACCAGGTCGCCCGAGATGAGCTCGGAGCAGCGCCAGGTGAGCTCGAGCGGCTGACGTGAGACGACCACCTTGCGCAGGTCCCCGAGCTGCTTGGCGAACGGCGCATCCACACCGCCCGCGGCCTCACGGTCGGGCCACGCGCCGGCGAAGCTGTCGTAGGTCACGCGGCCGATGAGCAGCACATCGGCCGCGTCGTAGTCCTCAACGACGGCGCGGCCCATGTTCTCGTCGAAGTACGGGAAGTGCCAGTCGGGGTCGATCTCGGCGACACCATCGGCCGAGATGAACAACGTCGAGATGACGGTGGCCATCGTGGTGCTCCCTTCGCGTCGGGCCGTGCCGGGAACTGATCAGTGAGGCTGTCCTCACCCGTCAGCAAACCACGGATCCGCCGCCACGAGGCACCGCGCCTAGAGGTCGAGGTTCGCGCCCATGATGACGGTGCGCTCGGGCGGCAGGTGGAACACCTCGGTGCGGCTCGCGGCGTTGTGGGCCATCCAGACGAACAGTCGCGCGCGCCAGTCACGGAGCCGGGCGGCCCCCGTCGCGTGCACGGTGAGGAGAGACAGGTAGTACCGCGCCTCGTCCACGTCCATGTCGAGCTCGGGGCTCGAGCCGATCGCGAGCGCGAGCCCGCGCGGGATGTCCTGGCTGTCGTTGAACCCGACGCGGACGCTGACGTGCACGATCCCGTCGTCGGCGAACCCGAGGGCGTCGACGACGACCCGGTCGACGTGCCGGATGTGCGGCACGTTCTCGTTGATGATCTGCACGATCACCACGTGCTCGTGCAGGACGTGGTTGAAGGCGACGTGCGAGCGCAGCGCCAGCGGCGTCGTCGTCTTGTTGGGGTGCGGGAAGACCGCCAGCCCGGGCACCCGGGGGACCTGCGTCTCGTGGACCATCGCCACGAACTCGTCGAGCGGCCCTTCCAGCTCGGCGCGCCGGCGGAACAGCGTCTCGGCGCCCCTGCGCCAGCTCGTCATGAGCGTGACGACGATGGCGGCGATGAGGAGCGGGAGCCACCCGCCGCTGACGATCTTCGTGAGGTTCGCGGCGAAGAACGTCAGCTCCAGGCCGCCGATGACGACGGCGTACAGCGCGACCTTCCAGCGCGCCCAGTGCCACACCCGCAGCGCGAGCAGGAGGAACAGCAGGCTCGTGAGGAACAGGGTCCCGGTGACGGCAAGACCGTACGCGGTCGCGAGCCGGCTCGAGCTCCGGAACGCCGCGATCAGCACGAGCACGCCGAAGTACAGGATCCAGTTGACGACCGGCAGGTAGATCTGGCCGCCCTCCTCCCGCGAGGTCTGCTTGACCGACAGACGCGGGAAGAGCCCGAGCCGGACGGCCTGCCGCGAGACCGAGTAGGCCCCGGAGATCACGGCCTGGGACGCGATGACCGTCGCGACCGTCGCGAGGACGACGAGGGGCAGCGTCGCCCAGGACGGTGCCATGCGGAAGAACGGGTTGGCGACCGTCGTGGGATCGTGCAGGATCATCGCGCCCTGCCCGACGTAGTTCAGGGCGAGCGCCGGGAACACGACCGCGTACCAGGACCTCCGGATGGCCCCGGCGCCGAAGTGGCCCATGTCGGCATACAGGGCCTCGGCGCCGGTGATCGTCAGGACGACGGCCCCCATCGCGATGAAGGCTGTGAACGGGTGCTCGACCACGAACGCGAGCGCGTAGGTGGGTGAGAGGGCGCGGAGGATCTCTGGGTTGCGGACGATGTGCGGCACCCCGAGGACCGCCAGGACGACGAACCACAGTCCCATGACCGGCCCGAACGCCTTGCCGACCGCCTCGGTGCCCCAGCGCTGGACGACGAACAGCACGGTCAGGACCACGACGGCGAACGGCAGCACGAGGTGCTCGAACGACGGGTTGACGACGACGAGGCCCTCGATCGCCGACATGACCGAGATCGCCGGGGTGATGACGCTGTCGCCGTAGAACAGAGCCGCACCGAGCATGCCGAGGACCAACGCAGCGGCAAGCCGCCTGCGATCGGCGAGCTTCTCCCGCAGCAGCGCGACGAGGGCCAGGATCCCGCCCTCACCGTCGTTGTCCGCCCGCATGATCAGTGCGACGTACTTGATCGAGACGACGATCGCGATCGACCAGAACACCATCGAGATGACGCCGAAGACGTCGACGGCGGTGGGCATGACGCTGTTGTGGTCGATGCTGAAGACGGTCTGCAGCGCGTAGAGCGGGCTCGTGCCGATGTCCCCGAAGACGACACCGAGGGCGCCGACCGCCAGCGTGAGGCCCACAGCGTGCCGGGCGCCTGGAAGCGTGTGGCGTTCGTCCGGGCCCGTCGAGTCGGTGGCCGGGGCGCTGTCGGACAGCGGTGCCGACTCAGGGATCGATGCGGTCGTGGGCCCCGGCGTCGCGCGACCGGGCTCCGAGGACGGCTCTGTGCTGCTCACCGGGGCATCGTGACACATGCGCGCGGCCGCACGACGCGGCAGCGTGCCGTGCTGGCGGGCCGAGCGGCCCGCCACGCCGCGCCGCGCCGTGCCCGCTAGAATCCGGGCAGGTGATGGACCCCGCCGGGGCGCGAGCCCGAACCGCCGCCAGGCTGATGGGTCCTGCTTCCTCCGGCTGTCGTCGTCTCGTGACCCGTCGAGCGCGACGCGCCCTGCCGCGCAGAAGGGTCGATCATGCCCGCCTCGCACGCTCCCCAACCCAGTCCCTCGCGGATGGTCGACTTCGCGGGTCACCCGGCGGTCGTCGGCGTCGTCCCCGGCCAGCCTGAGCTCGTCCCGCTGACGGCGGCGTCGCTCGCTCGTTCGATGGGGGCGCCCACGCTCTACTGCGCCTACGTGGACACGTCGCGGTTCGTGGCGGAGGAGTACGCCGACGGGACCGTCCGGCACATGGCGGTCGACCCGGACGGCGTCGACGACTCTTGGCGCGACACCGAGCGCGAGCTGACGACCTACCTCACCGACGTGCTTGCGGGCTCGGGCGTGACCTGGGAGTTCCGCTACCTCGCGGGTCGGCCCGACCGTTCGCTCACCCACCTCGCGCGCGCCGTGGACGCCGCGGTGATCGTCGTCGGAACACGCGCGCCCGGTCACGGTGCGCGCATGCACGAGTTCCTCAACGCCTCGGTCGCCCTGCAGCTGACCCACCACCAGCACCGACCCGTCCTGACCGTGCCCCTGAGCGTCGTCGACTGGAAGGCGCGCACGCCGTGGGAGGAGTGACCTCGACGGACGCTCGGTCGACCCCCGCGACCCCGAGTCCCCGGGCGTCGCGCCACCTGCCACGCCTGACCGGGCTGGTCGTCCTCGGAGGCATGCTCGGCACCGCGCTCCGGGCCCAGCTCGAGGGCGCGTTCGCCGCTCCCGCGGGTCAGTGGCCGTGGGTGACGTTCGGCATCAATCTGGTCGGGTCGTTCGTGCTCGGAGGGCTGCTCGAGGTGCTGTCCCGCACCGGCTCCGACGTGGGCTGGCGACGTGCGGTCCGGGTCGGGTTCGGGACCGGGGTGATCGGCGGGTTCACGACCTACAGCACCTTCATCGTCGAGGCGGCGCTCCTCCTGCGGGACGGGCACGCGGCGACCGGCGTCGCCTACTCTGTCGTCAGCCTGGTGCTCGGGCTGCTGACCGCGACCGCGGGCTTCGTGGTCGGGGCGGCCGTCACGCCGGCGACGACGGCCACGCGCGCGACGACCGTCACGTCGACGCCACCGACGCCACCGACCGCGGCCGGAGCGCCGACCGCGCCGGGCGCACCCACGGGTGGTGACCGGTGATCCTGCTCGTCGTCGCGATCGCCGGGGGGCTGGGCTCAGGGTCCCGGTTCCTGCTCGACTCTCTCATCGCCCGGCACAACCGGCGGTCGTTCCCGCTCGGCACGGTCGTGATCAACGTGACGGCGTCGCTCGCCCTGGGGCTGCTGGTCGGGTGGGTCGTGTTCAGGTCAGGGAGCAGCGAGCTCAAGGCGGTGCTCGGCACCGGGTTCCTCGGCGGCTACTCGACGTTCAGCACCGCGAGCGTGGAGGGTGCGCGGCTGGTGCGTGCGGGTCGGCCGTGGGCCGGCGTCGTGCATGCGGGTGCGATGCTCGCGGTCAGCCTCGGCGGCGCACTGGCCGGGTTGTGGTGGATGGCTCGCTGACGTGCCGTCGGTGCAGGTCGATGCGCAGGCGGCGAGGCGGCACCTGATCGGGACATAGGGCCCTTGATTCGGGGCGCGAGTTTGACGGATCGCGGTCCAGTGGGACGATGCACTGCCGGCGGCAGAAGATCCTGGTGCGGTGACTCCGCAGGGTGGTCGTGGATCGTCGTCGGTCAGTTCTCTCACCCTCGACGAGGAGGCAAGGTGGCCATCGCGACCCAGGACCGGAAGACACGGCCGGCCGGTCGGACCAGCGTCGGCTTGAAGGTGGTCATGGCGACCACCGGCGTGCTGTTCCTGCTCTTCCTGCTGGCGCACAGCTACGGGAACCTCAAGGCGTTCGCAGGCCAGGCCGCCTATGACGGGTACGCCGAGCACCTGCGCACGTTCGGCGAGCCGATCCTGCCGCGCTCCGGGTTCCTGTGGCTCATGGGCGTCGTCCTGATCGTCTCGGTCGTGCTGCACGTGTCGGCCGCGGTGGTCCTGTGGCAGCGGGCGCACCGCGCGCGCTCGACCCCGTACGTCGCGTTCAAGCCGGTCCAGGCGACGCTCTCGTCGCGCACGATGCGGTGGGGCGGGCTCACGATCCTGCTGTTCGTGATCTTCCACCTGCTGCAGTTCACCACCGGGACCATCCAGGTCGGTGGCAGCTTCGACAGCCCCTACCAGCGACTCGTCGCGGCCTTCCAGGTCTGGTACGTCGTGCTGGTCTACGCGCTGGCGATGGTGGCCCTGGGGATGCACCTGCGCCACGGGATCTGGAGCGCCGTGCAGACGCTCGGGTGGTCGACGCGGGCCCGCGAGGTGCCGATCAAGCGGACCGCGCTGGTGATCGCCCTGGTCATCGTGGTGGGGTTCCTGGCGCCGCCCGTCGGGATCCTCTTCGGGCTGGTGAAGTGAATGCGTGCACGTGAGGAGATGCGAGGGGATGCACCGATGGTTGACGGTCTGATCGACGGGCTGTACCGCGACGGCGAGCCGATCGCCGACACGAAGGCGCCAGCCGGGCCGCTCGCGGAACGCTGGTCGACGCGCGTGTTCACCGGCCACCTGGTCAACCCTGCCAACCGGCGGAAGCTGAAGATCATCGTCATCGGCACCGGACTGGCCGGGGCCTCGGCCGGGGCGACCCTCGGCGAGGCCGGCTACCAGGTCACGTCCTTCTTCTTCCAGGACAGCCCGCGCCGCGCCCACTCGATCGCGGCGCAGGGCGGCATCAACGCGTCGAAGAACTACCGCAACGACGGCGACTCCACGCACCGGCTGTTCTACGACACGGTCAAGGGGGGCGACTTCCGGTCCCGGGAGTCGAACGTGTACCGCCTCGCCGAGGTCAGCGGCAACATCATCGACCAGTGCGTGGCCCAGGGGATCCCCTTCGCACGGGAGTACGGCGGCCTGCTCGACAACCGCTCGTTCGGCGGGGTCCAGGTCTCGCGGACCTTCTACGCGCGCGGCCAGACCGGTCAGCAGCTCCTGCTCGGCGCCTACCAGGCACTTGAGCGGCAGGTCGCTGCGGGGACGGTGACGACGCACAACCGCCACGAGATGCTCGAGCTGGTCGTCGTCGACGGTCGCGCGCGGGGTGTGATCGTCCGCGACCTGGTCACCGGGGAGATCGAGACGCACCTCGCCGATGCGGTGGTGCTCGCGAGCGGCGGGTACAGCAACGTGTTCTACCTGTCGACCAACGCGATGGGGTGCAACGTCACGGCGAGCTGGCGCGCCCACCGCCAGGGCGCGCTGTTCGCCAACCCGTGCTTCACCCAGATCCACCCGACGTGCATCCCGGTCTCCGGCGAGTACCAGTCCAAGCTCACGCTGATGTCCGAGTCGTTGCGCAACGACGGCCGGATCTGGGTCCCGCTGGCCCAGGGGGACACCCGCGACCCGCGGGACATCCCGGCGGACGAGCGCGACTACTACCTCGAGCGCGCCTACCCCGCGTTCGGCAACCTCGTCCCCCGCGACATCGCGTCGCGTGCGGCGAAGCGGGTCTGCGACGAGGGTCGCGGGGTCGGCCCGGGTGGGCTCGGTGTCTACCTGGACTTCGCCGACGCGATCGAGCGGCTGGGACGGGACGCGGTGGTCGCGAAGTACGGCAACCTCTTCGACATGTACCGGCAGATCACCGGCGAGGACCCCTACCAGGTGCCGATGCGCATCTACCCCGCGGTGCACTACACGATGGGGGGCCTGTGGGTGGACTACGACCTGCAGTCCACGATCCCCGGGCTGTTCGTGGTGGGGGAGGCCAACTTCTCCGACCACGGTGCCAACCGGCTGGGGGCCTCGGCGCTGATGCAGGGTCTGGCCGACGGCTACTTCGTCCTGCCGAACACGATCACCGACTACCTGTCCGCCGGGCCGTTCGCGACGGTCGGCGCGGACCACCCGGCCGTCGTCGAGGCGGTCACGAGCGTGCAGGACCGCATCCAGGCGCTGCTCAGCACGCGCGGCACACGATCGGTCGACTCCTTCCACAAGGAGCTCGGTCACATCATGTGGGAGCACTGCGGCATGGAGCGCACCGAGGACGGGCTGCTCGAGGGCATCGAGAAGATCCGGGCGCTGCGGCGGGAGTTCTGGTCCGACGTGCGGGTGCTGGGCGAGGCGGGCGAGCTGAATCAGGCCCTCGAGCGGGCCGGGCGGGTCGCGGACTTCCTGGAGCTCGGCGAGCTGATGTGCATCGACGCGCTGCACCGCCGGGAGTCCTGCGGCGGCCACTTCCGTGCGGAGAGCCAGACCGAGGACGGTGAGGCGCTGCGCAACGACGACGAGTTCGCCTACGTCGCCGCGTGGCAGTGGGGCGGCGGGGACGGCGCTCCCGTGCTGCACAAGGAAGCACTGCACTACGAGAACATCGAGCTGAAGCAACGGAGCTACAAGTGAAGATCACGCTCAAGATCTGGCGCCAGAAGAACGCGACGAACCCCGGGCGCCTGGTCACCTACGAGCGTGACGGTGTCTCCGCGGACATGTCGTTCCTGGAGATGCTCGACGTGCTCAACGAGGACCTCACGACGCAGGGCGAGGAGCCGGTGGCTTTCGACCACGACTGCCGCGAGGGGATCTGCGGGTCGTGCGGCGTGGTGATCGACGGGGTCGCGCACGGGCCGCAGCGCACCACCACCTGCCAGCTCCACATGCGCTCGTTCGCCGACGGGGACACGATCACGGTCGAGCCGTGGCGCGCCGACCCGTTCCCGGTCATCAAGGACCTGGTCGTCAACCGCGGCGCGTTCGACCGGATCATCGCGGCGGGCGGCTTCGTCAGCGTCAACACCGGGTCCGCGCCCGAGGCGCACGCCACGCCGGTGCCGAAGGTCGACGCCGACCGCGCGTTCGAGGCGGCGGCCTGCATCGGTTGCGGGGCGTGCGTGGCGGCCTGCCCGAACGCCTCGGCGATGCTGTTCACGGCGGCGAAGATCACGCACCTGGGCGCTCTCCCGCAGGGGCAGCCGGAGCGCGCCGCACGGGTGGTGTCGATGCTCGACCAGCAGGACGCCGAAGGCTTCGGCGGGTGCACCAACATCGGCGAGTGCGCGGCGGTGTGCCCGGCCGGTGTCCCGCTCGAGACGATCTCGCAGCTCAACTTCGACCTGCGCCGGTCGATGACGCCGAGCCGTCGGCACTGACGCACTGACGCGCGCGTCGACCGGACCCCCGCCAGGGAGGACGGCGCCGACGTCTGCGACGACGACCACCGACCGTTGACCCGGTCGGTGGTCGTCGTCGATTACCCCCGGGGGTATCCTGGGTCCGAGTTCGCGCAAAGGTGCGCGGCCGGGCCGCGCGCGTGGGACACTGCCGCGGTAGGACGAGGAGGTGCACCTGTGGCACGAGTGGTCATCCTGGGAGCCGGCATCGCCGGGCACACGGCAGCCCTTCACCTGCGACGGTGGCTGGGACGCGAGCACGAGGTCGTCGTCGTGTCGCCGAACTCCCGGTGGAACTGGATCCCGTCGAACATCTGGGTCGGCGTCGGTCGGATGACCCGCAGCCAGGTCACGTTCCCGCTCGCCCCGGTGTACCGGCGGAAGGGGATCATCTTCCACCAGGCCCTCGCCACGACCCTGTTCCCCGAGGGCACCGCCGACGACCCCGCTCCCGCGGTCGAGATCCGGTCGACGGCGCCCGACACCGCGGGAGAGACGAGCCGCCTCACCTACGACTACCTCGTCAACGCGACGGGCCCGCGGCTCAACTTCGCTGCGACGCCCGGGCTGGGCCCCGACGGCAACTCGCTGTCCGTCTGCACCGACTCGCACGCCGAGCACACCGCCCGCGAGCTCAGGGCCGTGATCGCGAAGCTGCGCGCGGGAGAGCCGCAGCGGCTCGTCATCGGCACCGGTCATGGGACGTGCACCTGCGAGGGAGCCGCGTTCGAGTACACGTTCAACGTCGAGCACGAGCTGCGCCAGGCCGGGGTCCGGGACAAGGCCGAGGTGATCTATCTCAGCAACGAGTACGAGCTCGGTGACTTCGGCGTCGGTGGCCTGACCTTCACCGAGCGCGGGTTCACGACGTCGAGCCGGACCTGGACCGAGTCCCTCTTCCGCGAGCGCGACGTGCACGCGATCGTCCGCGCGCACGTCCAGAAGGTCGAGCCGGGCGTCATCCACTACGAACAGCTCGACGGCTCCGAGCACGAGCTGCCGTTCGACTTCGCGATGCTGCTGCCGCCGTTCCGCGGCGCCGACCTGGCGGCCTACGACCGCGACGGCAACGACATCACGAGCCGGATGTTCGCGCCGAACGGGTTCCTCAAGGTCGACGCGGACTACACCCCGAAGCCGTACGAGGAGTGGAGCGCGAAGGACTGGCCGAGCACGTACGAGTCGGCCGCGTATCCGAACATCTTCGCGCCTGGCATCGCGTTCGCCCCTCCGCACGCCATCTCCGTGCCCCGGAAGAGCCCGAACGGCACCGTGATCTCGCCGGCACCGCCACGCACCGGGATGCCCGCCGGGATCACCGCCCGCGCCGTCGCCTCGACGATCCGCGACCGGATCACCCAAGGCCAGCAGGCGCCCGCCCACCGGGCCTCGATGGCGCACATGGGTGCGGCCTGCGTCGCATCGGCCGGCACCGGGTTCACGCAGGGGACCGCCGCGGCGATGACCATGTACCCCGTCGTCCCCGACCGGGAGGCGTTCCCCGCCACCGGCCGTGACCCCCGGGGCACGTCCGGCGAGATCGGTCTGGCCGGGCACTGGATCAAGGCGATCCTGCACTACCTGTTCCTCTACAAGGCCAAGGCACGTCCGCTCTGGTTCCTCATCCCGGAATGACCCCGAAGCCCGAGAGGACGGAACCGCCGATGAACAAGGACACCGCCGAGTCGATCGCTGCGTCACCGCTGCCGACCAGCCGCACGCTGCGCCTGCGCCGCAACGTGCCGTTCCAGCTGCTGCGGTTCGCCGCCATCAACCTGCGGATGCTCGGGGTGATCCTCCGCGGGCACAAGTGACACGGGTGGCACGGTCGGCCCGGGTGGAACGGGTCCCCTGGGTGGCCCCGGAGCGCGACCCGGCCACGCGCGGGTTCGCGGTCGGGCTCAGTCGGGCGTGATCTCGGTGACCTGGCCGTCCTCGACGTGCCAGCGGCGCGTGAGACGGACGGTGTCGAGCATGCGCCGGTCATGGGTGACCAGCAGCACCGTGCCGTCGAACGACTCGAGCGCCTGCTCGAGCTGCTCGATCGCCGGCAGGTCCAGGTGGTTGGTCGGCTCGTCGAGCACGAGCAGGTTCACCCCTCGCGCCTGAAGCAACGCGAGCGCGGCGCGGGTCCGCTCGCCGGGGGACAGCGACGCGACGGGCCGCGAGACGTGGTCCCCGGCGAGCCCGAACTTGGCGAGCAGCGTCCGCACGTCGGCGGTCGTCCAGTCGGGGAGCTCGCGGGAGAACGTGTCGGCCAGCGGTGCGTCGCCCTCGAAGGTCGCCCGTGCCTGGTCGACCTCGCCGACCAGCACGCCCGCACCGTGGTCCACGCGACCGTCGGACGGCGCCAACCGGCCGAGCAGCAGCGCGAGCAGCGTCGTCTTGCCGGCACCGTTCGGGCCGGTGATCGCGACCCGGTCCCGCCAGTCGAGCTGCAGGTCCACCGGTCCGAGCACGAACTCCCCGCGCCGGACGCTGGCGTGGCGCGCCGCGCTCACGACCGTGCCGGAGCGGGGCGCGCTCGCGATCGTCATCTGCAGCTGCCACTCCTTGCGGGGTTCGGTCACGACGTCGAGTCGACTGATCAGGCGCTCCGTCTGCCGTGCCTTCGCGGCCTGCTTCTCGGAGGCCTCGGACCGGAACTTCCGACCGATCTTGTCGTTGTCGGGGGCCTTGCGGCGGGCGTTCTTGACGCCCTTGGCCATCCACGCGCGCTGCGTCCGCGCCCGCGCCTGCAGGGAGTCGCGACGGGACGCGTAGTCGTCGTAGGCCTCGCGTGCCTGTCGGCGGGCCGTCGACCGCTCGTCGAGGTAGGCGTCGTAGGAACCGCCGTACACCGCGACGCGCTGCAGGCTGCGGTCGATCTCGACGACCGACGTCACCGTGCGGCTGAGGAACTCCCGGTCGTGGCTGACGACGACCACCGGTGCGGTGGCCCGGTGCACGAAGTCCTCGAGCAGTGCCAGCCCCTCGAGGTCCAGGTCGTTCGTCGGCTCGTCCAGCAGGTACAGGTCGTAGCGGGACAGCAGCAGGGCTGCGAGCCCCGCGCGGGCGGCCTGTCCGCCGGACAGCGCCGTCATCGGCAGCTCGGGGTCGACCGTGAGCCCGAGGTCGGCCAGGACGGTGCCGGTGCGGGCGTCCAGGTCGGCGCCCCCGAGCGCCATCCAGCGCTCGAGCGACTCGGAGAACTCCTCGTCCGACCCGGGTTCGCCGGTGGCCATGCGCTCGGCCGCCGCGTCCATCGCGACCTGCGCGGGACCCACTCCCGTCCGACGCTCCAGGTGTGCACGGAGCGACTCGTCCGCGCGGCGCTCGACCTCCTGCGCGAGGAACCCGAGCTGAGCGTGCGACGGCGACACCACGACGCTGCCGGCGTCGGGCCCACGCTGGCCGGCGAGGATGCGCAGCAGCGTCGACTTGCCGGCGCCGTTCGGGCCGACCAGCCCGACGACGTCCCCGGGAGCGACGACGAGGTCCACGCCCGCGAACAGCTCGCGATCGCCGAACCCCGCGCCGACGCCCTTCGCCTGCACGGTTGCGCTCATGGTGACCATTGTCCCGGGCCCGAGGGCCGGGTCGGACCGTGCGCGTCCCGATCGACCGGGTTGGGCCTGTCGGGCTCACCAGGTCGAGTCGCCCCGGATCACGACGTCGCTGCCACCGTCGACGAACACGACCTGACCGCACAGGTGGGTGTTCTCCGTGCTGCCGAGCCACGTCAGCAGTCGCGCGACCACGATCGGCTCGGCGATGCCGTTGAGCGGCATCGGCACCATCTGGAGGATCGCCGTCCGGGCCTCTTCCGTCGCGATCATGTCGGCGGTCATCGGGGTCGCGATGATGCCCGGGGCGACGGCGTTCAGCGGGATCGACGCTCCCGCCCAGTCGGCGGTCGGTGCGGTGCGGCGGACCCACTGGGCGAACGCCTTCTTGGTCGATCCGTAGATGAGCGCACCCGTGGTCTCGGGCTCGCGGGCCAGGACCTCCGCGCGCGCGAGCGCCGCAGGCTCGTCCCGCGCGGTCATCGCCGCGACCAGCTCGTCGTCGACCGGCATCAGGCTGGCCATCGAGGCGACACCCACCGCGCGGGGCGCGGCCGAGGACAGCAGCAGAGGTCGCAGCCCCTCCAACGTCGCGACCATGCCGAAGAAGTTCACGGCGACGGTGGCGGGGATCGGCGCGGCCAGCCCGGCGATCGAGTAGACGGCGTCGATGGTGCCGCCCGCGGCGTCGCGGACCGCCTCCACGAGGCCCGTCCGGCCGGCGGCCGTGGTGAGATCGACCACGACGTCCGCGTCGTGGATGTCGACCCCGATCACCCGCTCACCGCGGGACTCGAGCAGCTCCTTGGTCGCCTTGCCGATGCCCGAGGCGGAACCGGTGACGACAGCCGTGCGTGCCATGTCAACCTCCTTGTCGACGAAACCCCGGGGGGTATGCCCATCGTCCTGCGGAGACTCCTTCTCGGCAACCGGGCGACGGGTGCGAGACCCGGGGTTCAACCGGCCGTGGCGAGCACCGCGATCATCCAGAAGCCGTAGCCGAGCGTCAGGACGCCCAGGGCCGTGGTCCCCGCCGTCACCCGTCGTCGCCCGGTGTCGCCGAGGCCCAGGTCCAGCAGGATCGAGCGGACGCCGAGCATCGCGTGCCAGGTGACCGCGACCAGGAACAGCGACTCGATCACGACGACGACCGGGTTGCTCAGGTAGGCGAGCACCTGCGCGTAGTCCCGCAGGCCACCGGGCGCCTGGACGACGAAGTGCTGGGCGACCAGGTGGACGACGACCAGCACCAGCAGGGCCCCACCCGTGATCACCTGGAGGAGCCAGCCCCAACCGCCACCCGGCGACCGGACGGGTCGGACGGACTGCGCCCGCACTCCGGGAGCCGCAGCCCCCGTCCGCGGCTCGTCGTGCCCACGGCCCACGTGCACGCTCACGGCTCAGCCCTCCGTCAGCAGCGCCACGGCGGCGCCGACCAGCACGACGACGCTCACGACCGTGACCCAGACCAGCAAGACCTTCTGCCGGCGCACCGCGATGCCGGTGCCCACCAGAGCGACCCGGACGCCGTTCGCCGCGTGCCACACCACCGCGAGGAACAGCACCAGGTCGACGGCCACGAAGGCTCGCGCCCCGGCGATCGACAGGAACGTGTCCCACGACGAGGAGCCGCGCACCAGCAGCGACAGGACCATGAGGTGCAGGTAGAGGTAGCCGACCAGGATCAGCGCCGACACCCGGTTGGCCACGAACCCCCAGCTCCCGGTCCCGCTACCGGGCCGGATCAGCCAGCCGCGCAGTCCGCGGCGTCCGTCGCCCCTCATCGCTCCACCGTCCGTCCCGCGCGTCCGCCCGTCCGTGCCGCGTCGTCGTCGCTCCTGCGGCGCGTGAGTCGTCGCCGGGTGAGCGTGCCGCGCAGGCTCATGATCCCGAACGCGGGGTCGGCACCGGTCGGGCAGACCTGGCTGCACGCGAAGCTCAGGTGGCAGCGCCAGCACCCCTGGTGGTCGTCGACGAGGTCGAGGACCTGCCGGGGGTCCGCACCCCGCGGCTCGGCGACCGCCCGCCACGCGGCGCCCAGCGCGGCCGGTCCCAGGTAGTCGGGATCGGTGGCGGCGATCGGGCACGCCGAGACGCACAGCCCGCACTCGACGCAGTCCTCGAGCCGTGCGGGCGTCGGCAGGTCCGCCGACACGACCTCGCGGCTGCTCCGGATCAGCGGGCGCCCGACCTGCTCGAGGCGCTCGTAGAGCTCCGTCATGTCGACGACGAGGTCGCTCACCCTCAGGGCGTTGGCGATCGGCTCGATGGTGACCGTCCCGGGAGGGAGGTCCTCGAGTCGGGTCACGCAGCCCAGCACCTCGGCGCCGTTCACGCGGACGCCGCACGTCCCGCACGAGGAGTGGCTGCAGGAGTGGCGCACGGTCAGCGTGGGGTCGGTGTGCCACCGGACGCTGCGGAGCGCGTCCAGCACGGTCGTGATCGGCTCGGTGGGCACGACGTAGTCCGTCATCACCGGAGCGGGCCACCCGGGCTTCCAGCGCGACACCCGCAGCGCGCGGGTCGATGTGCTGGGCGCGCCGGACGTCCCCGGAGCGGCGGGGCGCGTGGACGCCGGCG
>JAKBFW010000196.1 GCA_021833345.1 Pseudomonadota bacterium | reverse complement strand
GAGACCGGCAACGAGGCGTCGGAATCGCGCGCGCTCGACGGCGGGCGCCGGGGTGGACCGGTTCACCGACGTACTGCCCGGGCCGCACGTCGCCACGTGGACGGAGCGAGGATCGACCCGTCGAGCGGGCCGCCGGTCTGGCCGACCGCGATCGGCGTGACGTTCGCAGGGCTCTCGTCCCGCGTGCGCGGGTCCCGCGTGCTCACGTCGAGCGAGGCCAGGTCGAGCGAGCCCAGGTCGATCTCCTCGCGCTGGACGGGCAGACGGGCGAGCAGCCGCGCGGCGGCCGACGTCGGGGCAGCCGGCGTCGCCACGGCCGAGGTCGGCACCGACGCCCGCGGCACGGGTGCGGCCGCAGCGAGCGCCGCCGCCGTCGCCGCCGTGCTGGCGGCCGCGTACGTCGACGGCAGGTCCGCGGCCGACCCGACCACCGGGTCCAGCTCGGTCAGCAGCGTGATGCCGTGCTCGGTCACCCCGATCAGGAGCCGACGGTCACCGGCCGCGAGCACCGCGACACTGGCGTGCCGGCCGAGGGTGTGACGACCGACGACCGACAGCTGGGGACCGGCCGGACGGCGACGACCGAGCGGCCCCGCGAACCGGCGCTGCGCGTACCAGATGAGCCCCAGCACGCACGCGAGCGAGAGCACCACCCGACCCGCGAGCACCAGCGTGCTCATCGGACCTGTGCCTCCTCGGCCACGATCTCCGTGATGCGGATCCCGTAGTCCTCGTCGATCACGACGATCTCGCCGCGAGCGATCAGACGGCCGTTGACCATGAGGTCGGCGGGGCTGCCCGCCGCACGGTCGAGCTCGAGAACCGTCCCGGGGACCAGCTCGAGGACCTCGCGGATGGGGAGCTTGGTGCGGCCGAGCTCGGCGGTCAGCGTCATGTCGACGTCGTAGAGCAGGCGGAGGCTCGCCCCCTGCACGGCCCCGGAGGCCGCCTTCGGCGTGCTCTGCGTGCGCAGCCGGACACCGACCCAGGCCCGGACCTCGCCCTCGGCCACGAGCGGGAAGACCGTCATGCCCTCGCCGGTCAGCGCCTGCAGGGCGGGCACGGTGCGGGCGGTGTCGAGGACGCCGGTGCCGAGCACGTCGGCGGCGGCCTCGAGCGCCGGGCGGAGCGCGTCCTCGAGCGGGAGATCGGGACCCGTGCCGCTGGTGAGCGCCTCCTGGACCGCGCGGTCCGCGACGACCACGAGGTCGGCGCTCACCGTGCCGATGAACGACGCGACGACGGCGACGTCGGCTGCGGTCGGCATCGGCGCGCCTGGCATCGACGGCCCGGACGACCCCGCGGAGACCTCGAGCGGGACGGTGGACGGCAGCAGCCGGGCGATCTGCCGAGCCACCTCGCCTGCGAGGTCCGCGGCGACGTTGTCTGTGGGCTTCATCAGTGATTCTCCTCGACGGTGACGACCATGCAGGCGAGCCGGTTGCCGTTGGTGCCCGCGGCGGCGCGAGCCATGACGACGCCGTCGACCACCACGTCGAGCGGGGTCGACGTGCGGTGGGACAGCGGGACGACGTCGCCCACCGCGAGGGAGACGACGTCACGCGGGTGCACGGTCCGCGAGGCGAAGCGCACCGACACGTCGACGGGGACCTCACGGATCCCGCGGGCCAGCATCGCCTGCGCGTGGCGCTGGGCGGCACGCTCCTCGTCGGACCGCGCGTCGAGGTCCTCCCCCGCACGGAGCCCGGCCAGGAGGATCTCGGCCGGGATCATGAACGACGCCGACGACTCGGACTCGCCCGCCTGGACCGCGAACACCGCGACGATGACGGGCTCCGACGCCGGCGCGGCCTGGACGAACTGCGGGTTGTACTGCGCAGACCGAACCGTCACGTCGATCGGCATGACCGCGGCGAACGCATACGTGAGGTTCGCGAGCACGTGGTGCAGCAGGTCGCGCAGCAGGGTCATCTCGATCTCGGTGAGCTCGCGCAGCGACGACTCGTCGACGCGTCCGGGCCCGCCGAGGAGGTAATCGACCCAGGTCATGACCATGGGGATCGGGAGCTCGAGGATCGCGGTGGAACGGGTCTGCTCGACCGTGCACAGCAGCACGGTCGTCATCTCGGGCAGCGACCGGACGTACTCGTCGTACGAGACCATCGAGACGCTCTCGAGGGTCACCGCGCTGACCGCGCGGAGCCGGGAGGTCAGCTGCGTGCCCCACTGACGGCCGAAGGTCTCGAAGGCCATCTCGAGCGCCCGCGCGTGGTCGCGCGCGAGCGTCATCGGCCGCCGGAAGTCGTAGGCCTCCGGGGTCGTCGAACGCTTGCGTCGCGCGGACGTGCGCTGGGGGTCCTGGACCGTCACGTCACACCTGATCGGCACCGGGCGCGACGATGTGAGGAACATCGCGGCAGCGGAATCCGAGCACGCTGCGACGGCGTCGCGTCCGAGCGGCTCTGGGGCCTACCCGCGTGCGGGTCCGAGCCCCGTTCCCCGCGTCGTGCGGGGCGGTGCGGCGCCCTCCGTGGCGCCTCGACTCACCGGCATCCTGCCGGTCACTGGGTCACGTAGTCCGTGAAGTAGAGGCCCATCACCTCCTTCGGGTACGCCTTCTCGATCGCGGCGAGCAGCTGGGCCTTGAGGGTGTCGCGGCTCGCGGCGACCGTGACCTCGTCGACGGTCCGCTCGGAGTAGAGCGAGATCGCGAGGTCTGCGGCCTGCGAGGTGTCGAAGGTCTTCGCGTCGGCCGTCACGGTCAGCTGGAGCCCGAGCCCCAGGCGGAGGTAGTGGCCGCCGGCCAGGTTCAGGCTGACCGAGGACACCTTCGCGACCGAGCCGGGAACGGGCGGCGGCGCGGCGGCCGTACCGGACGCCTTGCTCATCACCAGGACGTAGTAGGCCGCCCCGGAGACGACGAGCACGAGCGCGACCGCGATGATCAGGAGCTTCTTCTTGGGCTTCTTCTTCTTCTTGGCGGCGTCCTTCCCGGGGTCGGCTGCGGGCGCCGCACCACCACCGCCGGGGCGCTGGGCGCGCACCGACGAGGCGATGACCCGCTTCTCGACTGTGGCCATGGTCCTACCCTCCTGTCGGGGACTGGTCGGCTGCGGGGACGAGCGTCGGGACGAGGGCGCGCACCTGCTCGGGCGCGCTGCTGAGGACGACGAGGTCGACGCGTCGGTCGACCATGAGCGCCTCCGGGCTGGTCCCGGCGACGAGCGGCCGGGCGTCGCCGAAGCCGATCGCCATGATGCGGTCCGGGGCGACGTGGTCCGCCTCGACGAGTCGCCGGAGCACCTGCGTGGCGCGATCGGCGGAGAGCTCCCAGTTCGTCGGGTAGCGTCCCGAGACCGGCAGGACGTTGGCGTGACCCTCGACGGAGATCTGCTCGGTCAGGGCCGCGAGCGCGGGGCCGGCGCCGTCGAGCACCTGCCGCGCGGTGTCCGTGAGGTCCGCGCTCCCGTTCGCGAAGAAGACGTCGTCGGCCACCAGGCCGATGATCAGCCCACGCTTGTCGATGGTGAAGCGCACCCGGTCGGAGAGGCCGAGCGCGTCGAGCTTGGCCTTGATCTCCGCCTCGATCGCCTCGAGGTGGCTCGCCTCCGCCTTGGCCGCCGCGAGCGTCTTCGGGTCCACGCCGGCAGCCGAGCTGGTCGTCGAGCCGGTCGTCGAGGTGGCGCCGGAGGACGAGGCACCGGCAGAGGAGGCGCCCACCGACGTGTCGGTCGTGGACGGACCTGCGGTGGCGGTGATCCCCGCATCGCCGGCCAGGTTCACCGCGGCGGGCTTCGGACTCGTCCCCCCCGTCAGCGCACCCTGGCCGCCCGAGACGACCGTCGTGATCGGTGCGCCGAAGCCGGCGGCCAGCGAGTCCCGCAGCGAGATGTACTTCGACTGGTCGACCTGGCTGATCGCAAACAGCACGATGAACAGCGCCATCAGGACCGTGATCATGTCCGAGTAGCTCACGAGCCACCGTTCGGTGTTCTCGTGCTCCTCGTCGTGCGCGCCGCCACGGGGTCGACGTCGGCCCTGCCCGTGGC
>JAKBFW010000195.1 GCA_021833345.1 Pseudomonadota bacterium | reverse complement strand
ACGTGGTCGACGCGCTCATCGACCAGGCTGACGCCCACCCGGGCGCCCCGATGCCAGGCCGTACGCACCTCCAGCACGCCCAGCCCGTCCTGCTCGCGCACCACCTGCTCGCGCACGCGTGGCCGCTGCTGCGGGACGTCGAGCGGTGGACCGACTGGGACCGGCGTGCTGCCCGGTCGCCGTACGGCTCGGGCGCGCTCGCAGGCTCGTCGCTCGGCCTCGACCCCGCGGCGGTCGCCGCCGAGCTCGGGTTCGACGGCCCGGTCGAGAACTCGATCGACGGCACGGCGAGCCGCGACGTCGTGGCCGAGTTCGCGTTCGTCTCCGCGATGGCCGGGGTCGACCTGTCCAGGCTCGCCGAAGAGGTGATCCTCTGGGCGACCAAGGAGTTCGGTTTCGTGCGGTTGGACGACGCCTACTCGACGGGGTCGAGCATCATGCCGCAGAAGAAGAACCCGGACATCGCCGAGCTGGCGCGCGGGAAGTCCGGGCGGATGATCGGCGACCTCACGGGCCTGCTCACGACGCTCAAGGGTCTTCCGCTCGCGTACAACCGCGATCTGCAGGAGGACAAGGAGCCCGTCTTCGACCAGGTCGACACGCTGACGGTCCTCCTGCCGGCCTTCGCGGGCATGATCGCCACGCTGACGTTCGACACGGAGCGGATGGCGCTCCTGGCCCCACAGGGCTTCTCGCTCGCGACCGACATCGCCGAGTGGCTCGTTCGCCAGGGTGTTCCTTTCCGGGGCGCGCACGAGGTCGCGGGGGCGTGCGTCCGGGTCTGCGAGGAGCGTGGCATCGAGCTCTGGGACTTGTCGGATGTGGATCTCGCATCGGTCTCGCCGCACCTGACACCCGAGGTCCGATCGGTGCTCACCGTGACCGGCTCGATGGCCTCCCGGTCGGCGCAGGGTGGCACGGCACCCGCCCGGGTCGCCGAGCAGCTCGTGAACGCCCGGGCGCGGTCGGTGGAGCTCCGTGCCTGGGCGAACGTCTGACGCGGTGACCGATCACGACGTCCGCCCCGATGGCGGATCTGCGGTGTCTGACGTCGGGGCCTCGGTTCGAGCCGCTCCCGCGCGGCTCGGAGCGGTTCGTCTCGTCTGCGTCGATGGTCCCGCTGGGTCCGGCAAGACGACCTTCGCGGGACCTCTTGGGGCGGAGCTCGACGCCCAGGTGCTCCACATGGACGATCTCTACGAGGGGTGGTCGGGCCTCGCCGACGCGTGGCGGCGCCTCGCGGACTGGGTCCTCGAGCCGTTGGCGCACGATGAGCCGGGTCGATACCGCCGGTACGACTGGGCAGCGGGGGAGTTCGCCGAGTGGCACGACGTCCCGGTCGCGCCGGTGCTCGTGGTCGAGGGCTGCGGGAGCGCCCCGCGCGCGGTCGACGACTGGGCCAGTCTCGTCGTCTGGGTCGAGGCTCCGCGTGAGGTGCGCATCGCTCGGGGCGTCGCACGCGACGGTGCTGCCGTGCTGGAGCACTGGATCCCCTGGATGGCGCAGGAGGACGCCGTCTTCGCCCTCGAGGGGACACGCGACCGGGCAGACGTGACAGTGGACGGCTCCGGTCGCATCGTCAACCGGCGGACGGACGCGTCGCGGTGACCTGTGCGCGCCCGTCGCCCGGTTGGCTCGAGCGAGAGGTCACGGTCGTGGCGCGCGACCTGCTCGGCGCGGAGCTGACGACGTTCACTCCCGAGGGCACGGTGACGATCCGGATCACCGAGGTCGAGGCCTACGGAGGCGCCGTCGACCCGGGATCTCACGCCTTCCGCGGCCGGACGCGGCGCAATGCGGTGATGTTCGACGAGCCCGGTCGTCTGTACGTCTACCGCCACCTCGGCCTGCACCACTGCATGAACATCGTCGTGGGGCCGCCGGGAACGGCCGAAGCGGTGCTGCTCCGCGCCGGTGAGGTCGTCGACGGAGAGGCCCTCGCACGCCGTCGCCGGACAGCATCGGGGACCGTGCGCACCGATGCCGACCTGGCCCGTGGCCCGGCGCGTCTCGCGGTCGCGCTCGGCGTCGACCTCGGGTGGTACGGCCGCAGCGTGCTGGACCATGACGCTCTCGCTCTGCTGGTGCCGGGAGCGCACGGCGACGCGTGGGCCGGTTCCGGCCCGATGCCAGCGGATGCCGCTCTCGCTCCGGCGCCCGATCGAGCTCCCGTCGTCGCGAGCGGACCGCGGGTCGGAGTCAGTGGTGACGGTGGCGACCCGCAGCTCTTCCCGTGGCGGTTCTGGCTGGCGGGCGACCGCACGGTGTCCGCGTATCGCCCGGCGGCTCCGCGCCGGGCGATATTCAGGACGACCGCCGCTTCACGGCACAATGGCGCCACACCCGTTCTGAAGGAGAAGCCGTGACCGACATCCTCGAGGACCTCCGTTGGCGAGGGTTGATCGCCCAGTCGACGGACGAGATCGCGTTGCGCGATGCGGTCGCCGCGGGACCGGTCACGCTGTACTGCGGGTTCGACCCCACGGCACCGAGCTTGCACATCGGGAACCTCGTCCAGATCCTCACGGTCCGCAGGCTTCAGCTGGCAGGGCACCGCCCGCTCGCGCTCGTCGGAGGCGCGACGGGCCTCATCGGCGACCCGAAGATGACCGGGGAACGCACGCTGAACGAGCCGGACGTCGTCGCCGGGTGGGTTGAGCGGATCCGCCGCCAGATCGAACCGCTCCTCGACTTCGACGGGCCCGCGGCCGCAGTGATGGTCAACAACCTCGACTGGACCGCACCGATGTCGGCGATCGACTTCCTGCGCGATGTCGGCAAGCACTACAGGCTCGGGACGATGCTCGCCAAGGACACGGTGGCGCGGCGCCTCAACAGCGACCAGGGCATCAGCTTCACGGAGTTCAGCTACCAGATCCTGCAGGGCATGGACTTCCTGGAGCTCCATCGGAGGTACGGAGCGACACTCCAGACCGGAGGGAATGACCAGTGGGGCAATCTGCTCTCCGGCGTGGAGCTGATTCGCAAGGTGGCACGGTCCCAGGTGCATGCGCTCACCACGCCCTTGATCACGAAGGCGGACGGCACGAAGTTCGGCAAGACCGAGACCGGGACCGTCTGGCTCGATCCTGAGCTCACGAGCCCGTACGCGTTCTACCAGTTCTGGCTCAACGCGGACGACGCCGACGTCGTCGGGTATCTCAAGGTGTTCACCTTCCGCACCCACGAAGAGATCCGTGCGCTCGAGCGCGCCGTCGCCGAGCGACCGTCGGCCCGTGAGGCGCAGCGCGCTCTCGCCGGCGACGTCACCTCCCTGGTGCACGGAGACGGCGCGACCGCCAGCGTGGTGGCGGCCAGCCAGGCGCTCTTCGGCCGAGGGAGCCTGACCGACGTCGACGAGCCGACCGCGGCGGCGGCTCTTGCCGAACTCCCGAGCACGCGGGGAGCAATCGGCGACCTGGTGGTGGACCTCATGGCCGCCAGTGGCCTTGTCACGTCAAAGGGGGCCGCTCGACGCGCGCTTGCCGACGGTGGCGCGTACCTGAACAACGTCAAGCTCAGCGACGAGGGCACCCAGCTGCGTCATGAGGACCTGCTCCACGGTCGGTGGGCCCTTCTTCGCAGAGGGAAACGGACGCTCGCGGTCGTCGACGTCAGTGCGTGACGGGCGGTCGGGAGGCGATTTGACGCTGCCTGACCTCGCCCGTAGTCTTCTCGTTGTCGCCCGGCAGGGAGGAACGGACACCGGAAGCGCTCAGCGCTGAAGGATGGCTGGTCCCGCGGGTGGCCACCCCCGCTTCGACCATCGGGCGCATCTGCGCCTGGATGGGCGTGCGGAGCGCACTCAGCCCGATCGCCCGCCTCATAGCGGATTCGACTAAGGTTGGAAGTGCGAGTACAGTAGTGAAGCCCTGTCAGAGAGCTCAACAGCCAAGACGGTGCGCGTCGGATCTTTGAGAACTCAACAGTGTGCCAAGTAGTTGATGCCAATTGCTTGCTTTTCTTGTGCGTGTCTCGTGTTGTGCGGGGTTCGTGTGGGGGGAGTGGGTGTTGGTGTGAAGTG
>JAKBFW010000194.1 GCA_021833345.1 Pseudomonadota bacterium | reverse complement strand
CCGCCGGGCCACGCCCCGGTGTCGGTGGGCATCACCAAGGCCCTTGCCAGCTACGACTTCGGTGGCGGGACCGCGATGGAGGTCGTCGCGATCCTGGTCGCGCTTCTCGTCGTCGCCCTCGTCTGGGGGCTGTTCCGCCTGCTCGCACCGTCGGGCTGGCATCGCATGGGAGGAGGCACGTCATGACCGCATCGGTGCAGGGCTCCGTGCAGGGCACCACGGGGCACCGCCTCGAGGTCGCTCGGGCGGTCAAGCGCTTCGGCGCCACGACCGCGCTCTCCGGGGTCGACCTGGCCGTCGAGCCGGGGGAGTTCCTGGTGCTGCTCGGGCCGTCCGGGTCGGGCAAGTCGACGCTCGTCCGCGCCCTTGCCGGGATCGAACGACTCGACGCGGGGCGCATCCACCTCTCCGGTCAGCTCGTGGCCGACGGGAACCGTCACCTCGCTCCGGAGCACCGGAACCTGGCGATGGTGTTCCAGGACTACGCCCTGTGGCCGCACCTGACCGTCGAGGGGAACGTGGGCTACGCGTTGCGTCGGCGACGGCTCGACGCCTCGACCGCCCGCGCGCGGATCGGGGGGGTCCTCGAGCGGGTCGGGCTCGGGCGACATGGTGCGCGCTACCCGCACGAGCTCTCGGGGGGCGAGCAGCAGCGCGTGGCGCTCGCGCGTGCCGTCGTCGCCGAGCCCCAGCTGCTCCTGTTCGACGAGCCGTTGTCCAACCTCGACGCCGACCTGCGCGAACGGCTGCGGGTCGAGATCGCCACCCTCACGCGCGAGAGCGGGGCCACCGCGATCTACATCACGCACGACCAGACCGAGGCCTTCGCCCTGGCAGACACGATCGGTGTGCTCGACCACGGCGAGCTGGTTCAGCTGGCGACCCCGGAGGACGTCTACCGGCGCCCGGCGACGCCGTTCGTCGCGCGGTTCACGGGCGTGGCGGGGGAGCTGGTGGGCACCGTGGTGCGGGTCCTCGGCGAGACCGGCGAGATCCGGGTGGGCGACCTGATCGTGCACGCCCGGTGCCTCGGTCCGCTCGTCGAGGGCGACGTCGCCCGGGTGGTGGTCCGCCCGGCCGCCACGAGCATCGTCGAGCACCGCGAGTCGCCGTCGTTCGAGCGGGGGAGCGGCGCCCTCTCGGGAGTGGTGACCGACGTGGCCTACCGCGGGCGCGGGTACGACCACGTGGTCGCGGCAGGGCCCTGGGTCCTGAGCGCGATCCACGCGGCGCAGGCCCATCCCCGAGGGGGCGCCGTGGGCGTCCTGCTGGACCCGGAGCACTGCGTCGCGTTCGCCGACGCGGACGCAGCCCGTTATATCGACGATCTAACCACTGTTACACTCACGGTGCCTCGCGAACGTGTGGCACCCGAGATGGCGAGGAGGCTCCCGTGAGCGACACCGCTCTGTTCGCCGCCGTGTTCCTGGCATGCATCGTGGAGGCCGTCGAGGCGCTCACGATCGTGCTGGCAGCCGGCACCGCACGAGACTGGCGTTCGGCCCTGGCCGGCGTGCTCGCGGGTCTGGTGACCCTCGCGGTGATCATCGCAGCGCTCGGGCCGGCGATCTCGTCGATCCCGATGGGCGGGCTGAGACTGTTCGTCGGCGGGGTCCTGCTGGTCTTCGGCCTCCAGTGGCTGCGCAAGGCGATCCTCCGCGCCAGCGGTCACAAGGCGCTGCACGACGAGGCCCAGATCTACCAGACCGAGCTGGCGATGGCGGAGCGGGCGACCACCGTGCGACGAGGGTCGGTCGCGGACTGGTACGCCTTCACCCTGTCGTTCAAGGGTGTCGTCCTCGAGGGCCTCGAGGTCGCGTTCATCGCGCTGACGTTCGGGAGCAACCAGCACAACATCCCGCTCGCGGCGATCGCAGCCGCCAGCGCCGTCGTGCTCGTCACCGCGCTGGGGCTCGCGCTCAAGGCGCCGCTCGCCGGGGTGCCGGAGAACAGCATGAAGTTCGTCGTCGGCATCATGCTCACGTCGTTCGGGATCTTCTGGGGAGCCGAGGGGGCCGGCGTCGTGTGGCCCGGTTCCGATGCCGCACTGCTGGTCCTCATCCCGGCCACCGGGTTGTACGCGCTTGCTCTCGTCTCGCTGTTCCGGCGTCACGCCCCCGTGCGTGTCGCACCGGTTCCCGCCCGCACCGTCGAGGAGGTCTCCGCGTCATGACTGCCAAGCTCCGCGCGTTCGGCGCGTTCTGGTACGACTTCATCATCGGCGACGACTGGCGCGTCGCGCTCGGCGTCGCGCTGGCCTTCGTCGCGACCTTCGCGATCGGCCGCTGGACGTCGGTCCCGACGTGGTGGATCGTGCCCTCGGCCGTCGCCGTCCTGCTTCCGACGAGCATCCGACGCGCGACGCGCCCGTCGCGGTGAGCCGTCAGGCCCCGTCGCCCTCTTCGAGATAGACGCGGGCGGCATAGGCCTCGAGCGCCTGCGCGCAGGCCTCGAGCGCCTCGTGCGCGGTGCTCCGCGTCGACGCACCGAAGACGTCGCGCGCGAGGACCTTGCCGTACCAGTTGTTGAGCTTGACGAGCTCGACCTCGTTCTCCTCGAGCTCGCCGTACGTGAAGTGGTGGGCCACGTACTCCTTCTCGAGGCCGGCGTGGAAGTCCTGGCACTTGTCGAGGATCTCCTCGTACTCGCTGTCCCGAGCCCCCTGGAACAGCGCGAGCACGTCCTGGCCGCCGACGAGCGCCGAGCAGGACATCAGGACGGCCGTCCCCTCCATCTCCAGGATCTCGCGTCGCAGTCGTCGCAGCGCTCGCTCGGCGCCGTCGCCCGACGGGAGCGCTGCGACGGAGTTCTGCACGTACACGGCGCCGAGCGACTTCAGGCGGCGCCACACCGCGGCACGCAGGCGGCTCGGCTCGGAGGGGATCCGGTAGATCAGCAGCAGCCACTGGTCGGGGTCCGGCGGGACCGGTCCGTCGGGTGCCTGCGTCGCCTGGTTGTCGCCCACGACCGTCAGTCTGCCAGAGGGGCACCCGGGCCCCGCGGCGCTCGCACGCGTGCGAGGGCCGGGACCGCAACGACGGCGGCGAGGAGCAGCCCGGGTTCGAGGTACCCGAGGTGCAGGGTCACCGCGAGCAGGTAGCCGGCGGCGGTGCCGAGCGCGAAGGTCGTCTCGGCCGCGAGAGCGGGTGCGACGGCGCGGTCCTGCTGCGTCTCGGCGGTCGTCACGGGGCGCGGTGGCGAGGAATCCGGTGACGGTCGTGGGTGGGTGCCTCGGGCGTCAGGCGGGTCGGTCGACGGCAACCGGCTCCGCTGCCGACGTCGTGGCCGCCGGGGTGGCGCGGCCCGGGTGGCAGTCGGGGTCCAGCGGATCGAGCGCCCACCGGACCGTCCGGGTGATCGCGGCGCCGCCGGCCTGTGCCAGTGGATCGAGCGCGGTCGCGTGCGGGAGCGCGAGCTCATGCCGCGCCCAACGAGGCAGGAGGGACACGCCTGCCGACGCGATCAGGCCGAAGCCGGGCCGCGCCGCCCACGGGATCGGTGGCGTCAGGAGCAGGAACCGGCTGACGTCGCGCGCAGCGTCGGTGCCGCGCAGCTCGTGACGGAACGCGATGAGCTGCGACCGCAGCGCCTCGAGCGTCGTCGGGACGTCCTCCGCCCCGAGAGCCCGCGCAGCGACGGCCGCCTGCGCGACGTACTCGTCGCAGCCGGCACGGTCCAGCGGTCGACGACCGAACCGCTGGTGCGCGAGCAGGAAGCTCTCGGCTCCGGCGAGGTGCACCCAGGACAGCAGGTGCGGGTCCGAGGCGTCGTACCGGACGCCCTCGGGAGTCGTCCCGACCACCCGGGTGTGGGCGGCGCGCACGATCGCGACGGCCTCGTCTGCCGCCTCGCTCGTGCCGAAGGTCGTCGTCGCGATGAAGGTCGCGGTGTTCTGGAGGCGCACCCACGGGTCCGACCGGTAGCCCGAGTGGTCGGCGACGGCGGTCATGACCTGCGGGTGCAGCGACTCCAGCAGCAGCGCGCGGATGCCGGCGACGAACCTCGACGCGTCCCCGTGCACGCGTGCGATCGGGCTCGCGGGGTCGAACCATCGTGGCCCGGGGGTGCGGTGGATCCGGTCG
>JAKBFW010000046.1 GCA_021833345.1 Pseudomonadota bacterium | reverse complement strand
CAGCACCGGGAACGACACCATCACGACCCAGTGCGACGCCCGCACGACGGGCCGGTGCTGGAACCGCCCGTGCCCGACGATCTCCCGGATCACGAGCCACACCCGGCGTGCGACCGGCCGGGTGCGACCAGGCGCGGGACGACCGATCCGCACGGTCCGGACGATCGCCGCCGCACCGCGCGCGAACACGGCGACCCCGACGAGGGTCGCAACCACGACGACGGCCAGGCAGGCCAGCTGGAGGGTGTCCACCGGAGCACGGTAGTCCGGCGCGGACGTCGGTGCCGGGTGCGCTCGCGAACACGGACGAGCCGGCGGACGACGCTCCCGCTGGGGTCGGCTCGACCGCGGACCGTCCCGCCGTCGGCGCCACGCTGTCCACCGTCACGCGCCCGCCCGCCCGCCCGTCCGCCCACCGTCACGCGCCCACCCGTCGAGGTACACACTGGAACCGGGGTCATCACCCCGCCCGACACAGGCCCGACCGGACCGGACGTCGTGCACGTCGAGGAGGAACCATGCCGTCCGCCGATCCCGTCGTCCTCACCTCCAGCGGGAGCGTGCGGGGCGCCTGGCGAGACGGTTCGGCCGCATTCCTCGGGATCCCGTTCGCCGCACCGCCGGTCGGCGACCTCCGCTTCGCCGCGCCCGTCGCCCCCGAACCCTGGTCCGGCGTGCGGGACGCGACCGCGCACGCCCCGACGCCGCAGCGCCGCCCGTTCGCGCCGGTGACGACGATCCCCGAGCCGTCGATCTCCGGGGACGAGACCCTCACCGTCGACGTGTTCACGCCGCGACCGTCCCGTCCGTCGGGCGTGCCCGGACCCCACCACGACGACGCGTCGGGCCCGGTCGACCGCGGACTCCCGGTGCTCGTCTGGATCCACGGCGGAGGTTTCACCGCCGGGTCGCCGGCGAGCCCCTGGTACGACGGCGCCGCGTTCAATCGCGACGGCGTCGTGACGGTCACGGTGTCCTACCGGCTCGGCGTGGACGGGTTCGGGCTGATCCCGGGCGCCCCGGCCAACCGGGCCGTGCTCGACTGGGTCGCCGCGCTCGAGTGGGTGCAGGAGAACGTCCAGGAGTTCGGCGGGGACCCGACGCAGGTGACGATCGCGGGTCAGTCGGCGGGCGGAGGCGCGGTGCTCACCCTCATCGCGACCCCCCGGGCCCGTGGCCTGTTCCACCGGGCGATCGCGGTCTCGCCCGCGCTGCAGGGCATCGACCGTGCCGACGCCGAGCGGCTCGTCGTGAGGCTGGCGGACGCGGGTGGCATCCCGGCGACCCGGGTGGGCTTCGCGTCGCTCACCGAGGACGCGCTGCTCGACCTGCAGGAGTCGGTGTGCCAGGTTCCCGAGCGGTCGAGCGTGGCCGACCCCGGTGCGCGCGCGGTGCGCCAGCTGGCGGACGCGCGCACGGCCGGTCGTGACCTCGGACCGGTGGTCGACGGCGAGCTCGTCCCGCTTCCGGTGCTCGAGGCGCTGCGCACCGGGACGGCGAGCACCGTGCCCCTGCTCATCGGGACGACGGCGAACGAGTTCACGTCGATCCTCGACGCGCGCGCGGCCGACGTGGACCAGCTCGGCGCCGAGCGGGCGCTGCGCGCGCTCGGGCTGACCGGGTCGCTCGCGCGCGCCTACGCGCACCGGTTCCCCGGCCGCGCGGCGAGCTGGGTCGTCGGGCAGCTCGTGACCGAGGTCGTGTTCCGCATCCCGGCGGTGCGCACCGCGAAGGTCCACTCCCGGCGTGCCCCCGGGCGCACGTGGCTGTACGACTTCCGCTGGGTCTCGCCCGTGGACGGCGGTGCGCGCGGGGCCTTCCACTGCGCGGACCTCCCGTTCGCGTGGGACCACCTGGACGCCGAGGGCGTCGGGCGCGTGCTCGGCGACGAACCCCCGGCCTCGCTCGCGGCGGAGATCCACGGCGCGTGGGTCGCGTTCGTGCGCGGCGAGAGCCCCGGGTGGGCGCCGTACCGCGCGCCGGGTCGAGTGACGCGGGTGTTCGACACCGAGAGTCGCACGGTCGAGGACGGGTACCGGTCCGAACGTCGGATGGGCCGCCTGCTGTCCCCGCTCGGGCGGTTCGCGCCGCGGGAGCGTCATGCGGCCGCCGCGCGGCGACGCATCGCCCTCGCACGCTGAGCCCTCGCACGCTGGGCCCGCGGAGGCTGAGCCCTCGCATGCTGGGCCCGCGGAGGCTGAGCCCGCGCGCCGACGAGCCGCGCGTCTGACCTGCCCGACCGGTGCGCGCCCGGAGACGGCCGCCGATCGGCTTGCTATCCTGCGAGCACGCGCCTGACCGGCGCCCCACCTGACCGACCACCCGCCCACTCTCGGACGGAGCGGACGTGCTGCTGCTGCTCGTGGGACATCTCGCGATGGCGCTGGCCGCGCCCGCGCTCGTCGGGTGGCTCGGGCGTCGGGCCTTCCTCGTGCTGGCCCTGGCGCCGGCCTCTGCGGCGGTGTGGGCGCTCACCCAGACGGCCGCCGTCCTGCACGGCACGGCCTCGGGTGCGGTACCGACCCAGGTCGTCGAGTGGGTTCCCACGCTCCATCTGGAGCTCGCGTTCCGGCTCGACACGTTGTCCTGGTTGATGCTGCTGATCGTCGGCGGCGTCGGGGCCCTCGTCCTGGTGTACAGCTCGGCGTACTTCTCGGCGTCGGCGTTCGGGCTGGGCCGGTTCGGTGCGGCGCTGGTCGCGTTCGCCGGGTCGATGGTGGGCCTGGTCACGACCGACAACACGCTCATGCTCTACGTGTTCTGGGAGCTGACGACCGTCTTCTCGTACCTGCTGATCGGGCACTACGCCGACCGCAAGGCGAGCCGACGTGGCGCGATGCAGGCCATCGTCGTCACGACCGCGGGCGGCCTGGCGATGCTGGTCGGCATGATCCTGCTCGGTCGCGCCGCGGGCACGTTCCGGCTCTCGGAGCTGGTCGCCCGTCCGCCGTCGGGACCCGTCGTGGCGGTCGCGGTCGTGCTGATCCTGGCCGGGGCCGTGAGCAAGTCGGCCCTCGTGCCGCTGCACTTCTGGTTGCCCGCGGCGATGGCGGCGCCGACCCCCGTGAGCGCCTACCTGCACGCGGCCGCGATGGTGAAGGCCGGCATCTACCTGATCGCGCGGTTCGCACCCGGGTACTCGACCCTCGTGCCGTGGCAGGTCGTGGTGCTGACGCTCGGCAGCGGGACCTTCCTGCTCGGCGGCTACCGCGCATTGCGTCAGCACGACCTCAAGCTGATCCTCGCCTTCGGGACGGTGAGTCAGCTCGGGCTCCTCGTGCTGCTCGTCGGTCTCGGCACGCGCGCCGCCGCGCTGGCCGGACTCGCGCTGCTCGGCGCGCACGCGATGTTCAAGGCCGCGATGTTCCTCGTCGTCGGCGTCGTCGATGCGGCGACCGGGACCCGGGACATGCGGCGGCTGTCGGGCGTGGGCCGCGAGCTGCCGGTCACCGCTCTCGCCGGCGTGCTGGCGACCGCCTCGATGATCGGGCTGCCGCCGTTCGCGGGGTACGTCGCGAAGGAGGCCGCCCTCGACGCCGTCCGGCACGACGCCTCCGGGTGGCGCGGCGGGTTCCTGCTGGTCGTGGTGGCTGCCGGGTCGGCGTTGACCGTCGCCTACGGGTTGCGGCTCCTGTGGGGTGCGTTCGCCACCAAGCGGCGCGTGATCCCGGCCGCGCTCGCCGTCGACGTCACGCGCCCGTCGCTCGTGCTCGTGTGGCCCGCCCTTGCGCTCGCCGTCCTGGGCCTCGCGGTCGCGCTCGTGCCGGGGTTCGGGTCGGACCTGCTCGCGCCGTACGCGAACACCTACCCCGTGGGTGGGGTCGGGCACCTGGCCCTGTGGGCCGGTGTCACACCGACGCTCGCGATCACCGCCGCCGTGCTCGCCGTCGGTCTCGTGCTGTTCGCGCTGCGCGAGCGGGTCGAGCTGTGGCAGGCCGACCGGCACGTCTCGCTCGAGGCCGACCGGGTGTACCGCCGGATGATGCGACGGCTCGACGACGTCGCCGCCCACGTCACCGCCGTCACCCAGCGCGGCTCGCTCCCGCTGTACCTCGGGCTGGTCCTGGCCGTGTTCGTGGTGGCGGCGGGCGGGGCGGCGATCGTCGGCACGTCGTGGCCGACGTCGGTGCGCGCGTGGGACCGGCCCGCCCAGGTCGTCTTCGGAGCCGTGACGATCGGCGCCGCGATCCTCACGGCCCGCGCGCGCAGGCGGCTCAAGGCGGTGATCCTGCTCGGCATCTCCGGCTACGGCGTCGCGGCGCTGTACCTGGTGCACGGCGCCCCGGACCTCGCGTTGACGCAGGTGCTCGCGGAGACCGTCACGCTCGTGGTGTTCGTGCTGGTGCTGCGACGTCTGCCGCCGTACTTCTCCGACCGTCCCCTCGCCGCGAGCCGGTGGGTGCGCCTGGCCGTCGGTCTCGCGTCGGGTCTCACGGTGGCCGGGCTGGCGCTCGTCGTACCCGGTGCGCGCATCCGCCCGCCGGTCTCGGCGGGGTTCGCCGCCGAGGCGGTCGCGTACGGCGGCGGGACGAACATCGTCAACGTGACGCTCGTCGACATCCGCGCGTGGGACACGCTCGGCGAGATCTCCGTCCTGCTCGTCGCGGCGACCGGGGTCGCGTCGCTCGTGTTCCTGCGACGGCGCACCGGCGCGATCTTCCGGGCCGGCGAGGCCACGCCGCACGGACGTCCGGTGTGGGGCGGTCTCCCGGACCCCGCGGGCGCGCTGCGCCTCCACGGGACGGCTGACGCCCCGGCGAGCGCGATGCCGTCACCCGCGCCCACGGCGCGACCCCTGCGCTCCGCGGTGTGGCTGCGTGCCGTGCCGACGCTCGCGCCGCACCGGCGGTCGGTGATCTTCGAGGTGGTCACGCGACTGCTCTTCCACACGATGATCCTGTACTCGGTCTACCTGCTGGTCGCGGGCCACAACGCTCCGGGCGGGGGCTTCGCGGCCGGCCTGGTGACGGCGATCGCGCTGATCCTCCGCTACCTGGCCGGTGGTCGGTACGAGCTCGGCGAGGCGGCTCCGGTCCAACCCGGGCTGCTCCTCGGCGGCGGGCTCGTCCTGGCTGCCGGTGTCGGGATCGTCGGGCTGCTCGCGGGTGGTGCGCCGTTGCAGAGCGTGATCGTGGACCTGCACGTGCCCGTCGTCGGCACGATCCACCTGGTCACGTCCGTGTTCTTCGACATGGGTGTGTACCTGGTCGTGGTCGGGCTGGTGCTGGACGTCCTGCGCAGCCTCGGGGCCGAGGTCGACCGTCAGGCCGAGGCCGAGGCCGAGGCGGAGGCCGGACCGGCGGGGGTGCCGCGATGACGCCCGACATGCGCCCGAGCATCGCGCTCGTCGTCGTGATCGCCGTCCTCGTCACGGTGGGTGTGTACCTCGTGCTGGAGCGGAGCCTGTCGCGGGTCCTGATCGGGCTGATCCTCACCGGGAACGGTGTGAACCTCCTGTTCCTCGTCGCGGGCGGTGCGGCCGGTGGCCCACCCATCGTCGGGACGACGCCGATCGGCCGGATGAGCGACCCGCTCCCGCAGGCGATGGTCCTCACCGCGATCGTCATCACGCTCGGCCTGACGGCGTTCCTGCTCGCGATGGCGTACCGGTCGTGGCAGCTCAACGAGCACGACGAGGTCCAGGACGACCTCGAGGACCGCCGGGTCGCCCGACGGGCAGCCGCCGACCAGCCGTCGTTCACCGACGCCGACACCGAGGACGCCGACGCGACCCTCGACGACGAGGCCGCGGCCGTCCACGACGAGACCGCCGAGGGTCGCACGGGCGAGGTGCCCCGATGACCTCGATGACCTGGCTCGTGCCGTTGCCCGTGGTGCTCCCGCTGTTCGGCGCTGGCCTTGCGCTGGCGCTGTACCGGTCTCCCCGCGCCCAGCGCGCGATCAGCGTCGTCACGCTCACGCTCGTCCTCGCCGCCTCGGCCACGATGCTCGCCGTGGTCGACCGCGGGCCGCTCGTCCTGAGCATCGGCGGCTGGGCCCCGCCGATCGGGATCGACCTGGTCGCGGACCGGCTCAGCGTCCTCATGCTCAGCGTCTCCAGCGCGGTCACCCTGTGCGTCCTGCTCTACTCGCTCGCGCAGGGCGAGGCCGACGGCGACGAGGAGGCGCCCGTCGCGATCTACCACCCGACGTACCTCGTGCTGGCGGCCGGGGTCGCCGACGCGTTCCTCTCCGGCGACCTGTTCAACCTGTACGTCGGCTTCGAGATCCTGCTCGCGGCGAGCTTCGTGCTGCTGACCCTCGGGGGGACGGGTGCACGGATCCGGGCCGGCACGATCTACGTCGTCGTGGCGCTGCTGTCGTCGGTGCTGTTCCTGGTGGCGCTGGCGCTCACGTACGCGGCGGCGGGGACGGTCAACCTCGCCCAGCTCGCGCAGCGGCTCCCGGAGATCGACCCGGGGGTCAGGCTCGTCCTGCAGATCCTGCTGCTGCTGGCATTCGGCATCAAGGCGGCGATCTTCCCGCTGTCCGCGTGGCTCCCCGACTCGTACCCGACGGCACCCGCACCGGTCACGGCGGTCTTCGCCGGGCTGCTCACCAAGGTCGGCGTCTACGCGATCCTCCGGACGCAGACCCTGCTCTTCCCGGGTGGCCGCGCCGACGCCGTCCTCATGTGGGCGGCGCTCGCGACGATGCTCATCGGCATCCTCGGCGCGGTGGCGCAGAACGACATCAAGCGTCTGCTCTCGTTCACCCTGGTGAGCCACATCGGCTTCATGCTGTTCGGCATCGCGCTGTCGAGCGAGGCGGGGATGGCGGCGGCGATCTTCTACGTCGTGCACCACATCACCGTGCAGACGGCGTTGTTCCTGGTCGTGGGCCTGATCGAGCGCCGCGGCGGCACGACGTCGCTGGACCGGCTCGGCGGCCTGGCGAAGCTCTCGCCGGTCCTCGCGGTGCTGTACTTCGTGCCGGCGATGAACCTCGCCGGAGTGCCTCCGCTCTCCGGGTTCCTCGGCAAGATCGGGCTGATCCAGGCGGGCGTGGATCGCGGCACGCCGCTCGCGTACGTCCTGGTGGGCGGCAGTGTGCTGACCTCCCTGCTCACCCTGTACGCGCTGATCAAGGCGTGGAACAAGGCGTTCTGGCAGACGCCGCCCGCCGGGCTGCCGACCGACCGCCACCGCACCCGCCTGCCGTTCGGCATGGTGGGTTCGGCCGCGGCGCTCGTCGTCCTCGGTCTGTCGCTCACGGTCGTGGCCGGCCCGCTCTACGGCTACGCCGACCGCACGGCCGTCTCGCTGCGTGCCCGGACCCCGTACATCGACGCGGTGCTGCCCGACGGCGTCCGCGGGCTCGGTCGACCGGCTCCGGTCGGCCCCGTCGCGGGGGCGACGCCATGACGCGGCACCGCCGCCGACGGCGCCTCGTCGTCCAGCTGATGGCCTACGCCTGGATGGTCGCGGTGTGGGTGCTCCTGTGGGGGGATCTCTCGGTCGCGAACGTGATCGTCGGGACGGTCCTGGCGTTCGTCATCACGACCGTCCTGCCGATGCCCCCGATCGACTTCCACGGCCGGGTGCGCCCGCTCGGTGTGCTGCGCGTGCTCGGGCACCTCCTGGTGGAGGTCACGCGGGCGTCCTTCCAGGTCAGCAGGATCGCGCTGAGGCCGGGGCCCGCGCCTCGGGGTGCCGTGATCGGTGTCCGGCTCCGGTCGCACTCGGACCTCTACCTGACGATCACCGCCGAGCTCGCGTCCCTGGTGCCGGGTTCCCTCGTGATCGAGGCTCACCGGCTCACGGGGATGCTCTACCTGCACGTGCTCGACGCCGAGGCGGCCGGCGGCATCGAGGCGCACCGCGCGTCGGTGCTCCTTCTCGAGGAGCGCGTGCTGCGGGCCCTGGCCTCGGACGACGAGCTCGCGCGGGCGGCGCTTCCCGTCCGGCGCGCTGGGTCGGGCCGGTCGGGACGGCCGAGGCGAAGGATGGTGCGGTCATGACCTTGCTCGTCCTGCTGTGCGCGACCCTGCTCGCGGTCGGTGCGACCCTCGCCGTCGTCCGCGCGGAGAAGGGGCCGTCGATGCTCGACCGGGCGATCGCGCTGGACGTCGTCGTCGCGGTGCTCGTCGCGGCGATCGCGCTCGAGTCGGCGGTCACGCGGAGCGCCGTCGCGGTGCCGATCCTCGTCGTGCTGTCGATCGTCGGGTTCCTCAGCTCGGTGACCATCGCGCGGTTCGCGGCGGTCGAGCCGGCGGGCGAGGGACGTGTGCTCAGCCGTGCGGAGGCCGCCGCGGCCGAGGCGGAGCGTCACGCGCGCGAGGTCGCCGACGACGAGGCCGAGGGTCGTGACGGCGTGGATCGGGCCGAGGGCCGGGATGCCTCGGGGGAGGAGTCCTGATGGACTCGCACACCTGGACGACGGTGGCGGACGTCGCGGCCGGTGCCTGCCTGCTCGGCGGGTCGTTCCTCGCGTTCGCGGCCGGTGTCGGCGTGCTGCGGTTCCCCGACCTGCTGGCCCGGATGCACGCGGCGACGAAGCCGCAGACCCTCGGGCTCGTGCTGGTCCTCGCGGGTCTCGCGCTCCGGATCCGGTCCGCGCCGGCGGTGTGGGCTCTCGTCCTCGTCGCGATCTTCCAGATGGCGACCGCGCCGGTGGCCGCCCACCTGGTCGGCCGGGCCGGCTACCGCACCGGAAAGGTGCCGTCCGAGACGCTGGTCGTCGACGAGCTCACCGCGGACGTGCGCCGGGCCGAGGCGGAGCGCCTCGGCCGCGCCGGGACCCCGCCCGTCGACCCGGAGGGCACGGGCGGCGCGTGAGATCGCCGGGCACGACGAAGCCGGCCGGTCCGTGGACCGACCGGCTTCGCGAGAGAGTCTCAGCTAGCAGAGGCCTGGGTGGGAACGCCGCCGAGAAGTCCGCGCACCTCGGCCTCGCGGAAGCGGCGGTGACCGCCGAGGGTGCGCACCGACGTGAGCTTGCCGGCGTTCGCCCAGCGGGTGACCGTCTTCGGGTCGACGTGGAACAGCACGGCGACCTCGCCCGGTGTCAGGAGCGCGTCGGCGCGAGAAGTGAAGCCGCTTGAGGTGTTGAGAAGGCCTGTGGCCATGACGAGACTCCTGACGTTCGGCAGCCCGGCTGACCGTCTCGGTCCCGTGGCTTTGCGTCCCCACCTCGCGGCGGGTTTGCCCTTTTCGCTGACCTCTTGATGATGGACTATTTGGGGCATTTGTGCAAGATACGACCGGCGATATGCGGCGCACCTCACCCGCGCGGCGCGACCTGCCTGGTCAGAGCGGTGCCGCCGGGCCCTGACGTCTCACGCCCTCGCGGGGGGATCGTCAGGCTGCCCGGTGAGCGTTCACGCGCGCCGCGAGCCGTGCCGTGCCACGGGCCGCGTAGACCCGGGCGATCGCGGCCGCCGCGGCCGTCAGGGCTGCGGCTGCGGCGATCTCGGCGAACCGGCCCTCGAGGTCGTCGTCGGCTTTCGGCGGACGATGCCCTGCCGCGCCCGTCCACACCAGGGCCACCGCACGCTGAGCCGCCCACGCCGCGACGACCGCGGCACCGGCGCCCGCGAGCTTCGCCAGGGTCGAGGGAGAGCTGTCGTCCGCCACGTGGCACCTCCGTGCTCGAGGACGCCGTGCAGGCACCGCGCCCGCCTCAGGACCGTCCGTCGCCCCACGCTAACGCGGCCCGGCCTGCGGTGTATCCTCGTGCGCGAACGACAGGGGAGCGCCACCAGGGCGCTGAGAGTGCGGGCGACCGCAGACCCTCGAACCTGATCCGGCTTGCACCGGCGTAGGGAGTCGGGAATCTCGGCCGCGAGCCGGGTGCTGCTCGTCCCGCCGACGGCTGATCGACGTCGACGCGGCCGAGCCGCCCCCGTCGCGGCCCTCCCCGTGTGACGACGGGAGACCTCACCATGGCAACACCAGAAGCACCAGAAGCACCAGAAGCACCGCACCCACCAGCCGGCCTCCTGACGACGCGTGCTGTCGTCCCCGCCGCGCTCGGCCTCGCGCTGGCCGTCACCGTCTGGGCGATCGGGCTTCCCGCAGGTCCGTCGCTGTTCGGCTCCTCGCTCGCCGACCTGACGGTCCCCACCGCGATCCTGCTCGCGCTGACCGGCTTGTGGCTCGCGGGTTGGACGTCCACGACGCGCGAGTCGTGGCGGGTCGTGGACATCGTGACCGCGTCCGTCCTCGGCGTCGCAGGCGGGTTCCTCTTCGTCCTGTGGAACCTGTCCTGGCCCGTCGTGAGCGGCGCGCTGGCCGCGTTCCCGCCCGCGTCGGGGATCGGGGTCGGCATCTGGCTGCTCCCCGGCGTGCTCGGTGCGCTCGTGATCCGCAAGCCCGGGGCGGCGCTGTACACCGAGCTGCTCGCCGCGGTCGTCTCGGCGCTCGTGGGCAACCAGTGGGGCTTCTCGACCGTCTGGTACGGGTTCCTCGAGGGGCTCGGGCCCGAGGTCCTCTTCGCGATCCTGCTGTACCGCCGGTTCGGGCTGGGCGCGTCGCTCGGCGGCGGTGCCGCGGCGGGCGTCGTCGTCGGCCTGCTCGACACGTTCGTGTACTACCCGGACTTCTCGCCGGTGTTCAAGGCGGTGTACATCGTCGCGGCGATCACCTCCGGCGTCGTGATCGCGGGTGTCGGTTCGTGGGCGCTCACGCGGGCGCTGGCGCGGACCGGTGCGCTGTCGTCGTTGGCGTCGGGCCGAGATGCACGACGCGTCTGACCTCGGTGTCGTCGCCGCCTCGGCCGTCGGGCTCCGCGCCCGCGGCTGGGGGTGGCGACACTCGGGGCGCAAGGCGTGGGCCCTGCGCGGGGTCGACCTCGACGTCGCGCCGGGGGAGCGCGTCCTCCTGCTGGGACCCAGCGGAGCGGGCAAGTCGACGCTGCTCGCCGCCGCCGCCGGGCTGCTGGACGACGGCGCGGGGGAGGCCGAGGGTGCGCTCGAGGTCGACGGCCTCGACGCGCGCGCGGCCCGCACCGCACCCGGCGTGCCCGGGACGTCGCGGACCGGGCTGCTCCTGCAGGACCCGGACGCGCAGACCGTCCTGGCGCGGTGCGGCGACGACGTCGCGTTCGGGCTCGAGAACCACGGGCTGCCGGCCGAGCTGATCTGGCCGCGCGTCGACGAGGCGATGACGCTGGTCGGGTTCCCGTACGGCCGCGCGCACGCGACATCGGCCCTGTCCGGGGGGGAGCGTCAACGCCTCGCCCTCGCGGGTGTGGTGGCGATGCGCCCGGGGCTGCTCCTGCTCGACGAGCCGACCGCGATGGTGGACCCGGACGGGGCCCGGCTGCTCGTCGAGTCCGTCGCGGGTGTCGTCGGGCTGTCGCCGCACGCGCGGTCGCTCTCGTCGACCGTGATCGTCGTCGAGCATCGCGTGGAGCAGTGGCTCGACGTCGTGAACCGCGTCGTGGTGCTCGAGGCCGGTGGGGGCGTGATCGCCGACGGGCCCGCGCTCGACGTGCTCGCAGACCAGGGGCCCGAGCTGTTCCGCCTCGGCGTCTGGGTGCCGCGCCGGTTCCGGGCCCGGGCGGCAGGCGCAGCAGGGACGGGCGCCGTCGCCCGGATGACCGGTGCGGTCGGTGCGGTCGGTGCAGCCGGTACGGCTGGTGCGGCTGGTGAAGCGAAGACGGGAGGTGCGGTGACCTCCGACGACGCGGCTCGGGCATCCCGCGCGACGGCGCGCACGCCCGTGCTGAGCGCGCGGGACCTCGCGGTGCGACGGGGTCGGCTGGCTCCCGTCCTCACGGGCGTCGACGTCGACGTCGTCCCCGGCGAGGTGCTCTTCCTGACGGGGGTGAACGGCTCGGGTAAGTCCACGCTCGCGCTCGCCCTCGCGGGTCTCACCGCACCGGTGGGCGGCGAGCTCACGGCGATGCCGGAGCTGGCCGGGGCCGCCGGTCCGCACCCGGTGCGGTGGCGCGCCCGGGACCTCGTGACCCGCATCGGGACGGTGTTCCAGGAGCCGCAGCACCAGTTCGTGGCGGGCTCGGTCGAGGCCGAGCTCGCCGTCGGACCGCACCAGGCCAGGGTGGACGCCGCCGACGCGGCGCGACGGTGCGCCGAGGTCCTCGGTCGCCTGCGGCTCGGTGCGCTCGCGCTCGCCAACCCGTTCACGTTGTCGGGCGGGGAGCAGCGGCGGCTGTCGGTCGCGACCGCGCTCGTCACCCGACCGGGGGTGCTCGTGCTCGACGAGCCGACGTTCGGTCAGGACGCGGTGACCTGGGCCGTGCTCGTGGACCTGCTGCGTGAGCTGCTCGAGACCGGGACGGCGATCGTCTGCGCGACCCACGACCGCGACCTCGTGGAGACGTTCGTCGACGAGGGCCGCGGTCGCGAGCTGCGCGTGGGAGAGGGCACCGTCCAGCCGGTCTCGTCGGGCATCGCGACGGTGGCGACGACATGACCGTCCTGACCCTCGGAGCGGACCCGGCCATGCGGCCCGACGCGCTCGTCGCGCGCGCCAACCCCGTCGCCAAGCTCACCGTCGCACTGCTCGTCTCGCTGACGCTGCTGCTGACCGTCGACGTCGTGACGGCCGGGGTCGCCCTGGTGCTCGAGGTGGCCGTCCTGCCGTGGTGCGGCCTGAGCCCTCGGGGTCTGCTGCGTCGCGGCTGGATCGTGCTGGCGGGTGCCGTCCCGGCTGGGCTCGTGACGACGTGGCTCGGCGTGGACTCCGGCGAGGTGCTCCTGGCCCTCGGCCCGGTGACGGTGACCCAGGGGTCGCTGCTGGCGGGGTGCGCGATCGCGCTGCGCATCCTGTCCGTCGGGCTGCCCGGCGTGGTGCTGCTCGCGACGACCGACCCGACCGACCTGGCGGATGCGCTCGCCCAGGTCGCGCGGCTGCCGCACCGGTTCGTGCTCGCTGCGCTCGCGGCCATGCGACTGTTCGCGCTGATGGGCACCGAGTGGGAGTCGCTCGGTGCGGCACGTCGGGCCCGTGGGATCGGGGGCGACGGCGTGGTCGGCCGCACGCGGACCGCGGCGGGTCAGGTCCTTGCGCTGCTCGTGCTCGTGATCCGTCGAGGGACGCGACTCGCGATGGCCATGGAGGCGCGGGGGTTCGGCGCGCCGGGGACCCGGACGTGGGCGCGGGTCAGCACGCTGCGGCGGTCGGACGCCGGGGTGGTCCTCGGCGGCGTGGTGATCGTGACCGTCGCGACCGTGGCGGGCATGCTGGCGGGGACCTGGCACCTGGCGCTCACCTGAGCAGGGCTGGGCCGACGAGTGCGCGCGACGACCCCTGAGGAGCACCGCATGGGTGACCCGACCCCGTTCTGGGCCCTGGACCCGGCAACGACCCACCTCAACCACGGCTCGTTCGGGGCCTGTCCGTGGCCCGTGCTCGACGAGCAGCAGCGCCTGCGGCGCGAGCTCGAGGCGAACCCGACGCGGTGGTTCGACGTCGAGTACCCGTCCGCGGTGCGGGAGGCGCGCGAGGCGCTCGCGGGCTTCGTCGGGAGCGACCCTGCCGCCGTCGCGTTCGCGACCAACACCACGCAGGCCGTCAACATGGCGGTGCGCGCGGTGGTGGCGCGGCTGGCGCCGGGCGACGAGGTCCTGGTGACGAGCCACGCGTACCCGGCGTGCCGGTTCGCCCTCGATGCGATCACCGCCGCGGCCGCGGTCGTCGTGCGCGTCGTGGAGATCCCGGAGGTGCTCGACGGCCCGGCCGAGCTCGCCGCGATCGTGCTGGGCGCCGTCGGCCCGCGCACGCGCGCCGTGCTGATCGACCACGTGGAGAGCGGGACGGGTGTCGTGGTCCCGGTCGGGGAGGTCGTCGCGGCGCTCGAGCCGGATGTCGTCGTCATCGTCGACGGGGCGCACGCGCCCGGGATGCTCGAGCTGGATCTCGACGCCCTGGGCGCGTCGTTCTACGCCGGGAACCTGCACAAGTGGGTGTGCGCGCCGAAGGGTGCGGCGTTCGTGCGGGTCGCGGCGGGTTGGCGTGACGAGGTCGTCCCGCTGACGGTCAGCCACGGCTGGGGCGACGAGCGGTCCGCGGACGGTGGACGGTTCCACGCGCTGTTCGACTGGCCGGGGACGTCGGACCCGACGGCGTGGCTGAGCGTGCCCGCCGCGATCCGCGAGATCGGGACTGCGCACCCGGGCGGCTGGGCCGGTGTCCGGGCCGCGAACCGTGCGCTCGTCCTGGCGGCGCAGGCGCTGATGTGCGACGAGCTCGGCAGCACGCCACCGGTGCCGGCGTCGATGGTCGGCTCGCTCGCCGTCGTCCCGTTGACCGGCAGGGCCGCCGGCGCCACGGGTCCGGAGCTGACCGCTCACGCCCGGTCCCGCGGCTTCGAGGCCAAGTTCGTCGTGGCCGGCGGGCGGGTCGGTCTGCGGCTCTCCGCCCACCTGTACAACACGATCGACGACTACGTGCGGTGCGCAGAGGCTCTGTCGGTGTTCTGACGCGGCCCCAGGTCCGGTCCAGCCTGTCCGCTTACGATGTCGCGCCATGAGTCAACGCAGCGACGCGCGTCGTAACAGGGCCAAGATCCTCGCAGCTGCCGAGGAGATCTTCGCCGCGGAGTCGGTGTCCGTTCCGCTGCAGCAGGTCGCGGAGCGGGCGCAGGTGGGGCGTGGCACGCTGTACCGGCACTTCCCGGACCGGCACAGCCTGGTCGCGGCGGTGTTCGAGGATCGGCTGGCTGTGCTCGAGCAGCTGGTGGCGGATCGCCGCGACGACCCGTCCGTGCTTCTGGCTCTCCTGCGCGACATCACGGCCGAGCAGGCGCGGATGCCGGGTCTCTTCCGGCTGGTCTTCTCGGAGGGGCCGGATCACGCCCAGCTCGAGCCGCTCCGGAGGCGCGCGGTGGGCCTGCTGGCGGGCCCGCTCGAGTGGAGCCGCGGGGCGGGCGTCGTCCGCGCGGATCTCACGGTGGACGACCTCCTGACGATCGTCAGCATGGTCTACGGCGTCGTGAACGGGTCTCTCGGTCCCGTCAGCCGGGTCGGGGCCGTCGGCCCTGCCGGACGTGCCGACGCCGTCGCGGTGTCGCGCGCGGTGGACCTCGTGATCGACGGCCTCCTCCCTCGCCCCTGACTCGCCCACCCGCCGGGCGGAGGCGTGGGAATGGAGGCACGGGGGTCCGGGTTGAGTCGAGTGGGCTCAAGTTTGGACGGTCGGGTTTGCACTCCGGAGCAACTCGGCACAGACTTGAGCGCAGCAGGCTCAATCAGCTCGGGCGCAGCGTCCCGAGCACCGGATCAGTGTGAATCAGCGCGAACCAGCGCGAACTAGTGGAGGAATCACCATGGCACGTGCGGTCGGGATCGACCTGGGGACCACCAACTCGGTGGTCGCCGTCCTCGAGGGTGGGGAGCCCACCGTCATCGCGAACGCCGAGGGGTCGCGCACGACGCCGTCGGTCGTCGCCTTCTCCAAGACCGGTGAGGTGCTCGTCGGCGAGGTCGCCAAGCGCCAGGCCGTCACGAACGTCGAGCGGACCATCAGCTCGGTCAAGCGCCACATGGGCACGGACTGGCACGTCGCGATCGACGACAAGAACTACAACGCGCAGGAGATCTCGGCGCGCATCCTCGGCAAGCTCAAGCGCGACGCCGAGGAGTACCTGGGCGAGCCGGTGACCGACGCGGTCATCACCGTCCCGGCCTACTTCAACGACGCCGAGCGCCAGGCCACCAAGGACGCCGGTCAGATCGCCGGCCTCAACGTGCTGCGCATCGTCAACGAGCCCACCGCGGCCGCGCTCGCCTACGGCCTGGAGAAAGGCAAGGAAGACGAGCTGATCCTGGTCTTCGACCTCGGCGGCGGCACGTTCGACGTCTCCCTCCTCGAGGTCGGCAAGGACGAGGACGAGTTCTCGACCATCCAGGTCCGCTCGACCTCCGGCGACAACCGCCTCGGCGGCGACGACTGGGACAACCGGATCGTCGAGTACCTGATCAAGCAGGTCAAGAACGCGAGCGGCGTGGACCTGTCCAAGGACAAGATCGCGCTGCAGCGTCTGCGCGAGGCGTCCGAGCAGGCCAAGAAGGAGCTCTCGTCCTCGACGAGCACCAGCATCTCGATGCAGTACCTCTCGATGTCGGAGAACGGCCCGATCCACCTGGACGAGAAGCTCACGCGCGCGCAGTTCCAGCAGATGACCGCCGACCTGCTCGAGCGCACCAAGACCCCGTTCCACAACGTCATCCGCGACGCGGGCGTCAAGCTCGCGGACATCGACCACGTCGTCCTCGTCGGCGGCTCGACCCGGATGCCGGCCGTGGCCGACGTCGTGCGCGAGCTCACCGGCGGCAAGGAGCCGAACAAGGGCGTCAACCCGGACGAGGTCGTGGCCGTCGGCGCCGCGCTCCAGGCCGGTGTCATCAAGGGCGAGCGCAAGGACGTCCTGCTCATCGACGTCACGCCGCTGTCGCTCGGGATCGAGACCAAGGGTGGCGTGATGACGAAGCTCATCGAGCGCAACACCGCGATCCCGACCAAGCGCTCGGAGATCTTCTCGACCGCGGACGACAACCAGCCGTCGGTGCTGATCCAGGTGTTCCAGGGCGAGCGCGACTTCGCGCGGGACAACAAGCCCCTCGGCACGTTCGAGCTGACCGGGATCGCGCCCGCCCCGCGCGGGGTGCCGCAGATCGAGGTCACGTTCGACATCGACGCGAACGGGATCGTGCACGTGTCCGCCAAGGACCGCGGCACGAACAAGGAGCAGTCGATGACGATCACCGGCGGGTCCGCCCTGCCCAAGGACGAGATCGACCGCATGATCAAGGAGGCCGAGGCGCACGCCGCCGAGGACCACCAGCGCCGCGAGGAGGCCGAGACCCGCAACACGGCCGAGCAGCTCGTGTACTCCACGGAGAAGGTGCTCGCGGACAACGCCGAGAAGGTCCCGGCCGACGTCAAGACCGAGGTCGAGACCGCGATGGCCGAGCTCAAGACGGCTCTCGCCGGTGAGGACATCGAGGCCGTGAAGACCACGCACGCGACTCTCGTGACCGTCAGCCAGAAGATCGGCGAGGCCCTGTACGCCGCCGACGCCGCGAGCCAGGCCGAGGCGGCCGCAGGTGCCGACACCTCGGCGTCGGGCAAGGCCGGGGACGACGAGGACATCGTCGACGCCGAGATCGTGGACGAGTCCAAATGAGCGACGACACCCACGGCGCCTCGGGGTCGGGTACGCCCGACCCCGACGGGGCGCCGCGCTTCACCGACAAGCGACGCCTCGACCCGGAGACGGGCGAGCTGCGCGAGCCGGCCACCCCGGCCGACCCGCTGGCGCACCTGGACTTCGAGCCTGAGGCGCTGACCGAGGTCGGCGAGGAGCCGGTCGAGGACACCGCGCTCGCGCTCGCGGAGTCGCTGGCCGCGGAGCGTCTCGACGACCTCCTGCGGCTGCAGGCCGAGTACGTGAACTACCGCAAGCGCGTGGACCGGGACCGGTCCGTCGCCCGTGACCAGACGGTGGTGCAGATCGCCGAGGCGCTGATCCCGGTGCTCGACGACATCGCGCTGGCCCGTCAGCACGGTGAGCTCGCCGGGAGCCCGTTCGCGTCGGTCGCCGAGAAGCTCGAGCAGGTGCTCGCGCGCTTCGAGGTGCAGCGCTACGGCGAGGTCGGCGAGGAGTTCGACCCGAAGGTGCACGAGGCCCTCATGCACCAGCACTCGGCCGAGGTCACCGGCCCGACCGTCGTCCAGGTGCTGCAGGACGGCTACAAGGTCGGCGACAGGATCGTGCGGGCAGCGCGCGTCGCGGTCGCCGAGCCGGATGCCTGAGCGCCGTCGTCGCAGCCGGTGAGTGGCACGCAGCAGGTGAGTGGCACGATCAGCGGAAGGAGGCGTCATGAGCGGTCAGGACTGGATCGAGAAGGACTTCTACGCCGTGCTCGGCGTCCCCAAGGACGCTGACGCGGCGACGATCAAGAAGGCGTACCGCAAGCTCGCCCGGACGTTGCACCCCGACCACAACCCGGGGGACGCCAAGAGCGAGGAGCGCTTCAAGGAGGTCGGCGAGGCCTACGCGGTCCTCTCGGACCCCGAGCAGCACGCGCAGTACGACCAGCTCCGCGCGATGGCGGGTGGGCCGCGCTTCTCCGCCGGCTCGGGCGGCGCGGGCGGGGCCGGCTTCGAGGACCTCTTCGGCGGGATGTTCGGCGGCGGCGCGCCCGGCGGTGGTCGGGTGCGGTACTCGACGCAGGGCGGCGGCTTCGAGGACCTTCTCGGGGGGATGTTCGGCGGCGGTGGCGGCTTCCGTCAGCCCCGTCGGGGTGGGGACGTCACCGCGACGACGACGCTGCCGTTCCGTCAGGCGGCGTCCGGGTCGACCGTGACGCTGTCGGTGGACGGGCGCAACGTCACCGCGCGGGTCCCGGCCGGGGTGAGCGACGGGCAGAAGATCCGGCTGCGCGGCAAGGGGCAACCCGGTGAGTCGGGTGCCCCGGCGGGTGACCTGGTCATCACGGTGAGCGTCACCCCGCACCCGCTGTTCAGCCTCGACGGCAACAACGTGCGGATCACCGTGCCGGTCGCGTTCGACGAGGCCGCGCTCGGGGCGCAGATCGACGTGCCGACGCTCGACGCCTCGACGGTGAAGGTCAAGGTGCCGGAGGGGACGCCGTCGGGTCGGACGCTGCGCGTGCGCGGCAAGGGCATCACCACGCCGAAGGGCACCGGCGACCTGCTGGTGACCGTGCAGGTCGTCGTCCCGCAGCGCCTGACAGGTGCCGCGAAGGATGCGGTGAGGGCGTTCGCCGAGGCGACGTCCGACGCCGACGTCCGCGGCAACCTGATGGCGCAGGCGAAGGTCTGACGAGCGAGGGGTCACCCGGGAGGGACGGTCGACGGTGCACGACGACACACCGGTGTTCGTGATCTCGGCTGCCGCCGAGCTCGCCGGCATGCACCCGCAGACCCTGCGCCAGTACGACCGCCTCGGGCTCGTCTCGCCCGGGAGGACGCGGGGTCGCGGGCGGCGGTACTCGCTGCGTGACGTCGCGACCCTCCGGGAGGTCCAGCGGCTCTCGCACGACGAGGGCGTCAACCTCGCCGGGATCAAGCGGATCCTCGCCCTCGAGGCCGAGGTCGCCCGGCTCACCGAGCAGCTCGACGCGCTGCGCGCCTACGTCGAGCCGGGTCGCCGCGTCTTCACCGCCGGTCCGTCGGGCGACGTCGTCGCGGTGCGCCGCGGTCAGCGCCTCCAGCGCGGCCTCCGGTTCGCCGACACCGAGGCGCGCGGCGCGCTCGTGCTCTGGCGGCCCGGGCCGCGCTGACCGGCGGCTGCCTGGACGCCACTGCCGGCACGTCCCCGCGGGACCGCGCCGCTACGACACCGCGCCGCCGAGCCGCTCCCACAGGAACGCGTACGCCAGGGCCGACATGAACGCCGACTGCGCGTTCGTCGCCGCACCGCCGTGCCCGCCCTCGATGTTCTCGTAGGACAGCACGTCCTTGCCGGCCGCGAGCAGGAGTGCCGCCATCTTGCGCGCGTGGCCGGGGTGCACGCGGTCGTCCCGCGTCGACGTGGTGAACAGCACCGGCGGGTACTCCCGGTCCGGGTCGACCAGGTGGTACGGCGAGAACGTCCGGATGAACTCCCACTGCGCGGGGTCGTCGGGGTCGCCGTACTCGGCCATCCAGGAGGCACCCGCGAGGAGGTGGCTGTACCGCGCCATGTCGAG
>JAKBFW010000193.1 GCA_021833345.1 Pseudomonadota bacterium | reverse complement strand
TCACGCGGGCGTCGAGGACGGTCCACTCCGCGGACGGCCGCACGACGATCCCGACCCGGCGGCGTGACTCGACGAGGTTCATCGACTCGAGGATCCGCATGCACTCGCGCATGACGGTTCGTGAGACATGGAACCGTGCCTGGAGCTGGTCGAGCGTGACGACGGCGCCCGCCGCAAGCTCTCCCGCGACGATCTCCTGGCCGAGGGTCTCGAGCACCGAGCTGTGCAGGACGGTCGTCGTCATCGGCCTTCGGACCTGGCCTTCGGAGGTGGGGTGGCACGCGGGTGCCGACATCGTCTCATCCAGGTCGGGCAGGAGTCAGGCAGGAACCCGGACGCTGCTGCGGACCGAGGGGTTTCCGCTCGGCCAGAAAGGTGCTACCTTTCCGGCCAGACCGCGAAAGGTATTACCTTTCGCGGCGAACGTGACCGGCGCCGGCCGGAGCGGGCGATGTCGAGGAGGACACCGTGGATCGAGAACCGCAGCACCTCGTGGTGATGGGCGTCGCCGGATCGGGGAAGACGACGGTCGCCACGCTGCTCGCGGCGCGCCTCGGCTGGAGGTTCGCCGAGGCGGACGAGTTCCACCCGCAGGCGAACATCGACAAGATGAGCGCCGGTATCCCGCTGACCGACGACGACCGTCGGCCATGGCTCGAGGCGATGCGGGACTGGCTCACGAGCCAGGCGGACGCCGGCCGCTCCACCGTCGTGACCTGCTCCGCCCTCAAGCGCGCCTACCGCGACGTCCTGCGCGGCGCCGCCGGGCGCGTGCGGTTCGTCCACCTGGCCGCTCCTGCCGCGGTCATCGGCGACCGGATCGGACACCGCAGCGGTCACTTCATGCCGGTCTCGCTGCTCCCGTCCCAGTTCGAGACCCTGCAGCCGCTGCTGTCGACCGAGGACGGGGTCACGGTCGACGCCGAGGGTTCACCCGACGTGGTCGCCGACGCCGCCCTCGCCGCACTGGGCCTGGCGGCCGATCCCCCGACGGCCCCGGCCCCGGCGCCATGACCGCACCAGCACCAGCACCACACCGTCCACCTCGACAGGAGCAATGATGCCCACCCTGCCCTTCTTCCATGCCGTTGCGACGACAGCCGTCGCCGCCGCCGCACGACCGACGAACGCCGGTGACACCCAGCTCGTCGTCGCAGCCCTCGTCGGGATCGCCGCGATCGTCATCCTGATCGTCTGGCTCAAGCTGCACCCGTTCCTGTCGCTCACGATCGGGGCCGCTCTTCTCGCGGTCGTGGCCGGCATCCCCTACACGAACGCCTTCACGAGCTTCGCGAACGGCCTCGGCTCGACGGTCGGGAGCGTCGGCATCCTGATCGCGCTCGGCGCGATCATCGGCAAGATGCTGATCGACAGCGGCGGCGCCGACGAGATCGTCGACACGATCCTCAAGCGGACGTCGGCGAACCGGCTCCCGTGGGCGATGGCCCTGATCGCGTTCGTCGTCGCGATCCCGCTGTTCTTCGAGATCGGGCTCGTGCTGCTGATCCCCGTCATCATGCTCGTGGCGCGTCGGGCGAAGGTGTCGATGATCCTCGTCGGGATCCCCGCGCTCGCCGGCCTCTCCGCCCTGCACGGCCTGATCCCGCCGCACCCCGGACCCCTGATCGCGATCAGTGCCCTCGGCGCGAACCTGGGCCTGACGCTCGGTCTCGGCCTGCTCGTCGCGATCCCCACCGTCGCGATCAGCGGCCCGCTGCTCGCCAAGCCGATGGCGCGGTGGGTCCAGCTCGCCCCGCCGACCTCGATCCTCGGCGAGTCGCCGAAGGACGAGAACGCCCCGCGGCCGCGGTTCGCCGTCGCCCTCGGTGTCGTCCTCCTTCCGGTCGTGCTCATGCTCATGAGCACGGTCATCACCGCGACCGGGAACCAGAAGAGCTCGCTGGGCAAGGCGCTCGTCTTCGTCGGGACCCCGCTCGAGGCCCTGCTCATCACGACGCTCGTCGCGCTCGTCGCGTTCGGCACCGCGCTCGGCAGGACCCGCTCGACCGTCAGCTCGCTCGTCGACTCCTCGTTCGCCCCGATCGCCGGCATCCTGCTGATCGTCGGTGCGGGTGGCGGGTTCAAGCAGACGCTCGTCGACTCCGGTGTCGGCGACGTCGTCGCCCGCTCGCTGCAGCACACGTCGATCTCGCCGCTCCTCGCCGGCTGGCTCGTCGCGGTGCTCATCCGGCTCGCCACCGGGTCCGCCACGGTCGCGACGATCACCGCGTCCGGCATCGTCGCCCCGCTGGCCGCCGGGCTCAGCCCGACGCACACGGCACTGCTCGTGCTCGCCGTCGGAGCCGGCTCGGTGTTCCTCAGCCACGTGAACGACGCCGGGTTCTGGATGGTCAAGGAGTACTTCAAGATGAGCGTCGGCCAGACCTTCAAGACGTGGTCGTTGATGGAGACGGTGCTGTCGGTGACGGCGCTCGGCTCGATCATGCTGCTCAGCCTCGTGATCTAGCCGGGTGATCCGGCCGGGTCACCCGGTGGAGTCCCCGCACCCCGGGTGCCCCCGTCGGCTTCACCCGGGACCGCACGACCGCCGTGACCCGCAGCCCGCACTCAGGGCTGCGGGTCACGCGCGTCGTAGGCCAGGAACCGCGGCTGCCGACGCATCAGCACCGCGACCGCACCCACGCACACGATCCCGCCGACCACCGCCGCGACGCCCTCGCCCCACCAGGTCGCGCCGGCACCGCCCAGGAGGTCGCCGAGCCGCGGGCCGCCCGCGACGACCACCAGGAACACCCCCTGGAGCCGCCCGCGCATCGCGTCCGGGGTGGCGCTCTGCAGGATCGTCGTGCGGAACACCGCGCTGACCGCGTCGGCCGCACCCGCGACGGCGAGGCAGACCGCCGCGGCTGCGAGCGCCGGCCACAGCACCGACGTCCGGGACGCGCCGGTCGCGTGCGTGGCCATCACGAGCACGGCGCCGAACGCGCTGATGGCCAGCCCCCAGCCGACCACGGCCCACGCGATCGCCCGTCCCTGCGCATGCACACGACCGAGCGGACCCGAGAACACCCCGGCCAGCAACGACCCGACCGCCGCCGCGGCCGTCATCGCCCCGGTGGTCTGGGCACCGCCGCCGATGATGACGGCGCCGACGGCGGGGAACAGCACCCGCGGCTGCGCGAGCACCATCGCGGCAAGGTCGATCTGGAACGTCATGCGGACGTTGGGCCGCGTCGTCAGGTACCGCAGCCCCTCGAGCACCGACGCGAGCCCGGCCCGGTGGGTGCTGCCGTCCTCGCGGTGCGGCGGCAACGGCGGCAGGTGGACGAGCGCCCAGAGGGCGGCCGCGAACGTCACGGCGTCGAGCGTGTAGGCGACCGAGTAGTCCCACACCGCCACCAGCGTCGCCCCGAGCAGCGGTCCGACCGTGACCGCCAGGTTCCACGCGATGGTCTGCAGCGAGTTAGCCGCCGGGAGCAGTCGCGCGGGGAGCAGCTGCGGGACGATCGCCGAGCGCGCCGGGTTGTTGACCGCGAACGCGGCGGACTGCAGCGCTACCAGGGCGTACAGGAGGGTGACCGATCCGACGTGCATCCACGCCTGCAGCGCGAGCAGGCAGGTGACGACCCAGGCCGCCGTCGCCGAGACGATCGCGACCCGACGGCGGTCGTGGGCGTCGACGAGCGACCCGCCGTACAGACCGAGAACGACCAACGGTACGAGAGCGCACACGCCGAGGATGCCGACCGAGAGCGTCGAGCCGCTCAGGTCGTACACCTCGAGCCCGACGGCGACCACCGTGAGCTGGGACCCGAGGTTGCTCAGGCCGAGGCCCCACCACAGCCGCCGGAACTCCGGGCTGACCCGCAGCGGCGTCGTGTCGGCAAGGAGTCGGGGCACGACGGGTCAGGCTAGCGGCTGCCCATCGCGAAACGGCTCCCGGGTCCGGGCGGAGGTGCTGGGAACCGTCGTGCCGGGCACCGACACCACCTCGTGCCGCAGCAGGTTCTTCGCCGCGTCCGCGAGGTGGTCGATCACCGCGACGCTCTGAGCCCGCGCGAGCTCGGCGGCCTTGGTCTCCAGACCGCTGATCGGCGTGTGCACGAGGGGGTGCGACCACACCGCACGTGACGCGCGGACGATGCGCTCGTACTGCTGGCGTCCTGCGCGGGTCCCGAGG
>JAKBFW010000192.1 GCA_021833345.1 Pseudomonadota bacterium | reverse complement strand
CGGCGCGTCCGAGCAGGACGGGCAGCACGCCACCACGCAGCGCGAGGATCGCGAGGCCGACGACGACCGGAGCGGCGTCGTGCCGATGGACCCCCTCCGCGATCGGGAGCACGGCGAGGGCCGCACCCTGCCACGCGAGCAGGCGGACCGTCGCCCGCAGGTCGCGGCGCCACACGATCAGCACGGCGAACAGCAGGAAGGCGCCGGCCGCGAGGTCGAGCACGCCCGAGAAGGTAGCGGCGGTCATCGGACACGCTCCGATCTGGGGATCGTCAGGACGCTCATCGGGCCGACGCCAGGAACGACGACGCGGTGACGGCGAGCAGCGCGAGCAGGAACGAACCCGCGAGGAGCTCCGGCACCCGGAACAGCCGAAGCTTGGCGATGAACACCTCGGCGACGGCGAGGACGACCGCGAGGACGACGACCTTCGCCGCAACGGCGACGGTCCCGATCAGCACGCCCAGCACCGACGGATCGGCACCCGCGATCCCCCACGGCAGGAACAGGTTGGCCAGCAGCGCGAGCAGGACGGTCAGCCTCATGCCGCTCGCCCACTCGACCAGCGCGAGCCGAGGTCCCGAGTACTCCAGGATCATCGCCTCGTGGATCATCGTGAGCTCGAGGTGCGTCGACGGGTTGTCGACCGGCAACCGCCCGGTCTCCGCGACGATCACGATGACGAGTGCGACGAACGCCAGCACGCTGCCGAGGGTGAGCACCTGCGCGGGATCCGCGAGCGTCGCGGAGACGATCGCGGCGAGGTTGGCCGAGTGCCCCGGGAGGGACAGCGCGAACACCGCGAGCAGGATGGTCGGCTCGACCAGCGCCGCGATCGTGATCTCACGGCTCGAGCCCATCCCACCGAAGGCGGTCCCGGTGTCGAGACCCGCGAGGGTCAGCGCGACCGTCCCGAGGAACAGCAGTCCGACGACCCCGAACAGGTCGGCCGACGAGTCGAGCGGCGACCCGAGGGTGACCAGCGGGATGATCGCCGCGATCAGCAGTGCGCTGCCAGCCGCCACGGCCGGCGCGACCCGGAACACGACCGTCGTGCCGTCCGGGCGGAGCTGCTGCTTGCGCAGCTGCTTGCGCAGGTCGCGCCACGGCTGGCCGATCCCGCCGCCGCTGCGACCCTCGAGTCGAGCACGCACCTGACGCATGCCGCCCACCACGAACGGCGCGCCGACCAGCACACCCGCGACCTGCACGACGGCGCCGGCCGCCGCGAGCGCGTTCACCGGACCACCAGCAGGACGACGAGCAGCCCGAGGGCGCCGTACGCGAGGTAGAGGTGGACGCTGCCGTTGTGCGCCCGACGCACGCGCTCAGCGACGGCCCCGACGGCGCGGACGACCGGGGCGTACAGACCTCGCTCGATCGGGTCCTCGACGCGGTTGCGATAGGTGACCTTCGCGATGAGGTACCGGGACTCCGCGAAGTGGCTCACCTCGATGTCGGTGTCCGGTCGCAGGACGTCGTCGAAGACGCGCTGCAGGGGTTCGGCGTACGACGTCGCGGTGTACTGCATCCGTGGGCTGAGCTCGTCCGCGCCGCAGGCCCAGAGCGGCACGTCGGCAGGGGCGGGACGGCGGCTGCGGCCCCAGCGACCGAGGCCGACGGCGACGATCACGGCCAGCACCAGGGCCACCGCGATCACGCCCGGTGACATCGATCCGGGGATGCCCGGCAGCCGGAGCATCGCGCCGAGGTGCGGCCCGGCCGTGTCACCACCGACGGCGGGGAGCACGGCGAGCACGCGCTGCACCACCGGCCCGAGCACGCCCGGAGCCACCGCGAGGACGGCAGCGGACGCAGCGGCGAGCCCCATGCCGACGGCCATACCTCGCGACATCTCGTGCGCGTCCGCGGCCTGCGTCGACCGCGGGCGGGCGAGGAACCCGACACCGAACGCCTTGACCATCGTCGCGATGCCGACACCCGTCGTGAGCGCGACCGCGCCCACCGCGAGCGGCATCGCGAGCGCGACCATCGGGTCACCCTGCGTCGGCGCATGGATCAGGCTCTGCAGCAGCAGCCACTCCCCCACGAACCCCGCACCGAGCGGGAGACCGGACGCCCCCAGCGCGCTGATCCCGAACATGGCCGTGGTGACCGGCATCGAGCGCACGAGCCCGCCCAGCCGGTCCAGGTCGCGCAGACCGCTCGACGCGAGCACCGAGCCCGCGGCGAGGAAGCCGAGGGCCTTGAAGGCCGCGTGGCCGACCAGGTGCACCAGCGCCGCGGTGATCGCGATCGCCGCGATCGTCGGGGCACCGGACGCGCTCAGGAGGGCCGCGGCGCCCAGCGCCACCGTCACAAGACCCATGTTCTCCGTGGTCGAGTAGGCGAGGAGCCGTTTGAGGTCGGTCGCGACCGAGGCCTGCAGGACGCCGAACACCGCGGACATCGCGCCGACGGCCATCAGCGTGAGCCCCCACCACGTCGGACCTGGGCCGAGGATCTGCAGGTCGATGCGGATGATCCCGTAGATGCCCATCGTGACCATCGAGGCGCTCATCAGGGCGGACACCGGGCTCGGCGCCTCGGGATGCGCGCGCGGCAGCCACGCGTGCAAGGGCAGGAGACCTGCCTTCGACCCGAACCCGATCACGGTCAGCAGGAACACCGCGGTGCGGGTCCCCGAGGCCACCGCGCCGCCGCGCGTGGCAAGGGTCGCGAAGTCGTCCGCGCCACCCGCGGCCGAGAGCACCACGAGCGCGACGAGGATCGCGACGAAGCCGAGCTGCGTCATGACCGCGTAGACGATCCCTGCGGACCGCACCGCCGCGCGCCGGTGGTCCGCGAGCACGAGCGCGAGCGACGCGGCGGCCATGAGCTCCCAGCACAGGAGGAAGGTCGTGACGGTCCCCGCCGCGGGGACCAGGATCATGGCGGCGACGAACGTCGGGAGCAGGACGAGGGTGAGCACCGACCAGTGCTCGTGCCGCGCGTAGCCGACGGCGTAGACACCGACGACGACGGCGACCGCGCCGGTCAGGGCGATCAGCAGCCCACCGAGCGGATCGACGTCGAACCGGACCCCGACGAGGGGCAGGAGCCAGCCGATGCGCAGGTGGACTCCGCCGCCGAAGATCGACGAGAGGCCGAGGACCAGCCCCGCGGCCCCGACCGCGGTCGTCGAGCCACCCGACACGAGTGCACCTCGGCCCGCCGTCGTGCTCATCGCCCGGTCACCGACCTCAGCGCGGCGACGATCTGCGCGGGGGTGGGCGGGCAGCCCGGGACCTCGACGTCGACCGGGACGACGTCCGCGACCGATCCGACCACGCCGTAGCCGTCGCGGAACACGCCGCCGTCGACGGCGCAGTCGCCGACCGCGATCACGACGCGCGGCTGCGGCACCGCGGCGAGGGTGTTGAGCAGCGGGTCGTGCATGTTCCGGGTCACGACGCCGGTCGCGAGGATCCCGTCCGCGTGGCGCGGCGAGGCGACGAGCCGGGCGCCGAAGCGTTCGGCGTCGTAGACGGCCGAGAACGCGCCCGCGATCTCGATCTCGCACCCGTTGCACGAGCCGCAGTCGACGTGCCGCAGCTGGAGCGAGCCGGTCACCCCGGCAGGCGGCGCCATCCGGTCGGACGGCGCCGACGGTGCGGGTTCGACGATGCGACCGGCACGTCGGATCGCTCCGATCCAGGTCATCGGGTGCTCCGGTGGCGAGCCGTCGCGGCGTGCGGGGTCATGCGCGCTGCTCGCTGTCGGGCTCGTCCTCGGCCTGCAGGCCCCGGAGCAGGTCGACCTGGTCCGTGAGCAGCCCCGCGAGCACCTTCCGGGCAACCAGCAGCAGCTCCGCCATGTCCTCGGAGGCCATCGCGTAGATGACGCTGCTCCCCTGCTTGCGTGCGACCACGACACCGGCGCGACGCAGCACCGCGAGCTGCTGGGACAGGTGGGACGCCTCGAGACCGATCTCCGGCAGGAGGTCCGCGACCGACCGTTCGCGCTCGGCGAGCAGCTCGAGGATCCGGATCCGCGCGGGGTGGCCGAGCGTCTTGAAGAACTCGGCCTTCAGCTTGTTGATCGGCTCCGGCGCAGCACGACGGCGCGGTTCAGGATCCTCGCTGGCTGCCATATGACAAAAGTATCATATGTTCAGTTGCCTCAACTTGCACACGACCGCGGTCGGGGCC
>JAKBFW010000045.1:13554-19921 GCA_021833345.1 Pseudomonadota bacterium | reverse complement strand
GGGGAGATCGCGGTGAACATCACCGGGGTGGCGTCGGCTGCGGACTCCAGTGCGCACGTGTTGGGGCAGATGGGTGACGCGGTCGGCGAGCTCGCCCGCCTGTCCACCGACCTGCGCACCCGCATGAGCGCCTTCACCTACTGAGAGGTGATCGGCGCGCACGCGCACCGGGGCACCAGGGCGGCCGGCGCCGGGCGGCACCGAGCGGCACGGCAGCGGAGATCCCGGGCTCGATGTGCTTACCTTTGACGCCGCGCGCGCCGATGATTTGTCCAGTGTGTGCCGTGACCAGGTACCGCACGGCTCGCTCGAGGAGGTCGACATGGCACCAGGTCGGCCTTCGGCCGCGTCCCGACCGTCCGCCGGCGGCGATGCCGGCGGGCAGCGGGCATCGTTCCGGGCGGGCGTCGCCCGCGCGGCGCGGCACGCGCGACGGCGGGGCAGCCTCGTCCGGCTGGTCGGGCTCGTCGACGGGATGCCCGGGCCGGGCTTCGTGTGCGACGACAAGGGGCGGTTCCTCCACGTCAACCGGGCGTTCGAGGCGATGGCCGGGGTCACGCGTGACGACGTGATCGGACGCTCGGCCCTCGACGTGATGCCGTCGGACGTGGCGCACGTGTTCGACGCGGCGGGCGTGCGCGCTGCCGCCGAGGGCACCCACACCGCTCACCTCGTCATGACGACACCGGCCGGTCCGCACCGGATGATGCGGGTGTCGTGGGTCCCCGCCTCGTTCGGGCGCTGCGGCGGCACGGTCGGGTTCGCGGTCGACGTCACCGGTCTCGAGTCGGCCGGAGCGGACTCGGCGTGGCTCGCAGCCCTCGTCGCGTCGACCGCCGACGCCGTCGTCAGCATCCGTGACGGCGTGGTCGTCACCTGGAACCCGGCGGCCGAGGCGGTGCTCGGGTACACCGCGGCCGAGATGGTCGGGGCGCGGGGCCCCCGCTTCACGCGGTCGTTCGCCCTCGACAGGAGCGGTTGGTTGGCGCTCGTCCGGCGGGTCGAGGCCGGTGAGGCCGTGCGCGCGGAGACGATGCCGTGGCTCCACCCGGACGGCACGACCCGACTGGTCGCCGTCACCGGGACACCGGTCCCGCCCGACATCCGCGGACGCCGCGGGACGTCGTGGATCGCGCGCGATGCCGATGCCGCAGCGACCTACACGCGCGAGCTCGAGCGGATAGCCCGCACCGACGAGCTCACCGGTCTGGCCAACCGCCGGGCGTTCGACGTCGCGATGGTCGCGGCCGAGGCGTCCGGCGAACCCGGCATGGTGCTCGTCGTCGACGTCGACGACTTCGCCGGCATCAACAACACGCTCGGGCATCGCGGTGGTGACGCCGTGCTGCTCGTGCTCGCGTCGCGACTGCGGGCGGTCTGCACCGACGCGTTCGTCGCGCGCATCGGTGGGGACGAGTTCGCGGTCCACTGCCACGGTGGCGACGAGGCGTGCGCGAGGTCGCTCGCCGCGCGCATCGGCGACGCCGTCGCCGACCCGATCGGACCGGACGGCGGCCCGGAGATCGACAGAGTCGCCCCCGTGCGGGTGACGGTGAGCATCGGGATCGCCTCGACGGTGACCCGACCCGGGCACGCGGTGCTCGGCGACGCCGACGTCGCCCTGTGGGAGGCGAAGCGTCGCGGACCTGGGGAGGTGGTGGCGTTCACCCCGGAGCTGTACTCGGTGGTGCACCGGCGTCGTCGGCTCACGGCGGACCTTCTCGTCGCTGCCGAGCGCGACCAGCTCCGGGTCGTCTACCAGCCGGTCGTCGGCATGCAGGACGGCGAGCTCATGGGCACCGAGGCTCTTCTCCGGTGGGCGCACCCCGAGCTGGGGGACATCCCGCCGATGGAGTTCATCCCCCTCGCGGAAGCGACCCGGGCGATCCACTCGATCGGGGAGTGGGTGCTGCGGACCGCGATCGCCGACGCGGCCGACTGGCAGACCACGCCCGGGCTCGCGGGCGTCGGGGTCGCCGTCAACGTCTCGGTCCGCCAGCTCACCGACACCGCCTTCCCGGACCTCGTCGCCTCCGTCCTGCACGAGGTCGGGCTCCCGGTCGCGCTCCTCACCCTCGAGGTCACCGAGACTGCGCTCGCCGAGAACCTCGACGAGCTCGTCCCGAGCCTCGTGCGGCTGCGCGCGCAGGGGATCGGGCTGGCCATCGACGACTTCGGGACGGGCTACTCCTCGCTGTCCTACCTGCACCGCATCCCCGCGACGAGCATCAAGATCGACAGGTCGATCACCGCCGACCTGACCAGCGACATCTCCGCGGTGGCGATCGTCGAGAGCCTCACCCAGCTCGCCGTGACCCTCGGCCTGGACGTGATCGCCGAGGGCATCGAGGAGGTCGCGGAGCGCGGCGTCCTGACCGGGCTCGGGGTCGGCTACGGTCAGGGCTGGCTCTTCTCGAAGGCGATCGACCGGACCGAGCTGGCCGCGGTCGCCGTGCAGGCGTGGCGGCCGGTACCGCACGAGCCGGTGCCGACCCGAGACCCCCAGCCGTCGCGGTCGGGCATCCCCGTGACGGCCACCTACACGATGGACCACCAACGTCGCGTCGTGACGTGGGACGCCGGCGCGGAGGAGCTCACCGGGTACCCGTCCGAACGGGCCGTCGGGCACCCGTGCCACCACGCCCTGCTCGTGCACACCGACGACGACGGGCGGCTGCTGTGCGGCGACAGGTGCCCGATGCTCGCCGTGATGGCGGACGGGCAACCTCGGGACGCGCACGTGTTCTTCCAGCACGCCGACGGTCACCGGGTGCCGTCGATGGTTCATGGCGAGGCGGTCCGGGACGCGTCCGGGGCGATCGTCGGCGCGATCGAGACGTTCACCGACGACACCCCGCACCGCACGAACGTGGAGCATGCGGAGGCGGCGCTCGTCGCGGCGCGCACCGATGCGGTCACGGGACTGCCCAACCGTCGGCGCGCGCTCGTCGCCCTGGCGGACTGGCTCGTGAACCCGGGGGGACCGGCGTCGGCCGTGATCCGCATCGACCTGATCCCGACCCGGGCCGAATCGCGGGCGGAGGACCCGGAGGTGGCGGACGTCGTCGTGGCGACGGTCGCCCGGACGCTCATCGGTGCCGCCCGCCCGGCCGACTACCTCGCGTGCACCGGCCCCGCGCAGTTCCTCGTGCTCGCCGTCGCCGAGACGGTCGCCGAGCTCGACCGGCGGTCGGCGGCGCTGCACCGGCTCATCGCTGCGACGGCGCCGACCCATGGGGGCCGACGAGTGCCTGTTCGTGCCGAGGTGAGGCTCGTCCGGGTCGCGCCCGGTGACACGTTCGGCACCGTGCTGGCGGCCCTCGGCATGCCCGCCGCGACCCCGGACCTGGTGCCGACACGATGAGCGCCGCACCCGGGAGCGAGCCGCACGGCGCTGCCGCAGGTGCCGGACGACGACGGCGCCTCCTCCCGGGCGTGGTCCGGCAGCTCGTGCCGTTCGGCCTCGCCGCATCCGTGGTGCCGTTGAGCGGGCTGATCGGCCATGGTGTCGTGAGCGGCCGCGCGTTCGCCCTCGGGATCGTGCTGACGGCGCTCGTGCTGCCGGCGGTCATCGTGATCCAGCTGCGCGAGACGCCCGGTTGGTTCAGGTGGACGACGATGGTGGCCACCTTCTTCATGCTGGCGCTGACGATCCAGTCCGTCGGCGGCGCGGACTCGGGCTCGCTTGTCGTCCTCCTCCTTCCCGTCGTGTGGATGGCGCTGTACGAGCGTCGTGCCCAGGTCGCCGTCGCGCTCGGTCTCGAGTCGGCGGCGTCGGTCGGGCTGCACGCGATCGACCCCGTCACGCCGTTCAGCGGGGAGGACCTCCGGCGGATCGTCGTGTTCCTCGCGGTGTCGTCCTTGACGGCCTGGGCGATCTCGCGCCTCGTCGCGCAGCTGGCGCGCAGCGAGCGGTCCGCGCTGAAGGGGCAGCAGACCCTGGCGGCGATCGCTGCGGCGGCGCGGGCGATCCGGGAGAGCGACGACGCGCGCACGACCGCGTGCCAGGCCGCGATGGAGATCGCCGGGGCGTCGAGCGTCTTCCTTCTCGAGTCGGAGGACGCGGAGCACCTGGTGATCACCGCCTCGGTAGGGTCCCCGCTCGAGCCCGTGCGGCTGGACCTCGTCGAGCCGTCGGCGTCGGTCGTCGCGTATCGCAGCGGCGCCCCGCTGTACATCGCCGACGTCGAGGGCGACGCCCGGGTCAGCCGGCGGCTGCGCGGGTTGACCGGCGCCCGCAGCCTCCTCGCCCAACCGTTCAGCCACGGCGGCCGGGTCCGGGGTGTGGTGGTCGTCAGCTGGCTCGAGCCGCACCCGGAGTCGGCCGCGGAGAGCGTGTCCACGCTCGCCCTGCTCGCGGAGGAGTTCGGATCGACCCTGGAACGCATGGACCTCAACGCGGCGCTCGAGCACCGCGCGACGACCGACCCGCTGACCGGGATGGCGAACAGGCGGGTGTGGCGCGAGGAGCTGCCCCGGATGATGACCGACCCGGGTCCGCTCTGCGTCGCGCTTCTCGACCTCGACTACTTCAAGGCCTACAACGACACGCACGGCCACCTCGCGGGCGACACCGTGCTCGCCTCGCTCGGGCGGTCCTGGCTCTCGTTGCTGCGACCGCAGGACCTGCTGGTCCGGTGGGGCGGGGAGGAGTTCGCGCTCGCCCTGCCGGAGTGCCCGGTCGACTGCGCCCTCGAGGTCCTCGAGCGGCTCCGCGCGCAGGTTCCCGACGGGCAGGCCGCCTCGGCCGGCCTGGCGTGCTGGGACGGCGTCGAGACGATCGAAGCGTTGATGTCCCGCGCCGACGCCGCGCTCTACGAGGCGAAGCGGACCGGTCGGAACCGGAGCGTGACGTCGGTGGGAGGGCCGGAGGGCGTCGACCGAGGCGAGCCCGCCGCCGTTCGCTGACGCGTCGACCTGACGCCGCTGTCTGGGACGGACCTGTGAGTTCGCACCTGCCACCTGTGGATCCGGTGGGAACCCCTCACCGCGCCCGCGACCGCCCCGATGAGCAGCACAGACGCTCGTCGGGCGTCCTCGACGGCACGCAGAAGGTGGGAGAGCATGAGCATCAGTGCGATCGGCCCCGGGCAGAACCTCTGGGCGCAGCAGGTGCAGCACGTCCAGCACGCGGGCCACGGCCACGGCGGCATGCGCAAGGCCGGCATGGACGCTGCCGCCAAGGCGCTCGGGATGAGCCCCGGCAACCTCCAGTCGGCCCTGAGCGGGGGCCAGTCCCTGTCCTCGCTCGCCCAGTCGCAGGGGATCAGCACGGACACCCTCGCGTCGACGATCAGCGCGGCGCTGTCCTCGGCGAACCCGTCCCTCAGCAGTGCGCGGTCGCAGCAGATCGCCCAGCGCATGGTCAACGGTCCCGGCTCGGACGGGCCAGGGGCCAAGGGCGCCGGGGGCGTCGACGGCGACGGCGACGGCCACTGAGTCGGCGGAGCGGGACCGGCGGGTGCTGAGTCGGCGGAGCGGGACCGGCGGGTGCTGAGTCGGCGGAGCGGGACCGGCGGGTGCTGAGTCGGCGGAGCGGGACCGGCGGGTGCTGAGTCGGTCCGGCGCGCTCTCGTCGCACGGTTCGCGCGTGTCGTCCGTCGTCCGGCGTCGGGACCGTACGGTGACGCCATGAGGTTGCACTCGGTGAACGTCGGCGCGGTCCGACCTCTGGTGCCCGACGGTGCGCCGACGGGGATCGACAAGCGTCCCGTCGGAGGCCCGGTGACCGTGTCGGCTCCGGGCCCGCGCGGGTCGGTCGCGCTCGACCGTGACGAGGTCGCGGACGCCCGCCACCACGGCGGGGCCGACCAGGCGGTCTACGCCTACGCGCGCGAGGATCTCGACCAGTGGGGCCGGGACCTCGCGCGCGAGCTGCCGGACGGGGCGTTCGGCGAGAACCTGACGACGCTCGGCGTCGACGTCACGGGTGCCCTGATCGGCGAGCGGTGGAAGGTCGGCTCCGACGTCGTCCTCGAGGTGTCGCGGCCGCGGATACCGTGCGCGACGTTCGCCGCGCGGATGGGCGAGCGCGACTGGGTCGGCCGGTTCACGGCGGCAGCCGTCCCCGGGGCGTACCTGCGCGTGGTCACCCCGGGCGAGATCCGGGCCGGCGACCGGATCGAGATCCTCCACCGACCTGGTCATGACGTCACGATCGGGGTGACGTTCCGTGCGATGACCCTCGAGCCGGACCTGCTGCCCTGGCTGCTGCGTGCCGAGGCGCTCCCCGAGCCGATCAGAGACCGCGCCCGGAGACGAACCGACGGTGCCGCCGGACCGGCCACGGTGGTGCCGACGGACGACTGACCTGCGACGACCGACCTGCGACGACTGACCGGCGACGACCGACCGGCGACGACCGACC
>JAKBFW010000045.1:0-13454 GCA_021833345.1 Pseudomonadota bacterium | reverse complement strand
GACCGGCGACGACCGACCGGCGACGACCGACCTGAAGGGAGGCCCGTGATGGGTGCCGCCGGGCCGGTCGTCGCCGTCGTCCTGCTCCTCGGCGTGCTCGGGTTCGCCGTCGTCCGCCCGCGCGGGCTCCCGGAGGCCGTCGCCGCGGTCCCGGCGGCTGCGGTCGTCGTCGCGCTCGGGCTCGTGTCGCCGCATGCGGCGTGGGCGGAGACCCAGAAGCTGCTCCCCGTCGTCGCCTTCCTCGTGGCGGTCCTCGCCCTGTCGCACCTGTGCGACGCGGAGGGCCTGTTCGCTGCCGCGGGCGACCTCATGGCCCGCCTGTCCCGGGGACGACCGCAGCGGCTCCTCGGCGCGGTGTTCGTGGTCGCGTCCGCGGTCACGGCGGTCCTCAGCCTCGACGCGACCGTGGTGCTCCTGACCCCGGTGGTGTTCGCCACGGCCGCCCGTTCGGGGGTGCGTCCCAAGCCGTTCGTGTACGCGTGCACGCACCTGGCCAACTCGGCGTCGCTGCTCCTGCCGGTCTCGAACCTGACGAACCTGCTCGCGTTCACGGCGAGCGGGCTGTCGTTCTCGCGCTTCGGTGCCCTCATGGCGCTGCCGTGGGTCGCGGTCGTCGCGGTCGAGTACGTGGTGCTCCGGCTGTTCTTCCGGACCGACCTCGGGGTCGCGCTGCCGCGGGGTCTTCGTGCCGGTCGCGCTCGCCGCGGAGCCTCCGGTCCCACCTCGACCCCGGTGTCCAGGCTCAGCGTGGCACTCGTCGGGGCGACCCTTGCGGGCTTCGTCGTGGCGTCCGTGCTCGGGGTGCCGCCGGCCTGGGCGGCCGCGGCGGGTGCAGCCGTCCTCGCGGCCCGCGCGCTGGCCCAGCGAAGGACGACCGCGCGCGCCCTGCTGGCCGCGGCGAACCTGCCGTTCGCGGTGTTCGTCCTGGGCCTCGGGGTGATCGTGGTGGCGGTCGTCCGGTCCGGTCTGGGTGGTGTGGTCGGCGGATTCCTCCCGACGGGTTCGTCGTTCCTCGACCTGCTCGCGGTCGCCGGGGTGGCCGCCGTGGCCGCGAACCTGTTGAACAACCTGCCGGCCGTCCTCCTGCTGACGCCGTTGGCCCTCGCGGCGGGCGGGACCCCGGCGCTCCTGGCGGCGTTGATCGGGGTGAACGTCGGCCCCAACCTGACGTATGTCGGCTCTCTCGCGACGCTCTTGTGGCGGCGGGTGCTCCGCGACCACGGCGCCGATGCCGAGCTCGCGGAGTTCAGCGCGCTCGCGGCCTGGAGCGTCCCGACCGCGCTCGTCGGCGGGGTGGGTGCACTCTGGGTGTCACTGGCGATGATCGGAGCGTGATCCGGGTGGACGTGCTGGTCTGGGTGACCGAGGCGACGTGGCCGGCGTGCGTCGAGGCGGTGCGCGCGCACGTGCCCGCCGACGCCACCGTCACGTTGTTGCACGTCGCGGACGACGACATCGCCGGGGCCGCGTCGGGCGCGTTCGCGGGTCTGCTCGGCCGGTCCGGCCAGGACCGGGCGCGACGGGTCACCGAGCTCGTGGCGACGTCGGGTCAGGACCTCCTCGAGGCCGCCGCCGAGGACCTCGGTCGTGCCGCGACCACGGTGCAGCGGCACGGCAGGGTCGAGCGGGAGGTCGTGCAGGCGGTCGTGGACCTCGACGCCGATCTGCTGATCCTCGCGCGGGACGGCGACCTGCGTCGCCTGGGCCCGCACAGCCTCGGGCCGGCGGCCCGGTTCGTCGTCGACCACGCACCATGCGCGACGCTGCTGGTGTGGCCGGGGTCCACCCCGGAGGTCGGCTCGCTCCCGCCGCCTCCGCACTGACGGCTCCGATGTCTCAGCTGTCGAGATGATTCCTCTCGCCTGACGAGGACAATTGCCCGTGCTCGACCCTTTGGTCCTACGCGCCGCGAGCCAACCAGCCGTAATCTCCCGGCAAAGAGTGTGCCGCACGGGCACGTGCACGACCGCCGCCCGGACCACGCGCACCCCCTCCGCAGGACGACCAAGGAGTAGCCGTGAGTCGATCTCTGGTCAGCACCACCGTGCCCGCCACCGTGACCGTGCCCCCCGAGGTGAGGGCCGCTCTCGACGCGTGCCGCTCCGTGATCGTGCCGGCCACGCGCGCCGAGCTGTACCAGCTCGCCCTCGGCCCCGGCGGTGGCCCGCGCTTCTCGGTCGAGTACGACGTGAACGGCACGACCGTCACCGAGGCCGACGTCGTGCGCTGCACCAACGGGATCGCCGTGAACTACCCCGAGGACTACATGCGGCGGCGCGACCCGGACTGCATGCGCATCGCCGACGACCTGCCGACGGACAAGCCTCGCTACCGGGACGTGTTCGACGCGGACTTCGCTCCCACCAAGGCGGAGACCCTCGAGTGGCTCTCCGAGCAGGAGCTCGTGGTCGTCCCGTTCAAGGCAGGAGGCCTCCGGTACGGCTACCCGTCGCTCGCGATCTGCCCTGTCAACGCGGCCTTCTTCGCGCTGACGCTCGTGGACCTGCAGGGCTGGGTCACGTTCGACGAGCTCGGCCCGTTCACGGCGCGCTCGATCCTCTACGTCGCGCCACCGTTCCGGCACACGCACTTCGGGGGGCGGCAGGTCGTGGTGCACGACCGCTCCGCGACGCTGCACGAGGTCTTCGCCTACAACCTGTACCCGGGGCCGAGCGCGAAGAAGGGCGTCTTCTCCGTCCTGCTGGACATCGGCGAGCAGGAGGGCTGGGTGACGGCCCACGCGTCCTCGGTGCGGGTGACGACCCCGTACGAGAACGAGACCGTGATCATGCACGAGGGCGCGTCCGGCGGCGGCAAGTCCGAGATGTGCCAGGAGCTGCGCCGCCAGGAGGACGGCCGCATCCTTCTCGGCACGAACGTGGTGACCCACGAGCCGTACGTCATCACGCTCGGCGAGACCAGCGCGCTCGCGCCGGTGACCGACGACATGACGCTCTGCCACGCGTCGTTGCAGCGCGGCGACGGCACGCTGGTGGTGGCCGACGCCGAGGACGGCTGGTTCGTCCGGGTGGACAACCTGACCGAGTACGGCGAGGACGTCCACTTCGAGCGGGCCTGCATCCACCCCGCGGAGCCGCTGGTGTTCTACAACATCCACGGCGTCCCGGACGCGACGGCGCTGCCCTGGGAGCACACGCTCGACTCGAACGGGAAGCCGTGCCCGAACCCGCGCGTCGTGATCCCGCGTCGGCTGATCCGGAACGTGCTCGACGAGCCGGAGGAGGTCGACGTGCGGACGTTCGGCGTCCGGATGCCGGCGTGCACGCGGGCGCTGCCGAGCTACGGGATCATGGGCATGACGCACATCGTGCCGCCGTCCCTCGCCTGGTTGTGGCGCCTGATCGCACCACGCGGAGACAAGAACCCGTCCATCGGCGAGAGCAAGGACGCGGCGGACCGGCTCGCGCACGGCGGCATGGTCGCCGAGGGCGTCGGGTCGTACTGGCCCTTCGCGACGGGGACCAAGGTCGCCGCCGCCAACCTGCTCCTCCGCCAGCTCGTCGGGGCGTACCGCACCCGGTACGTCCTCACGCCCAACCAGCACATCGGCGCCTACAAGGTGGGTTTCGCGGCCGAGTGGCTGACGCGTGAGTATCTTGCACGTCGCGGCGGAGGCCGGATCCGGCCCGAGCGCCTGGCACCTGCCCGCTGCGCGCTGTTCGGGTACACGTTCACCGAGATGAAGATCGACGGTCAGCTCGTCCGGCCGACCTTCCTGCGACCCGAGCAGCAGTCGCAGGTGGGCGTCGAGGCCTACGACATCGGCGCCGGCATCCTCACGTCCTTCTTCAAGAGCGAGCTCGCGCAGTTCCTCACCGAGGACCTCGACCCCCTCGGGCGCCAGATCATCGAGGTGTGCCTGCGCGACGGCACGATCGACGACTACGTCGCGCTCACGCCGCTGGTCGGGTGACCGGGAGGCGGCATGGACCTCCGGTTGCGGCGTCCGGTTCCCACGCGCCGGTGACCGCGCGTCGATCAGGTGGCGTCATGCGACGTCGACGTCAGGGCTGTATCAGGCCAACCTGGTAAAAGTCTGAAAGAAGACCCCTTGCTTTCCTGGCAATCATCCGGACAAATTCTCAGCCCCCTCGTACCTGTGTCCTTGGTCCTGTTTATAACCGGTGTCGGCCGCGGTATCTTGACGGCGACGTAGTTCGTGCACGAGGGAAATGGGGTTAGGTCATGCTGTTGTGGCAGGACGAAGCAGTGAGCACAGCCAGTTATCTCCCCTGGGGCTGGCTCTCGATATCCGTACCGAACCTCATCGTCATCCTCGTGATGATCGCGTTGTTCGTTCTCGCGCTCGTGGTCCCGTTCCCCAAGGAGCGGCGCACCCCACGGAAGCACTCATGAGCGGGACGCCCGAGCTCGACGACGAGTCGGCGCCCAGCTGGATCGGCAAGGTGCGGACGCGCCTCGAGCGGGACCTGCCCTACGACAAGCTCCTCCCGGAGACGCAGCCTGCCTACGTCGCCTCGTGGATCTACGTGTTCGGCGTGGGGACCCTCTCCGCCCTCGTCATGATCATCGCCTCCGGGACCGTCCTCGCCTTCGAGGGCCCGTCCTGGTACCACATCTCGAACGTCGGCCACTTCTTCAACAGCCTGCACTACTGGAGCGTCCAGCTCTTCTTCCTCTTCATGGTCGTGCACCTGCTGGGCAAGTTCTGGATGGCGGCCTGGCGTGGCAACCGTGCTCGGACCTGGATCACCGGAATGGTCGCCCTCATCGTCTCGATCGGGGCCGCGCTGACCGGCTACGTGATCCAGACGAACTTCGACTCCCAGTGGATCTCGTTCGAGGCGAAGGACGGCATGAACGCCGTCGGGATCGGCGCGTGGTTCAACGTGGCGAACCTGGGCCAGAACCTTCTGGTGCACGTGTTCCTCATGCCGCTCATCCTGGTGGTGCTGGTCGCCGTCCACCTCGTGCTGGTCAGGCTGCGGGGCGTCGTTCCTCCGATCGACGCCGCCGAGGTCGAAGCCGCCGGCGGGGCCGTCCACTCCTCCGCCCCTTCCGAGACGACGGAGGTCCGGTGATGTCCGCCATGACGCGACAGAAGCAGATCGAGCGTGAGCACTGGACCGGTCCGGTGCGGCGCTACGACATCCTGAAGGAAGGCACGATCGCGGTCGTCGTGGTGGCGCTCCTGGTGATCGTGCTCGCCGCGATCTTCAGCTCGCCCGACGACCCCGCCCTCACGCTCAAGGGCTGGGCGAAGGCCGCCCCTGACGACATGTACGCCGTCACGGTCTCCGAGCTCGCGGGCACGTCCGGCTCGGCCACCTACGGCCCGCCGTACAACACGGGCGGCGACGGTCAGGCCCTGGGTCCGATCACGCCGCAGAAGTGGATGGGTGTCCGCCAGCCGGTCGACCCGACCAACGACTTCGTCGTGAAGCCCCTCGAGTCCCAGCAGCAGCCCGCCGACGTCGCGGCGGCCCTCACCCAGTGGACGTCGGCGTCCGCCGATCAGCAGGGCAAGTGGGCGACCGCGTACGACACCGCGCTGAACGACCCGAACGGGGCCAACGGCGACGCCACGAAGGTGCCGACCGGCGACTACGGTCCGGTGCCGACGATGGCCACGGGTCTGGTGAACATGGCGGCCTCCGGGGCGCTCGACGGCATCCTCGCGGCGCCCGGGCAGTTCTACAACACGAATGCCACCAAGCAGATCCTGTTCCTCGGTGACGGCTCTTACCTCGATGACGCCGCGACGAAGGCGCACCTGCAGGGAAATGAGTGGGGAATGATGAACGAGACCGGCAACTTCCCCGGGCAGGAATGGCTTCAGCCGTTCTCGTTCTGGTATCAGCTGCCGATCTTCAACAGCTCCGCGACATCGGGTTTCGCCGCGACGCTCACGGCGAACGCCGACATCTACATCTTCCTGCTCATCGGCATCATGATGCTCGTGCTGATCCTGCTGCCCTTCATCCCGGGTCTGCGGTCCATCCCGCGGTGGATCCCGCTGCACAAGCTCGTGTGGCGGGACTACTACAACCGGAAGCGGACCACGGCCTGATCGTGGTCCCCGTGCGGGGCGAATGACGAGGGGTCCGGCTCGGTCGAGCCGGACCCCTCGCCGTGTCCGGATCTGCCGCCGACGGACGCGTCGGACGTTCACCCGCATCGGGCACCTCGGCAGCCGCTACCGACCGGTACCGTCACCGATGGAGACCGATCGAGAGCGATGGGGCGACACGCAGGCGGCACGACGTGAGCGGTGCGCCGCGGGAGCGAAGGGAGCGGAGTGCACGAGCTCGACCGGTGCGTGGTCTTCAGCGGCAGCAAGGTGCTCGTCGATGGCTACGTGCGCGCGTTCGAGGACGGCGTGATGCAGGTCGAGTCCGAGGACGTCCTCCGCGGTGGGGCCGAGCCGGGCGACGAGGTGTCCCTTCGCGTGCTCGACGAGATCCGTGGCGAGTGCCACTACTGGGCGCAGGTCGGGCGGGTGCGCGCGAGGGGCGTCGACCTGGTCGAGGTCGCGATGGTGCAGGCCGTGCAGAAGCGCCGGGTCGCGCGGGTGCGCATCGACCTCCCGTGCTCCGGGACGCTCGAGCCCCAGCCGGGATTCGCCGCCGCCGCGGACGCCTCCGACGGGGCCGAGGGAGCACCGTCCGGCGGGCCTCTGACGTTCACCGTGCTCGACGTCAGCGCCCACGGCATCCAGGTGAGGTCCAGGGCGCGGTTGACCGTCGGGCGCCGGTTCTCGTTCGTGTTCTCGCACACCCGGGTCCCGCTCGCGCTCACCGCCGAGGTGCTGCGTGCCGAGGAGTCCCGGACGGGCTACCGCTACGGGTGCCGGTTCGTCGACCAGCACGAGAGGTCCGCCGAGGAGCTGTTCCGGTTCGTGCTGCAGCAGCAGGGCCTGCAGCGGCGCAACCGCCTGCTCGGCTGATCCTCACGCCTCCTCGACGGCGAGCAGCCGCTGCTCGAGGAACCGTCCGGCCTCGAGTCCCGTGACCGCCTCGCTGAGGTACACGCCCTGGACGCTCGAGCACCCGAGCTCGCGGAGCAGGCTGACCTGCTCGAGGGTCTCGACGCCCTCCGCGACGACCTCGAGCCCGAGCGCCCGGCCGAGCGCCACGATGACGTCGACGATCTCGCGGCCCTGGGCGCCGGTGGTCAGCGCGTCGACGAACGAGCGGTCGATCTTGAGGGCCTCGACCGGGTACCGGTGAAGCGTCTGCAACGACGAGTGACCGGTGCCGAACGCGTCGACGTGCAGGCGCAGCCCGGCCCGGCGCATGTCCCCGAGCAACCGTTCGGCGAGCTCGGGCCGGTGCATGATCACGGTCTCGGTGATCTCGAGCGTGAGGAGGTCGGCGGGCACCTCGAACTGGGCGAGCATCGCCCGGATGTGGGGGAGCAGTCCCGCGTGCCAGAACTCCCGGTCCGAGACGTTGATGCTGACGGGGACCTCGCGCGCGCGGGCGTCCCGCCACTCGGCGACCTGGCGGCACACCTGCCGGATCGTCCAGTGCCCGAGCCGCACGATCAGGCCGGTCTCCTCCATCACCGGCAGGAACTCGGCAGGCAGCACCAGGCCTCGCTCGGGGTGCTCCCACCGCACCAGCGCCTCGAACCCGGTCACGGCGCCGGTGGGTAGGTCCACGATCGGCTGGTAGTGGACCACGAACTCGCCGTTCTCGAGGGCGCTGCGCAGCTCCTGGTGCATCGCGAGCCGGGACTTCGCGCGTGCGTGCATCGCGACGTCGAAGAACTCGAGGCTGCCGCGGTCGGTCGCCTTCGCCGCATACATCGCGGTGTCGGCGTCGCGCAGCACGTCCTCCGCACTCTTGTACGTCACCGCGCTCGTCGCGATCCCCATGCTCGCGCCGAGAGTGAGCTCGTGACCGTCGATGCGTGCCGGTGCGTGCAGGGCCTCGAGGAGCCTGTTGGCGGCTGGCAGGATGTCGGCCGGTTCGATGTCGTTGAGCAGGACGGCGAACTCGTCCCCGCCGAACCGCGCGGCCGTGTCGACGTCGCGCAGCTGCGACTCGAGGCGGCACCCCACCTCCACCAGCAGCCGGTCGCCGATCCCGTGGCCCAGGGAGTCGTTGACCACCTTGAAGCCGTCGAGGTCCAGGAACAGCACCGCGAACGGGATGCCGGACCGTCGGGACTGCGCGACGGCGACCCGCAGCCGGTCCAGGAACAGGCGCCGGTTCGGCAGCCCGGTCACGGTGTCGTGGGTCGCGCTCTCCCGCAGCCGCTCCTCGAGCTCCTTGCGCGGATGGATGTCGGCGAGGGACCCCACGATGCGTGTCGCCGCCACGCCGGCCGGCCCGGCCGGGCGCGCCCGGCACAGGGTCCAGCGGTAGCCGCCGTCGGGCACACGGAGCCGGTGCTCGTGCTCGATGATCTCGCGCCCTTCGCCCTGGCCCCCGGCGAGCATCATCTTGAGGGGGAGGAGGTCCTCGGGATGGACCGCCGCCCACCACGCGTCGGGCCGCCGCTCGTCGGGGTCGTCGATCCCGAGCATCAGCCGGGCCCGCGGGGAGTAGAAGATCGTGTCGGTCGTCAGGTCCCAGTCCCAGAGGCTCTCGGCCGTGGCCTCGATCGCGAGGGCGAGCCGCTCCTCGCTCCGCTGGACGGACTCCAGCAGGTCGCGCTGCTCGAGCGCCACGGTGAGCAGCGAGGCCCAGTACCCGTACGCCTCGTGCCCGCTCATCGCCACCATGTCGAGCGGACCCACCACCGCGAGCAGCCCGCGCGAGCTGCCGTGGGTCTGCACCGGGACGACGAAGACCACCTCGTCCTTCTCGGGCCGTGCCGCCTGGATCAGGGTCCGTGGCGGGAAGTCCTCGACGGCGCAGGCCGTGCCGACGACGGCGCCGAGGGCGCCGCGAACGTCGCGCACGGACTCGATGTGGACGTGACGGTGGGTGGAGTCGGTCCACAGCGCGAGGCAACCGACGTCGACGTGGGTCTCCGCGAGCCAGGAGAGCGTGAGCGGGTCGCCGTTCCGGAGGTCGATGAGGTCGGCGCCGATCCGGTACTGCTCCGCGCGCGCCCGCTGGTGCGCCAGGTCCCGCTCCAGGTAGAGGCGGGTGTGCTCGTGCCACATCCCGGCGGCGACGCGGGCCGTCACGTGGCTCACGCGGTCCGCCGGCGCCGCGTCGGGACCCGCCGCCGTCGCGGCGCGCGACACGAACAGCGTGACGGTCGAGAGCAACCGACGCAGCGCCTCGGAGGTGGTGCCCACCGGAACCATCGCGGCGACCGCGTCGTCGAGGCTCGGCCCCGGTGCGGGTCCGCCGGCCACGAGGGCCGCGCGGATCTCGCCGATGAGGCGGAGGGCGGCGGCCCGCAGGGTGCCGAGCGACGCCTCGGTGACGGTCGCGGTGAGCAGGATCGCGGTGGCATCGGCGACGAACGTCCGGTCGAGATCCTCGGGCGTCCCGCCGGTTCCCGGCCGGAGGTCGTCGGGGGCGGACGTGCACCCGCACGAGTCCCGCACCGCGAGGGAGGACGCCACCATGTGCGGCCCGGGGGCGACGTCCGTGCCGTCCAGCATCGCGAGCACCAGGCGGGCGGCGAGCGAGCCGATGAGCGTGAACGGCTGCCGGACGGTGGTCAGGGCAGGGCGCGTGAACGACGACCGGTCGGCGTCGTCGAAACCGACGACGGCGAGGTCCCCCGGGACCGCGACGCCGGCCTCGGCCAGCCGCTCGAGGAGACCGATCGCGTTGTGGTCGGTCGCGACGAACACGGCGGTCATGTCGGGGCGCTCCGCAAGGATGTGCTCGGCTGCGACCCGGCCGCCCCAGGCGACGTCGTTCGGGGCGGCGTACGACAGCGCCGGGTCCGGTTCGATGTCGTGCGCCCGGAGCGTGGACTGGTAGGACGCGAACCGGGCACGGGTGTCGGACTTGAGCAGGTTGCCGACGAACCCGATCCGGGTGTGGCCGTGCGCGATCAGGTGCTCGACGGCGTCGCGGGTGCCGCCGATGTTGTCCCCCACCGCGCTGGGGACCGCGAGGCCGTCGACGACGTCGCAGGCGAGCACGACGGGGACCGCGCGCTCTCGCAGCGCCCGGAGGTGCGCCTCACCGGCCGAGGTCACCGAGATCGCCCCGTCGATCCTGTTCCACGCGCTCGGTGCGCTGATGTCCGGGACAGGCAGGACGTCGTCCGGCTCGCGGCTCGGCTCGGCGCTCTGGATCACGACGACCTTGCCGCCGGCCGCGGCGACCTCCGCCGTCACGCCGGCGATGATCTGCCCGTAGAAGAACCCGCTCGACCAGGGCGTCAGCACGCCGATCGTGGGGCCCGTCACCGGTATCGCCTCCTCGCGAACTCATGTCGTGGGGCGAGCGCGGTGCCTGGCCGTGCGGTACCCCCGCAGTGCCTATCGGCACGTGCACGGTCGGGATGACCACTGGAACGGGTGAGACGATTCGCCCGTTGGGGTTCCTCAAGGCACAATAGGACCAACTGGGCGCCTGAGTGTGCGCCTGACGTCGTGGAGCACCTGCGAGTTCACGCGGCGAGCCCCGACCCTTCGACGCCTGAAAGGCGATCATCTCCGTGACTTTCTCTTCCCTTGGTGTGCCCTCATCTCTCGTCGCCGTCCTCACGGCGCAGGGGATCGAGTCCCCGTTCCCGATCCAGACCGCCACCCTCCCGGACACCATGGCCGGTCGTGACGTGCTCGGACGCGGTCGGACGGGTTCCGGCAAGACCCTTGCCTTCTCGCTCCCGATGGTCGCCCGGCTCGCCGCGTCGACGGGCGCACGTCGGCCCGCCCGCCCGCGCGGGCTGATCCTCGCCCCGACGCGGGAGCTCGCGACGCAGATCGCGGCCACCCTCGAGCCGCTCGCGAAGGCCGAGCGCCTCAGCATCACCACCGTGTTCGGCGGGGTGTCGCAGGGCCGCCAGGTCAGCGCCCTCAACGGCGGCGTCGACATCCTCGTCGCGTGCCCCGGTCGCCTCGAGGACCTGCTCAAGCAGCGGGTGCTCTCCCTCGACGGCGTCGAGATCACCGTCCTCGACGAGGCCGATCACATGGCCGACCTCGGGTTCCTCCCGGGCGTCAAGCGGATCATGGACAAGACGCCGGCGCGCGGCCAGCGGATGCTCTTCTCCGCGACGCTCGACAACGGCGTGGACCAGCTCGTCAAGCGCTACCTGGACAACCCGTTGACCCACTCGGTGGACTCGGCCGAGTCGCCCGTCGTCCAGATGACGCACCACGTGCTCGCCGTCGCCGATGCGGAGACCAAGCGCCTCGTGGTCAACGAGCTGGCGTCGGGCACCGGTCGCCGACTCCTCTTCATGCGCACCAAGCACCAGGCCAAGAAGCTCGCCAAGCAGCTCACAGCGGCCGGCATCCCCGCGGTCGACCTGCACGGGAACCTCAGCCAGCCGGCGCGCGAGCGCAACCTCGCCGCATTCACCTGCGGTGACGTCAAGGTGCTCGTCGCCACGGACATCGCGGCGCGTGGCATCCACGTCGACAACGTCGAGCTCGTCGTGCACGTGGACCCGCCGGCGGAGCACAAGGCGTACCTGCACCGCTCGGGCCGTACCGCACGTGCCGGATCGGCCGGCGACGTCGTCACGGTCATGCTCCCGGAGCAGGCCGGCGACGTGCGCACGCTGACGCGTCAGGCGAAGATCGACGTCCGCCCGCAGCAGGTCCGTCCGGGCTCGCGGGTCGTCGCCGAGCTCGTGGGCGAGGTCGCGGCGTACGTCACCCCGGCCGCCGTCGTCGAGCCGGAGCAGGGGCGTGGCCGCCGTCCGGGTGCGCCGCGGTCGGGGTCGTCCCGCGCCGGTGCGGGACGCTCGTCGCAGGGTTCCGGCCGGGCGACGTCGGTCCGTGGCAACGACCGGACCGGCGCCGCGACGTCGGGTGTCGCGTGGTCGAGCAGCTCGTCGGGCAGCGCATCGGGCGCACCGCGAGCCGGCGACGCGTCGCGCACCGGTGCGCCGCGGACGGGTGGTGCGCCGCGGACGGGTGGCGCTCCGCGGTCCGGTGGTGCGCCGCGTGGCGGCGGTGCCCCGCAGCGCAACGGTGTCGTCGAGATGTCGCGCGGGTCGTCGGCGGGTCGTCGCGGGCGCTGAGGACACGCCGGGCACCGGGCGCGCGGGGGACACCGCGGGCTCGCATGCCGCTGCGCCCGCGTCGGTCGCCCGCCGCGGAACGATCCGCCTCGCCCCGGTGTTGTGATCGGCGACGCTCAGCACCATCGGGACGAGGAGGCGCGGACGCATGGGTGCATCGCAGGACGCATCGAACGAGACGTACGAGGTCGAACGGTCCGACGCGGAGTGGCAGCTCGAGCTGGACCCGATGGAGTTCAGCGTGCTGCGACGGGCGGCGACCGAACGGCCGTGGACCGGCGAGCTCCTCGACGAGCAGCGGACCGGCATCTACCGGTGCCGGGCGTGCGGCAACGAGCTGTTCCGCAGCGACACGAAGTTCGACTCGCACTGCGGGTGGCCCAGCTTCTTCTCCCCGCTCGCGGGCGACGCGGTCCGGCTGATCGAGGACCGGAGCCTCGGGACCGTTCGGACCGAGGTGCGGTGCGCCCGGTGCGGCTCTCACCTGGGCCACGTGTTCGACGACGCACCGCAGACCCCGACGGGTGACCGGTACTGCATGAACTCGGTGTCGTTGAGCTTCGAGCCGGAGCCCTGACGCGTCGGACACGCGCTCGGGTCCCCGGACGGGCTACGTGCGCGCGCTGGTGTCGGGACCTATCCTGGCCGTGAGGTCGAACGCCGTACGGAGGGCGTCACTCGCCCGGACTCGTGGTGTCCGGGTCTGGGCTGCCGATGAGGTGTGGTGTGGACGAGTCGTTGATCGTGCGGAGGTGGCAGCGCTACGGCGCTGACCGACTCTTCGTGATGGGCGACACCGGCGCGCGGGTCGGCTCGGTCGACCTGCGGTCCGGCGAGGTGACCGTCGACCTCCCCACCTGGGAGAGCGGGTTGCGGCGTGCGGCTCAGGAGTTCCTGCGGGCCGACTCCGAGGAGCTCGTGCTCCGGCTCCCGGACGTCGATCTCACGGATCCCGGCGTCGACACCGGTCCGGTCGGCGCTCGGCTCGACCGGCTCGCGGCGTACTCGTGGCACGTGCAGCACAACGTCCCGATCGGACGTCAGGGCGACGTGATCGAGCACCTCCTGATCGGCCCGGGTGGCGTCTACACGCTGACGGTCCACTCGCACCCGACGTCGACCGTCGTGGTCGACAGGCACGTCGTCCAGGTCGACGGCCGCGCGACGTCCTACGTCCGGGACGCTCGGCTCGAGGCTCGGCGCGCGCGGTCGCTGCTCGCGGACGCGATCGGGAACCAGGTCGTCGTCCGTCCGGTGGTCGTCCTCGAGACGGCCGGCACCCTCGAGCTCGCGCCCACGACGATGCCGGACGACGTCCTCGTGCTGCACGGCTCGGACGTCCCGGGGCTCTTCCC
>JAKBFW010000044.1:15838-19963 GCA_021833345.1 Pseudomonadota bacterium | reverse complement strand
TCGGGCTCGACTGCGACCGTGACGTGCTCGACCGGCGGGTCGCGGGTCGCGTCGCGCAGATGTGGCGCACCGGCCTCGTGGAGGAGGTCCGCGGTCTCGCGAGGCAGGGGATGGGGCGCACCGCGTCGCGCGCCGTCGGCTATGCGGAGGTGCTCGCGGCGCTCGCGGGAGACAGCGACCTCGAGGCCGCCCGCGACGCTGTCGGTGCCCACACCCGTCGCCTGGCCCGCAAGCAGATGGGCTGGTTCGGGCGGGACCCGCGGGTGCACTGGCTCGACGCCCAGGACCCGGATCTCGTCTCGGCAGCGGTCGAGCTGGTCGCTGCGGCGGACGCCGGGACGCTCGTGGACGACGGTGCCCGTCGTCGTACGCTGGGCTCATGACCGGAACCGGCGCATGATCGCGCCCGCGCTGCTCGAGGTGACCAAGGGTCACGGCACCCAGAACGACTTCGTGCTGATCGACGACCGCCGCGACGACGTCGATCTGTCGGCCGAGCTGGTGCGCGCCCTGACGGACCGTCGATCCGGGGTCGGCGGTGACGGCGTGATTCGGCTCGCACCGAGCACCTCGCTGCCGGAGGGGGAGGCCGTCCTGGCGGAGGACCCGTCGGCGACCTGGTTCATGGACTATCGCAACGCCGACGGGTCCGCGGCGGAGATGTGCGGCAACGGCATCCGGGTGTTCGTGCGGTTCCTCGAGCGGCTCGGGCTCGTCGACGCGGGAGCGGCAGCGGTGGCCGTCGGCACCCGTGCGGGCGTCCGCCGCGTGCGGCGCGAGCCGAACGGCTGGTACGCGGTCGACATGGGGCGCTGGAGCTTCCCGGGCGGCGAGTCTGCCGTGGCCCGGGGGTTCGACGCCGAGGTGCGCGTCGCAGGTCTCGACGTCGATCGGCCTGCGCTGCGGGTGGATGTCGGCAACCCGCACACCGTGCTCGCCCTGCCCGGGCTGGCGGAGCTCGCGGCGGCGGAGCTGGTGCACGCGCCGACGGTGAGCCCGACCCCCGAGCGCGGGACGAACGTCGAGCTCGTCGTCCCGCTCGGTGAGGCGTCCGACGGGCGCGGCGGAACGGTCGGACGTGTGCGGATGAGGGTGCACGAGCGCGGCGTCGGCGAGACGCGGTCGTGCGGGACGGGGGCCTGCGCCGCGGCCCTTGCCGTCCGCAGCTGGGGCGGCCCGACCGCCCCCGACAGCTGGCTCGTCGATGTGCCGGGGGGCACGGTCCGAGTGCGCATGCTCGGCTCCGGGACGGTGGAGCTCGCCGGCCCCGCCGTGCTCGTGGCGACGGCGCAGGTCGACCTCGCGGCGCTCCTGGCGGGCTGACACCGTGCTGAGCGCGAGCGACCTCGGCGCACCCCTCGGTGCCCGCCGGACGTTCGTGCAGTTCTCGAGCGCCTTCTGCCGCCCGTGCCGCGTGACGCGGCAGGTGCTCGAGCGGGTCGCTGCGACGACGGACGGCGTGGTGCACGTCGAGCTCGACGTCGCCGCAGCTCTGGGTCTCGCCGAGGCGTTCGAGATCGCGCAGACCCCGACGGTGCTCGTGATCGACGGGGCCGGGGTGGTGCTGCACCGACTGGTCGGCGTGCCCACGATGGCCGCCGCGCGGGCCGTCATCGCGGGGTGACGCCGCGCGGCATGTCAGCCCACGCCGACCTCGAGGATCCGGAACCCCTTGGCGCTCGCGAGCCGGGTGACCGTCGCCGTCCGGCTCCCGACGATCTCGGTGAGGTGGTCGTCCAACCATCGGAGCAGCGTGTCCGCCCCCAGGTTGCGCTGGACGACGAGGTGCGCGCTCGCGCCGTCGGCGAGGCGGGGCAGCCACTGCGCCATCATCGCGTGCAGCGCATCCTTGCCGACGCGGATCGGCGGGTTCGACCAGATCGCCGCGAGCTCGATGTCGGGTGGGACGGCGTCCGGGGCGCACGCCGTGACGTTCTCCAGACCGAGCCGCCGGGCATTGCGTGCGACGAGGTCGAGCGCGCGCTCGTTGACGTCCACCGCCCAGACGTGTGCGAGGGGAGAATCGATCGCGAGCGTCAGGGCGAGCGGCCCCCAGCCGCACCCGAGATCGAGCAGCTCCCCGGTGCGTGGCGGCTCCGGCACGGCGCGCAGCAGGACCTGCGTCCCGAGGTCGATCCGCCTCGGGGAGAAGATCCCGCCGGCGGTCTCGACCTCGACGTCGCGTCCGGCGAGCGTGACGGGCATGACGTGTCGCTCGGCCGCCGACGCCGGGCGCGCGGTGAAGTAGTGGTCGTCGCTCACGTCCGCGACCCTATCCGCACGGTGGCACCGCGTTGACCGTCGACGGCCGTCGTGCGCCTGCAGCGAATTGCGTGGCCCTGTGTCGGTGGCGCGTGTCAGGCTGGTACCACCGAGCGAGAGGGAGCACGTGACCGATCCGCAGCACAGCAGCCAGGGGGGAGCCGACGGCGCCGCCCGTGGCACGGCAGGCGAGAGCACGCCGAGCGTGGCGGAGGCGACCGCAGCGCGCAGCACCCAGGAGGTCGCGGACGACGTCGTCGCCCGGGTGCTCGCACGAGCGGGGCGCACCCTGCACGACGGGGTGACGATCCACTCGGCCTACGACGGTGATCAGATCGAGCTCGAGGAGCGCACGTCGCTGCGGCGCGTCGCGAACCTGTCGACCGAGCTCGAGGACGTCACCGAGGTCGAGTACCGCCAGTTGCGGCTCGAGCGGGTGGTCCTCGTCGGCCTGTGGGGGAGCGGGACCGTCACCGATGCGGAGAACTCGCTGGCCGAGCTCGCCGCGCTGGCGGAGACGGCGGGCTCGCTCGTCCTCGACGGGATGCTGCAGCGTCGCCAGAAGCCCGATCCCGGGACGTACCTCGGATCCGGCAAGGCCGTCGAGCTCGCCGCGGTCGTCGCATCGACCGGGGCCGACACCGTCGTGGTCGACGGCGAGCTGGCACCGTCCCAGCGCCGCGCGCTCGAGGACATCGTCAAGGTGAAGGTCGTGGACCGCACGGCGCTGATCCTGGACATCTTCGCGCAGCACGCGAAGTCCCGGGAGGGCAAGGCCCAGGTCGAGCTCGCGCAGCTCGAGTACCTGCTCCCGCGGTTGCGTGGGTGGGGCGAGTCGATGTCGCGGCAGGCCGGTGGCCAGGTCGGCGGGGCCGCAGCCGGCATGGGTTCCCGCGGTCCCGGTGAGACCAAGATGGAGCTCGACCGTCGCAAGATCCGGAGCCGGATGGCGAAGCTGCGGCGGGAGATCGCGGCGATGGAGCCGTCACGTGCCACCAAGCGCTCGTCGCGCAAGCGGCATGCGATCCCGTCGGTCGCGATCGCCGGATACACCAACGCCGGGAAGTCGTCTTTGCTCAACCGCCTCACCGGTGCGGGCGTGCTGGTCGAGAACGCCTTGTTCGCGACCCTCGACCCCACGGTGCGACGCGCCCAGACCGAGGACGGCCGGGTCTACACCCTGGCCGACACCGTCGGGTTCGTCCGCTCCCTCCCGCACCAGCTCGTCGAGGCGTTCCGGTCGACCCTCGAAGAGGTCGCCGACTCGGACCTTCTTCTCCATGTGGTCGATGCCTCGCACCCGGATCCGGAGGGCCAGATCTCCGCCGTTCGCCACGTCCTCGCGGACATCCCCGGAGCCATGGACGTCCCCGAGGTGATCGTGCTGAACAAGGTCGACGTGGCCGATCCGGAGGTGGTCGCGAGGCTGCGGTCGCGCGAGATCCACTCGATCGTGGTCTCGGCACACACCGGTGAGGGCATCGACGAGCTCCAGGCGCTGATCGCCGACCAGCTCCCGCGGCCCGGGGTCCAGGTCGAGCTGGTGATCCCTTACCGCCGGGGTGACCTGATCAGCCGGGTGCACGGTGAGGGCGACATCGAGGCCGAGGAGCACACGCCGGAGGGGACGGCGCTCCGTGCTCGCGTGGGAGAGGGGCTCGCCTCGGAGCTGCGGGCTGCGGCCGCACTAGGCTGACCCGATGCCCGTCCCGCTGCCCTCCGTCGTCCCCGAGGCGCGCGACGAGGCACAGGGCGACGGCATCGACGCCCTGCTGGATCTTGCCGTGGTGGCGCTCGGCGGACAACGACGCGACGGTCAGCACGAGATGGCGAGCGCCGTGACCGCCTCCATCGAGGCGGGCG
>JAKBFW010000044.1:0-15738 GCA_021833345.1 Pseudomonadota bacterium | reverse complement strand
CGCGACGAGGCACAGGGCGACGGCATCGACGCCCTGCTGGATCTTGCCGTGGTGGCGCTCGGCGGACAACGACGCGACGGTCAGCACGAGATGGCGAGCGCCGTGACCGCCTCCATCGAGGCGGGCGAGCACCTCCTCGTGCAGGCCGGGACGGGAACCGGGAAATCTCTCGGCTACCTCGTGCCGGCGGTCCGCCACGCCGTGCTCGCGTCGGAGCGGGTCGTGGTGTCGACGGCGACGCTCGCGCTGCAGCGTCAGGTCATCACCCGCGACCTGCCGCTGGTCGCGGCCGCCGTCGCACCGAGGTTGCCACGCGCCCCGGTCATCGCTCTGCTCAAGGGCTGGCACAACTACCTCTGCCTTCAGAAGCTCGCGGGTGGTTACCCCCCGGACGAGCCGGGCACGCTGTTCGATCTGGCGGCCGCCTCCGAGCACCCGGGTGCGGCGGAGCACCCGGCCGTCGTCGGGCGGACCGCGCGAGGTGCCGTTGCGGATCTCGGCGCGCAGGTCGTGCGGCTGCGCGAGTGGGCCGAGGAGACGGCGACGGGTGACCGCGACGACCTCGTCCCCGGGGTGAGCGATCGCGCGTGGCGCCAGGTCTCGGTGACCGCGCTCGAGTGCCTCGGTGCGCGGTGCGCCCTGCTCGACGACTGCTTCCCGCAGCGTGCGCGGACGCACGCGAAGGAGGCGGACGTCGTCGTCACGAACCACGCGATGCTCGGCATCGCCGCAGCGGGCTCGCCGAACGTGCTCCCGGAGCACGAGGTCCTCATCGTCGACGAGGCGCACGAGCTCACGGACCGGGTGACCGCCCAGGCCACGGTCGAGCTCTCGGTCGCGAGCCTCGAGCACGCCGGGCGGCTCGCACGGCGGCACGGAGGCCTGCCGACCACCGACCTCGACTCGGCAGCCGCTGCGCTGGGCGCTGCGCTGATCGACGTGCCGGAGGGTCGCCTGGCCAGGGGGTTGCCGGACGCCGTCCGCGACGCGGTCTCCGTCGTCCGGGACGCGGCCCGGGGCCTCGTCAGTGCGCTGCGACCGGACCCCGGTCAGGGCCGCTCGGGCAGCGACGGCGCCGACTCCACGGGAGGTGTCCGGATGGCGGCGGCGGCGATGCTCGCGGTGTTCGAGATCGCCGAACGCATCGTCGGTGCGCCGGTCGACGGGACGGGGCTCGACGTGCTGTGGTGCTCGCGCGCGGACGAGTCGAACCGGCGCGACGCCGGGGTGCCACGTCTGCACGCGGCACCCCTCAACGTCAGTGGGCTGATCCGGAGCCAGCTCCTCGCCGGGCGGTCGACGGTGCTCACCTCGGCGACGCTCTCGCTCGGGGGCTCGTTCGACGTGGTGGCACGTTCCGTCGGCCTCGTGCGCGGGCCGGACCCGGAGGCGGGCGAGGAGCCGGTCGTGCGGTGGCGTGGGCTCGACGTCGGGAGTCCGTTCGACTACCCGCGACAGGGGATCCTCTACATCGCGACGTCGTTGCCACCTCCGGGTCGTGAGGCGGCGACCGAGGCGCAGCTCGACGAGATCGCCGAGCTCATCGGTGCGGCGGGCGGCCGCACACTCGGCCTGTTCTCGTCCCGGCGTGCGGCACAGCTCGTGGCGGAGGCCATGCGTGAGCGTCTCGACGTGCCCGTGCTCGCGCAGGGCGACGACCAGCTTCCCACCCTCGTGAGGGCGTTCGCGGACGACGAGCCGACCTGCCTCTTCGGCACGCTCTCGCTCTGGCAAGGTGTCGACGTCCCCGGTGCGACGTGCCGCCTCGTCCTGATCGACAGGATCCCGTTCCCGCGGCCGGACGACCCCGTCCGATCGGCGCGGTCGGACGCTGCGAACGCGGCCGGCGGCAACGGGTTCATGGCGGTGCACGCCGCGCACGCCGCGCTGCTGCTCGCCCAGGGCGCCGGGCGCCTGATCCGGACGACCGAGGACCGTGGCGTGGTCGCGGTGCTCGACCCGAGGCTCGCCACCGCGCGGTACGGCGAGTTCCTCGCCCGCTCTCTTCCGCCGTTCTGGCGGACCACCGATCGGGGAGTCGCGCTCGCCGCATTGCGTCGGCTCGCCGCACTATCCTGAACGCGCGGGAGGCCCGCGGCGGGTTCGCCGGTGCGGGCCTCTCACCATCGAGCCGTTCCGCCGGCGCTCCCGACCGAGAGGCCCCCCTGTGAGCGAGACCAACGACTCCGACGAGCTCGACCTGAATCCCGCACCGCACGACCCCCGAGCGGAACGACGAACGACGAAGCTGGCTGTCGTCGGGGCCGGCGCGGTCGGGTCGACCATCGCGTACGCCGCACTGATGCGCGGCGCGGCGCGAACCGTCGCGCTGTACGACATCAACGCTGCCAAGGTCGAGGCCGAGGCGCTGGACCTGGGACACGGCATCCAGTTCATGCCGATGGCTGAGGTCGTGGGGTCGGACGACATCGCGGTGTGCGCGGACGCGGACGTGGTCGTCGTGACGGCAGGCGCCAAGCAGAGGCCCGGGCAGTCGCGGATCGACCTGGCCGAGGCGACGATCTCCCTGGTCGGGAAGATCCTTCCCGCTCTCGTCGAGGTCGCGCCGGACGCCGTCTTCGTGATGGTGACGAATCCCGTCGACATCGTGACCTACGCGGCGCTGAAGATCTCCGACCTCCCGGCGAACCAGCTGTTCGGATCGGGCACCGTGCTGGACTCCTCGCGACTGCGCTACCTCGTCGCACAGCGGTGCGGCGTCGCCGTGCAGAACGTCCACGCCTACATCGCGGGTGAGCACGGGGACTCCGAGCTGCCGCTGTGGAGCTCGGCGTCCATCGGTGGTGTGCCGCTGCTCGACTGGCGGGGTCCGGGGGGGACCACCGGGCTGGACGAGGCGGCTCGCGACGCGATCACGCACGAGGTGATCGACTCGGCCTACCGGATCATCGCCGGCAAGGGGGCCACGAACTACGCCGTCGCGCTCGCTGGTTCGCGCATCATCGAGGCGGTGCTGCACGACGAGAACCGGGTTCTACCCGTCTCGTCCCTGCTGCAGGACTACTACGGGATCTCCGACGTCTGCCTGTCGGTGCCGGCGATCGTCGGGCGCAGCGGTGTCGGGGAGCGCCTCGAGGTCCCGCTGTCCGCGCGTGAGCTCGGCGGGCTGATGCGGTCGGCCGAGACGATGCGCACGATCGCACACCGGTTCGGCCTCTGAACCGTCTGCAGTTGCCTGAAGCCGTGGCGGTCGAGCGACCGCCCGGTCGAGCCCGGGCCCGACCGGGCGGTCGCTCGACCGAGGCCGGGCCCGGTTGGCCCATGCGGCGCCCTCGGCTGGATGTGAGTCAGAGGCTGCGCAGCACGCTCACGACCCGGCCGAGGATCAGCGACTCGTCGCCGGGGATCGGCTCGTACGCGGGGTTGTGCGGCATGAGCCAGACGTGCCCGTCGCGTCGTCGGAACGTCTTGACGGTCGCTTCGCCGTCGATCATCGCAGCCACGATCTCCCCGTTCTCCGCGACCGGCTGGCGGCGGACGACGACCCAGTCGCCGTCGCAGATGGCGGCGTCGATCATCGAGTCGCCGGCGACCCGGAGCAGGAACAGATCGCCGTCCCCGACGAGCTGGCGGGGGAGCGGGAACACGTCCTCGACGACCTGCTCCGCGAGGATCGGCCCACCGGCCGCGATCCGGCCGACCACCGGGACGTACGAGGGCGTCGGCGTCCCGTCGTGCAGCGCCAGCGTGTCGACGCCGAGGTCTCCGAGGTGGTCGTCCCGCGACCACGGTCGTCCGGCGAGCGGGGCGATCCCGCGTGAGTCGTCCGGGTGCATCACCTCGATCGCGCGCGGACGGTTCGGGTCGCGGCGCAGGTAGCCCTTCCGCTCGAGGGTCGTGAGCTGGTGCTTGACGCTCGACGGGCTCGTGAGGCCGACGGCGTCGCCGATCTCACGCATGCTCGGCGGATAGCCGCGGCGCTCGACCGAGCTCCGGATCGTGTCGAGCACGAGCCGCTGGCGTGGCGTGAGCCCGTCGGCACCCGCGGAACCGTCCGGGAGGGCGTGCACCGACGCGATCGCGACCTCGGTGCGTGCCGACTCCCCGAGCGGGGGGTTCCCGTCTGTCGCCATCGCGCTCTCCTTCGTCCGGCTCCGTTCCGGGCGACCGGCCGCCGTCCCGGTCGCCCGATCAGGGCGCATGTCAGTGGCTCGTGATCCGCTGTCCTTCGTCCGAGAGCCTAGGGCGGAACGGGTGCCGGATCAAACAGGTGTTCGAGCGTGTCTCGACAGAAGTCGGATCGTGGTGGTAAAAAGTCGTACAGGTGTTCGATGTACACGTGTTCGACGACCGGGATGACGGATGTCGACCGACGATGGAGAGGAATGACGATGAGTGCAGTGGCAGTCTCGCTCCATTCGGGCGGCGCGGGTGTCTGCCCCGGGCGCCCCGTGCTCGGCGGCGCGCGGTCGGAGAACCTCGGCGCAGTCGGACCGGGTCGCGCCGGGATGTCGCGGTCGAGCGGCGACCCGGTTCTCTCGCGCCGGATGAGGCTGACCGCGCGTGGTCGTCGTGCGGTGGTGCTGGTCGCCGTCCTCACCCTCGGTGTCGTCCTTCTCGCGGGCCGAGCGGCCGCCGCAGATGACAGCGGTCCGCTCCGGGTCGAGGTGTACACGGTCGCCACCGGCGACACCCTGTGGCAGATCGCGTCACGCGTGACGACCCCGGGGGAGGACATCCGCGACGTCGTGATCCGTCTCGAGGAGCTCAATCGGATGTCGTCGGTCGACCTGCGGGCCGGAGAGCAGATCCTCGTCCCAGCGCTCGGTTGAGAGATCGCATCGGCCGCGCGCGGGTGACGTTCTTCGCGGCGACGAGACGGCGCTGCGAAGACTCGCGGTGTCGGGTTCGCCGATACATCGATCGCCGAGCTCGGCCGTGACCTTGCGTCGGGGGCCTGCTGGACATAGAGTCGATCAACATGTTGTGGTAGGCGATCCAGACGGCCCCTAGATGTAGGATTTCGGGCATCGCGCGGTTGCCCGGGTGGCACGATAGCGAGCGACGCGGCGAGCCTGGCGCGGTGGTGGGTCGCGACGACTGAGTGAGGGGCCTTCGGTGCACTGTCCGTTCTGTCGGCACGGCGACTCTCGAGTCGTCGACTCGCGCACCTCTGACGACGGGTCGTCGATCCGGCGTCGGCGCCAGTGCCCGGCGTGCAACCGACGATTTACGACTGTCGAGACGGCGAGCTTGTCCGTCGTGAAGCGATCGGGCGCGAGTGAGCCGTTCAGTCGCGAGAAGATCGTCAACGGTGTCCGCAAGGCCTGCCAGGGGCGCCCGGTGAGCGAGGACGACCTCGCGCTCCTCGCCCAACGCGTCGAGGAGGCGCTCCGTGCCAACGGCAGCGCCGAGCTCGATGCGTACGAGATCGGTCTCTCGATCCTCGGACCACTGCGGGAGCTCGACGAGGTCGCGTACCTGCGATTCGCGAGTGTCTATCAGGCCTTCAGCTCGCTCGAGGACTTCGAGGCGGCGATCACCGTGCTCCGGTCCGAGCGGGATGCCGAACGCGCGTCGATCGGTGGCATGGCTGCCGAGGCCGTCGACAGCCCGTGACCCCCGGAACACCGCCGGCGGTGGGGAAGCCGTCACCGCCGACGAGCCTGTCGGATCCGTTGCGGCCCGCGTCGCTGCTCGGGTCAGGCGGTTGCGCTGGCAGTGCTCGCAAGCTGGTCACGCACCATGCGTCGCAGGACCTTGCCGATCGCTGACCGGGGCAGCTCCTGCAGGATCACGAGCTCGCGCGGCAGGGCGTAGCGGGCAAGGTGCTCGGCACCCCACTCGCGTATCGCGGCGAGATCGACGCCGGTGGCGTCCGCTGCGAGAACGACCGCGGCGACGACCTTCTCGCCGAGGTCTCCGCCGGGCATGCCGACGACGGCGACGTCCGCGACACCGGGCATGAGGCGGAGCCGATCCTCCACCTGTGACGGGTACACCTTGAACCCGCCGGTCACGATCATCTCCTTCGTGCGATCGACGAGCCGCGTGAAACCGTCGTCCTCGACGACCACGACGTCACCCGTTCGCAGCCAGCCGTCGGGAAGGAGCACCTCGGCGGTCTCCTCCGGTCGCTGCCAGTACCCCGCGAAGACCTGGGGCCCGCGGACGAGCAGCTCGCCACGCTCGCCCGGGGCGACGTCGACGGATGAGTCGTCGACGTCCACCACGCGCATCTCGGTGCTCGGGAACGGCAGGCCGAGCATGCCGGGTCGACGCTGATCGGTGCACGGGTTGCCGAGCGCCACCGGGGAGGTCTCGGTCATGCCGTAGCCCTCGATCAGGAGCCCGCCCGTGACGCGCTCCCAGAGCTCTGCTGTCGCGGCCGGGATCGGCATCGCGCCGGCGATGCCGAGGCGGATCGAGCTCAGGTCGACGTGTCGTCGCTCGGCGAGCTGGGCGAGGCGCTCGTACATGGGCGCCACGCCAGGCATGAACGTGGCCGGGTGGCGTCGCTGGCTGGCGAGGACGGACTCGGCGTCGAACTTCGGGAACGCGACGAGCGTGGCGCCGACGCGCGTCGCGAACGTGAGGCAGAGAGTGAGACCGAAGGCGTGGAAGAAGGGCAGCGCACCGATGATCCGCTCCTCGCCCTGGCGGACACCTGTCCACACGGCGCCCTGGATGGCGTTGGCCACCAAGTTCCGATGGGTCAGCACGGCGCCCTTCGGCGTACCGGTCGTGCCCCCGGTGTACTGGAGTAGTGCGATGTCTGTTGCAAGCGGTTCCGGGAGGTCTGTCGGAATCGGCGTGGCATGCGCGACGACGTCGTGCCAGCTGAGCGCGCCGGCGGGTCGTTGGGCGCAGAGTGCCGCACGCACCGCTCGCGCGCGGGCGACGGGAAGACGGAGCGCGAGCCGCTTCGTCAGCGGGAGGTCCCGACTGACGTCCACCGAGAGGACGGTCCGCACCTGGGTCCGGTCGCGGACCTCGAGCACGCGCGCAGCGGCCTTCTCCCAGCAGACGACGACTGTCGACCCGCTGTCGGAGAGCTGGTGGGCAAGCTCGCTCGCGGTGTAGAGCGGGTTGTGCTCGACGACGACCGCACCGATCCGCAGCACCGCGTAGAACGCCACCACGTGGGAGGTGCAGTTGGGGAGAGCGATCGCGACGCGGTCGCCGGGCCGGACGCCCAACGCGACGAGCGCACCTGCGGCCAGATCGACCTGCGCAGCGATCTCGCGGTAGGTCGTGGTCCGTCCCTCGAAGTCGACGGCGACCCGGTCGGGGAGCGCGGCGGCTGTTCTCGTCAGCGCGCGCGACACCGGCTCGTCCGGGATCTCGACGTCGGCGGGGACTGCGGGGGAGTAGGACGCCAACCAGGGGCGTTCCGTGTACGGCATCACGTTCCCGAGCCTAACCTACGGAACCGTAAGTTACTAGGCGGTAACACGTCACCGCACCGCCCTGACCCTCTCGAGCGCGTTCCGCGATCGGAGGCTCACAGGTCGCTGGATCGCGGCGCCCAGATGTTGATCCCAGCCTCCACGGCGTGCTCGTCGATCTCGGCCAGCTCCTGTGCCGAGAGGTCGAGGTTGTCCAGGGCCGCCAGGTTCTCGTCGAGCTGGGCGGGACTGCTGGCACCGAGGAGCACCGCTGTGATGCGCGGGTCACGTAGCGCCCAGGCGAGTGCGAGCTGTGCGAGGGACTGTCCGCGGCGCCGTGCGACCGAGTCGAGCGCACGGATGTGCCTGAGGTTCTCCGGGTTCAGGAAGCCAGGCTGCAGCGGCCCGCCCCGGGCCGCTCGGGAACCCGCAGGCACCCCGTCGAGATACCGGTCGGTCAGCATGCCCTGGGCCAGCGGCGAGAACACGATCGTGCCGAGGCCGGCCCCGCCGACGACGTCGAGGAGCGACTGCCCGCTCGCGTCGGGACGTTCGATCCAGCGGTTGAGCATCGAGTAGGACGGCTGGTGCAGCGTGAGCTCGAGGCCGAGGTCGGCCGCGACCTCGAGCGCCTCGGCGGTCCTGCGAGCGGAGTACGACGAGATGCCCGCGTAGATCGCTCGACCCGAGTCGACCGCCGTCTTGAGGGCGCCGAGGGTCTCCGGGAGGGGCGTGCTGGGGTCGTACCGGTGGCTGTAGAAGACGTCGACGTGGTCGAGGCCGAGGCGGTGCAACGACTGGTCGAGCGAGCGCAGGAGGTAGGCGCGCGACCCGCCGTCGCCGTACGGCCCGGGCCACTGTCGATAACCCGCTTTGGTCGAGATGACGAGCTCGTCCCGGTAGGACCGCAGGTCCTGGGCGAGTACCCGACCGAGCGAGGTCTCGGCCGATCCGGGCGGCGGCCCGTAGTTGTTCGCCAGGTCCAGGTGCGTGACCCCGCGGTCGAACGCATGGAGCAGGAGCTCGCGCTGCCGGTCGAACGGGTCGCGCTCACCGAAGTTCTGCCAGAGCCCGAGAGATATCGTCGGCAGACTCAGACCGCTGCGACCCGCACGCCTGTACGGGATCGAGTCGTACCGGTCGGCGGCCGCGATGTGCATGGGACGACGCTACGCCAGCCGGGCGGACGCGCAGCGGCGAGAGGTGCGTGGCGATCCCCGGGTCGAGCGCGAGATAGGTTCATCCGGTGCGCTACGACCACATCATGCTTGACCTCGACGGTACGCTGACGGACCCGTTCGTCGGGATCACGGGCTCGTACCGGTATGCACTGGCCCAGATCGGGCGTCCGGTGCCTGATGACGTCGACCTCTCCTGGGTGATCGGACCCGGCATCGCCGACAACCTCGACCGGCTCGGGGTCCCGCCGTCGGAGGTCGACGCCGTCGTGGCTGCCTACCGTGAGCGGCACACCGCCGTCGGGCTGTACCAGGCGGTGCTCATCCCGGGGATCGACGCGCTCCTGGAGGCTCTCGTCGAGGCGGGGGCGACACTCGCGCTCGCGACGGCAAAGCCGGAGAGCCAGGGGGTCGAGACCCTCGTGCACTTCGGGCTCGACTCGCGCTTCGCGGTGATCGGAGGCATCCGCCACCCGGTGACGACGACCAAGGGCGAGGTCGTCGCGGACGTGCTCGAGCGTGTCGGCGTCACGGATCGCGCGCGAGTGGTCATGGTCGGCGACCGGCGTCATGACATCGAGGGCGCCCACGAGAACGGTCTCGTCGCGATCGGGGTCGGCTGGGGTTTCGCCGCCGACGGCGAGCTCGTGGCGGCGGGTGCGGATCACGTCGTCGGGACCGTTGACGAGCTGCGGGCGCTCCTGCTCGCCTGACGAGCGCGGACGCCGCCACGCGCGACCCGGACTCGTCCCGGTGATATGGATTGGCGCCGACGACGATGAATCGTCAGGCTAGTGCCGAGGCCGTCGATCTTCGGCCGTCGGGTACGGATCAGGAGGCATCACCATGGCGCAGCAGGACGACGAGCACGCCGAGACGGCGCCCGCTCAGGACGCCAAGGCGAAGTTCCGGGAGGCGCTGGACCGAAAGAACGCGGCCGCGCACCGGACCGGCGACGGTCAACGCAACACGGGCAACGTCCACGGCGCCGAGACGACGGGTCCGTCGCAGCGGACGTTCCGGCGCCGCGCGGGCTCGGCCTGAGCACGGGGTCGCCCACCGAGGCGTCGATCGCGCCGGTGGACGAACCGTGACATGACGGAGCGCGAGACACGACGGAGCGCGCGGTGCGAGGGCCCGGAGCCACCGCACCGCGCGCTCCGTCGTGTCAGGAGCTCCGTCGTGTCAGGAGAGGACTCGCAGGCGGATCGACTGCGGATGGCCGGTCAGCGCCTCCGCGACCGACCGTGCGACCGCGGGGTCGAGCCCGGAGTCGGCATCCGTGACCACGTAGCCGATCTCACCCCGGGTGGCGAGGAGCTGGCCTTCGATGTTGACGTCGTGATCTGCCAGCATCGCGTTCACCGCGGCGAGGACGCCAGGGGTGTTGTGGTGCAGGAACGCGAGGCGATGGGCGCCGGACGCCTGCTCGAGCGCGAGGTTGGGCAGGTTGACGCTGAGAGTCGTCGACCCGGTCGTCAGGTAGTCACGCAGCTTGGTCGCGACGAAGCGCCCGATCGCCTCCTGCGCCTCCTCGGTCGAGCCGCCGGTGTGCGGCGTGAGGATGACGTTCGGCAGCGCGCGCAGCTCCGAGTCGAACGGGTCGCCCTTGCGCTTGGGCTCGACCGGGAAGACGTCGACCGCTGCGCCGGTGACGTGGCCCGACAGGATCGCGTCGCGGAGCGCCGCGTAGTCGACGACGAACCCGCGCGAGAGGTTCAGGAAGATCGACCCGGGTCGCATCCGCGCGAACTGGTCCGCACCGAAGAGGCCGGCGTTGCCGCTGCGTCCGTCGACGTGCAAGGTCACGATGTCGGCGACGTCGAGCAGCTCGTCCATCGAGCCCAGCCGTCGGGCGTTGCCGAGCGCCAGCTTCTCGGAGGTGTCGTAGAAGACGACGGACATCCCAAGGTTCTCGGCGAGCACCGACAGCTGGGTGCCGATGTTGCCGTACCCGATGATCCCGAGGGTCCTGCCGCGGACCTCGTGCGCCCCGATGGCCGACTTGTTCCAGATCCCCTCGTGCATCTCGCGGTCGAAGACCGTCAGGCGTCGGGTCAACGAGATGATGTCGGCCAGCGCGATCTCCACGACCGACCGGGTGTTCGAGAACGGCGCGTTGAACGTCGCGACGCCCCGCCGCGCCGCGGTCCCGAGGTCGATCTGGTTGGTGCCGATGCAGAAGGCCCCGAGACCGATCAGGTCGTGAGCGTTCTCGAGCACTCTCGCGGTGACCTGGGTCTTGGACCTGATGCCGAGCAGGTGCACCCCGTCGAGCGCGGAGATCAGCTCGTTCTCGTCGAGCGCGCCGGTGCGGTTGATCACCTCGATCCCCTGAGCGGTCAGGATCTCGGTGGCGAGCGGATGGAGGTTCTCGAGAAGGAGGGCGCGTAGCACGCCCCTATGGTGCCCCTGGACCGTGCCAGGTCCCAAGTGAGTCCCGTCCCTCGGACGGAGCACCGCCGATCGTCCTCGCTGCCACACTGGTTCGGTGATGAGGTCGTCGCGGCGCCGGCGCCAGGTCGACTCCCGTGTCAGGTGGCGATCGGCTGGTCGGGTGACGGCGTCGGAGATCGTTCCGCGTGGGCGGGAGCGCCACCTCCCGCGCGTCAACCCGGTCCTGCTGGTCCTGCTCGCGCTCGCGGTGGTCGGTCTGCTGTGGTCGACCGGGGTGCTGACCACGCTGTTCGACATCAGCGGACCGCGGAACATCGTGTGGATCGACGGGCGCGTGACGGTGGTGCCGGCAGGGTCGGCCGACGGACAGCGACTGCTCCCCGCCGTCCCGGTCACGACGACGGGCTCGTACGCGTTCGAGCACACGGGCTCCGCCGGCGTGCCGGTCGGTTACGACCCGTGCGTCCCGATCCGGTACGTCACGAGGCCGGTGGGAGCGCCGCCGGAGTCCGACCGGCTGATCGCCGACGCCGTCGCGTCCGTCCAGGGAGCGACGGGGCTGTCCTTCGAGTCGCTCGGGACCACGGACGAGCCCCTCGTCGAGGACCGGTCTCCCATCCAGCCGCGGTACGGCGGGGGGTGGGCGCCCGTGCTCTTCGCCTGGTCGGACGCGACGGCGTCGCCCGAGCTCGGGGGCGAGGTGGTCGGGGTCGGGGGCTCGGACGTCGTCCCCGCACCTCGCGGGGACGGCTCGTTCCTCGCTGCCGGGCGCGTCCTGCTCGATGCCCCGGACCTCACGACGATCCTGGGCCGCCCCGGTGGCTACGCGAGCGCCCGGGCGATCGTCACCCACGAGCTGGCGCACGTCGTCGGCCTCGACCACGTCGACGACCCGACCGAGCTGATGGCGCCCCGGGCGGGAGCGGTGACCGAGCTCGGACCTGGTGACCGCGAGGGTCTCGCGCTGATCGGTCAGATTGCGTGCGCAGGTTCGTGAGCCCGGCCGGTCAGGCGCCCACCACGAACCCGTCGGGAAGCGGAGAGCCGTGCACGACCCGGAGCTGCCGGGTGGGTCTCGTCATCGCGACGTAGAGGTCGCCGGCGCCCGCCTCGAGGACGTGCGCAGGTTCGACCAGCACGACGACGTCGAACTCGAGACCCTTGCTCTGCCGCGGTGTCAGCAGGGTCAGGGGCGCGTCGAGATCCACTCCGCGGCCGGCCTGCGGGTTTCTCGCGCGCGAGCCGAGGAGATCGTCGGTCGCGACGACCGAACGGATCCCCTCGAGGTCGGCCGCGGTACCGATCACCGCGACCCGGCCGGTGCCGGTGTCGTCCGCCACGGAGTCCAGCGCCGCGCGCACGTGGTGGATCGCGGCGGCGGTGAGCGCGGCAGCGGGCGCCGCGCCCGGCTCGACCCGGTCGATCACGAGCGAGTCAGGCGTGGTGCGCGCCGATGTCACGGTGCTGACGGGCAGGTGTGCGGCGATCGCCATGCGTTGTGCCGCGTCGGCGATCGCCACGGGCGTCCGGTAGTTGACCGTGAGTTCGGCCAAGCGCCAGGACCGGCGGAGCACCGGGTCGAGGCTCGCCCGCCACGATCGTGACCCCGCCGAGGACGACGTCTGAGCGACGTCGCCGACGACGGTCATCGACCGGGTGGGTACCCGGCGCAGCAGCATGCGCCACGCCATGGCGGACAGCTCCTGGGCCTCGTCGACGACGACGTGACCGTAGGTCCACGAACGATCGGCCGCGGCGCGCTCGGCCGTCGTCAGCGCAGGTCCGGTGCTCGTGAAGCGGTCTGCGAGGACCTCGGCCGAGACGATCCCGTTGCTTCCCGTCGACTCGAGGACCTGACGCGCGTAGTCGAGCTCGCCGGCCCGACGCTCCGCGTCCGCGTGCGCGAGCGCCCGCGACGCCTGGTCGTCCTCGCCGAGCAGCTCCGCCGCCTCGTCGAGGAGCGGGACGTCCGACTCCGTCCACGGCGATCCGGGAGCGCGGAGCACGAGAGCCCGCTCCTCGGCGCTGAGCTCGGGTGCCGCGGCCTCGAGGCGGTGCGGTCGGCTGAGAAGGTCGTCGATGAGCTTCTCCGGCGTCAAGGGCATCCACGCGAGGTTGAGGGCGATCCGGATCTCTCGGGTCGTCCGGAGCTCGTCGATGATCTCGCCGCGCTCCTCCGGCGCGATCGGGTACCCGAGCTGCGCGACGTACTGCTCACCGAGCCGCTGCAGCATCTCGCGGACGAAGGTGACGCGTGCCAGGTTGTGCGGCCGAGGGTGCCGGCGCGCCCGACTCATCGCGGCCTGGACGTCGGCCGGCCTGATCACGATCGTCCGCCCGTCGACCCGGACCTCGGTCTCGGTCTGCGGCACCCGCTGACGCTGCCGCACAGCGCGCTCGACGACGCGTGCCATCGTGAGTCGCCCCTTGACTGCCGTCGCCGCCGGGTTCTCGTCGCCGCGGGCCGACACCCCGGGGAACAGGTCGGCGATCGTCGTGGTGACGACGCCGGTCTCCCCGAGGGACGGCAGCACCTGGTCGATGTAGTGCAGGAACGTGCGGCTCGGGCCGATCAGGAGGACGCCGGAGCGCTCCAGCAGGCGGCGGTGCGCGTAGAGCAGGTAGGCGGCGCGGTGGAGGGCGACCGCGGTCTTCCCCGTGCCCGGGCCGCCCTGGACGACGAGCGCCCCGGCGAGCTCGGACCGGATGATCGCGTCCTGCTCGGCCTGGATCGTCGCGACGATGTCACCCATGTGTCCGGTTCTCCCGGCGGCGAGGGCGGCAAGCAGGGCACCCTCGCCCGAGAGACCAGCGAGCACGGCGCCTGCGTGGGTGCTCTGCCCTGCGGAGCCCTCGACCAGCAGGGAAAGGTCGAGAACCTCGTCCTCGACCCCGGTCACGACCCTGCCCCGCGAGACCAGGTGCCGCCGCCGCGTGACCCCGTCGGGATGTGCCGCGGTGGCGCGGTAGAACGCCTGGGCCGCCGGCGCACGCCAGTCGGTGAGCAACGAGGTGTGGTCCTCGTCGTTCAGCCCGATGCGGCCGATGTAGTGCGCCGAGTCGTCGGTGAGGTCGAGCCGGCCGAACGCCAGCCTGTCCTCGACAGCCTCCAGCTGCGCGAGGCGGTCCTCGTAGAGCGTCGCGAACGCGTCACGCTCGCTCCGGTTCTGCGGGGATCCCGACGGCCCGGTCCTCCGCACCGCGCGTAGCCGCTCGCGGGTCTGCGCGCGCAGCGCGTCGAGCCGTGCGTAGAGCACGTCGACGACCGCCTGCTCCGCCTCGAGCTCCTGCTGGAGCCGCCCCTGCACATCCGCGTCCCTGCCTGTCAACCGATCGCTCCCGCTCGTGGATGTCGCGCTTGGCCCCGGCGCTCAGCAGGGGGTTGTCCATTATCCGACACCCGCCGCACCCGCCGCACCCGCGGCACCCGCGGGGTCTGCCGGGTCTGGCTGGGCGGAATGTCGAGGGACGTCGCGGGCGTTACACGACTCGCGGGACCCATCCCGCGAGCGGCGAGGTCCGTCGGCTTGTGCCGCCCGTTGCACCGGAGGGTGAACCATGCGTGACCCGAACCAGATCTACGAGGTCGACGAGGACGTCGCGGCCGACCTGCGGCAGAGCTCCGAGGAGGTCGCCGGGGTCGGCCCGGTGCTGCTGCACGTCGTCAACGGATTCGTCGACGCCGGCGGAGCCGGGCAGGTGGCGACCGATCACCTGCAGGAGTCCTTCGGCTCCCGCAGGCTGGCGACCTTCGACGTCGACCAGCTGGTCGACTACCGCTCGCGGCGTCCGACGATGGTCTTCGACTCCACCACCTGGAGCTCGTACGAGGAGCCGGAGCTGGTGCTGGACGTCGTGCCCGACGCGGCCGGCCGCCCGTTCCTGCTGCTCCACGGCGTCGAGCCCGACGTCCAGTGGGAGCGCTACGCCGCCGCCGTCCGACAGCTCGTGGAGCGGTTCGACGTCCCCCTGACTGTCGGGATCCACGGGATACCGATGGGCATCCCGCACACCCGGCCGTTGTCGTTCACCGCCCACGCGACTCGGGCCGAGCTCGTGGCGGACCACGTCTCCTGGCTCGGCACGGTGCAGGTGCCCGCGAGTGCGGCCGCGCTCGTCGAGCTGCGGCTCGGCCAGTCGGGCCACGACGCGATGGGCTTCGCGGTGCACGTCCCGCACTACCTCGCGCAGTCCTCGTACCCGCAAGCCAGCATCACCGCACTCCAGGCGGTCGAGCGCGCGACCGGTCTCGAGCTCAACGTGCAGGCCCTCGAGAAGCCGGCCCGTGAGGCGCTCGCCGAGATCGAGCGGCAGATCGAGGCGTCCGCCGAGGTCGGTGCGGTGGTGCGTGCGCTCGAGCAGCAGTACGACGCGTTCACCGAGGGTCGGGTGCGGTCGAACCTGTTGTCGGATCCGACGCAGATCCCGACGGCCGACGAGATCGGTGCGGAGTTCGAGCGCTTCCTCGCGCAGCAGGGCGGGGACGACACGCCGCGCTGATCTGCCCTCCAGGCCGCGCGGCGGGCTTCCTCGGTCGAATGCACGTGCAGGAAACGATGGCGCTCGAACCCCGGTACATGCCAAGATCGTGCGTGTTGCAGTGACGAACTGACGCTCGACCGGCGCCACGACAGGCAGTGGCACCGCCAGCCCGTGCGGGCTGGTCCACCCGGTGCAGGACGTGGGGCAAGGCATTGCGGCACGACGCCACGGTGCTGTGCCTGGCGTCGCCACCGGATGGACAGAAGGACTGGAACATGGCACAGGGTGCTGTCAAGTGGTTCAACGCTGAGAAGGGCTACGGGTTCATCGCC
>JAKBFW010000043.1 GCA_021833345.1 Pseudomonadota bacterium | reverse complement strand
TCGGGTTCGCGGTCGGGATCGTCGGCCTCGGCCTGTGCTTCGGAGGCGTCATGGGCGTGTTCCCCGCGCTCACGATGAAGAACTTCGGTCCCAGGTTCCAGGGCATCAACTACGGGATCATGTTCACGGCGTACTCGGTCGCGGCGTACTTCGCGCCGAAGCTCGCCGCCGACATGGGCAAGGCGCACCACGGCGACTTCACGATCGCGTTCCAGATCGCGATCGCCCTGGCCGTCGTCGGCGCCGTCCTGACGGCGGTGTTCACCCGGGTCCAGAAGGCGCACCAGGACGCACTGGCTGCACCGACCAGAGAGTCCGTCGCCGTCGCCTGACGACGTCGCGCTCCAGGCGCGCCGCCGGTGCCGGACCCACCACCGTGCACCGGCGGCGCACCGCCGACCGGCGAGCTCGCCCGCTCGACGTCGATCTCCCGCTCGACACCGACCGCCCCGCCCGACACCTCTCCCCCGTCCGAGACTGATCCTCCAGGAGCGTTGATGAACCCGGCCGACGTGGGCCCCGCGGCCGCCCTCGAGCACGTCGCTCGCCGGGCGCCCGCCACCCGGTCGCTGGTCTACGACGGCGTCGTCACCACCGCGGCGGACCTCCACCTGCGCACCGGTGCACTTGCCGCGGCACTGGCGTCCGGAGGTGTCCGTGCGGGCGACCGGGTCGCCTACGTCGGTCGCAACAGCCCGACCCTCGTCACGGCGCTGCTCGCGTGCAGCCACCTCGGGGCGATCTTCGTCCCGGTGAACTTCCGCCTCGCCGCGCAGGAGGTCGCCGGCGTGCTCGCGGACTGCGACCCGCACACCGTGATCGCCGAGCCTGCCCACCGGGTCACCGTGGAGCGAGCCGCGTCCCAGCTCCGGGTGTCCCGGTGGCTGCTGATCGACTCCGACCCGCTCGCGCTCGGCGAGGCGCTCGACGCCGCTCTTCCCGCCGCGAGCGAGCTGCCGGACCCGCTGCCGTGGGTCGCGCTCTCAGCGGCAGTCGCGAACGGCGGCCCCGTCCCCGCGCGCGTCCCGTGCCGCGCGGACGACGTCGCGCTCCTCGTGTACACCTCCGGTTCCTCGGGCCTGCCCAAGGGGGTGGTGCTGACGCACGGAAACCTGTGGTGGAGCGGCGCGAACGTCGACCTCGCGACCGACTGCCGCACCGGCGACGTCCACCTGGCCGTCGCGCCCATGTTCCACATCGGCGGGCTCAACGCCTTCGCGCTCCGGACCCTCGCCCGTGCCGGGACGCTCGTGATCCGGCGCGGCTTCGACGCGGCGCGCGTGCTGGCCGACCTGCGCGAGCACCGCATCACGACACTGTTCGGCGTCCCGGCCATGTACGCCGCCATGGCACGCGAACCCGGTTTCGCGGACGCCGACCTCTCCGGCATCCGCGTCGCACTGATCGCCGGGGCACCCGTACCGAAGAAGATCATCGAGACGTACGCCGAGCACGGGCTGCTCGTGCAGCCGTCGTGGGGCATGACCGAGACGGCACCCGCCGCGACCTGCCTGCCGCTCGCCGAGGTCCGTGCTCGGCCGTGCTCGGCCGGTCTTCCCCTCCCCTACACGACACTGCGGCTCGTCGACCCCCGGACCGGGGCGGACGTCGAGGGGCCCGGCGCCCCAGGGGAGATCTGGGTCAGCGGACCCAACGTCTGCTCCGGCTACTGGCGGAACCCGGCGGCGACCGCGGAGGCCTTCGCCGAGCCGGGTTGGTTGCGCACGGGTGACGTCGCGCGCCGGGACGAGGACGGGTACTACACCATCTGCGGTCGGATCAAGGACATGATCAACAGCGGCGGCGAGAACATCTTCCCGACCGAGGTCGAGCGCGCGCTCGCCGAGGTCCCCGGGGTGCGGGACGTCGCCGTGATCGGCGTCCCGGACCCGGTGTGGGGCGAGACCGTCCTGGCCGCGGTCGTCTGCGCCGACGGGGTGGAGATCACCCTGGACCTGCTGCGGCAGCACGCCGCGCATCGGCTCGCGCGCTACAAGCTGCCGACCCAGCTCGTGGTCCTCGACGCCCTGGCCCACAACGGCGCGGGCAAGGTCGACAAGCGCGCCCTGCGCGCGCTGCTCGGTGCCGACGTCGCCGAGTGCGCGGCTCGCCCCTGACGGCGGGCACGACCGGGCAGCCGAGCCCCCCTGGCAGCTGGGACCGTCCGACTGCTGGTACACCTGACCGCATGGTGCCCTCCTCGTCCACGCGTGCCGGGTCGTTCGGCGCGGCCGCGCGTGGCAATCGCGCACGGTCCGGTGCGGACGTCGGCCTCGGCGTCGCCCTCGCCGTCGTCGTGAGCGTGCACGCGAGCCTCGACGGAGCGCCCTGGCCGATCACCGCCGGCACGGCGCTCGCCTGCCTCGGCCTCGGTGCACGTCGCCGGTGGCCGGCCGCCGTGCTCGCCCTCCTCGTCGTCGTGACGAGCCTCGCGGCGGTGACCGGACACCCGCTCGCCTTGCTGTTCGTCGCGACGGAGGTCGGCCTCTACAGCGTGGCGGTCAGGACGACCCGCACGCGGACGCTGCTCGCGGCCGCGCTCACCGGCGCCGTCCTGTTCCTGTCCGCACGCACCGTGACACAGGGCCCACCCACCGAGCCGGCGACGCTGATCGTCGTCGTCTGGACGGCGCTCGCCGCCGCGGTCGGCGACGCGGTCCGCAACCATCGCGCCTACGTGACCGCTCTCGCGGAGCGCGCCGACCGGGCCGAGGAGACCCGGGACGCCGTCGCACGTGCGCGCGTGACCGAGGAGCGCGTCCGGATCGCGCGTGAGCTGCACGACGTCGTCGCCCATCACCTCGCCGTGATCAACGTGCACGCGGGGCTGGCCGCGCGGAGCATCCGCACCGCACCCGACCAGGCCGAAGACTCGCTCACGCACGTCCAGGGGGCCGCACGCACCGCCCTCGACGAGCTCGGGGCCGTTCTCCGGGTGCTCCGCGCCGACACCGCGGACGACGGACCGGGCGCCGAACCTCCTGCGCCCGGGCTGGCCGACCTCGACGCCCTGCTCCGCTCGTTCACCGCGATCGGCCTCGCGGTGCGGACGAGCACCACAGGCCGACCGCTCGCCCTCGATCCCGCGTGCGACCTGACGGCGTACCGCGTGGTGCAGGAGGCGCTCACCAACGCGCACAAGCACGGTGCCGGCGGAACGGTGCTCGTGCGTCTCGACCACGGGCCCGACGGTCTCGAGCTGGTGGTCTCCAACCCCGCCACGTGGCCACCGACCGCGCCCGCCGCGGGCGGACCGGGAACCGGGAACGGTCTGCTCGGCATGCGGGAGCGGGTCGAGTCGATCGGCGGGAGCCTCGTCGCCGGGGCTGACCGGGACGGCACGTTCCGTGTCGCGGCGCACATCCCCGCCGCTCCGACGACGGGTCCCGGTCGATGATCCGCGTCGTGATCGCCGACGACCAGGCCCTCATCCGCGCCGGGCTGCGCGGCATCCTCGAGGGCGAGCCGGACATCGAGGTCGTCGCCGAGGCGGCGGACGGGCGTGAGGCGGTCGATGCCGCGCGCCGCAGCGGTGCTGACGTCGTGCTGATGGACGTGCGGATGCCCGGTGTCGACGGGATCGACGCGACGCGCCTGATCCGCGCCGACCCCACGCTCGCCGCGGTCCGCGTGCTGGTGCTCACGACCTTCGAGACCGACGACTACGTCGACCGCGCGCTGACGGCAGGGGCCGACGGGTTCCTCGGGAAGGGCGCCGAGCCGCGCGAGCTTGTCGACGCCGTCCGCGTCGTGGCCTCGGGCGGCTCCTCGCTCTCGTCGCGCGCAGCCCGCGGGCTGATCGACCGCCTCCGAGCGTCGACGGCCGCCCACCCGGGTGGCGACGACGCCGTCGCGCGCGGGCTCGTCGCGCGGCTCACCGACCGCGAGCGTGACGTGCTGCGGCGCGTGGCGTCGGGCGCCTCGAACGACGAGATCGCCGCGGATCTGGTGATCTCGCCCCTGACCGTCAAGACGCACGTCAACCGGGCCATGGTGAAGGTCGGTGCGCACGACCGTGCCCAGCTCGTGGTCCTCGCGTACGAGAGCGGGCTACTGCCGCGGCAGTAGCCGCGAGCGGCAGGTTCCTGCCGCAGCACGACGACGCGAGCGGACATCAGGGCAAGAGTGGTCCCATGACTCACACGCAGCACCGCGGTCGGCGGACGTCATGATCGTCGTCGACCAGGTCACCAAGTCCTACGGCGCCACCCGCGCCGTCAACTCGCTCTCGTTCACCGTCCGGCCGGGCGTCGTCACCGGGTTCCTCGGGCCCAACGGCGCCGGCAAGTCGACCACGATGCGCATGATGATGGGCCTGGACAGGCCCGACTCCGGTCGCGTCACGATCGGCGGGAAGGCGTACGTCGACCACGCCGCGCCGCTGCACGAGGTCGGTGCACTGCTCGAGGCCAAGGCGATCCACCCGGGTCGCTCGGCGTACGACCACCTGCTCGCGCTCGCGCTCACGAATGGCATCCCGCGCCGTCGGATCACCGAGGTGCTCGACCTGGTCGGCCTGACGAGCGTCGCGCGCAAGCGTGCCGGGGCGTTCTCCCTCGGCATGGGTCAGCGCCTCGGCATCGCCGCGGCGCTGCTGGGCGACCCCGACGTGATCCTCCTCGACGAGCCGGTGAACGGCCTCGACCCGGAGGGGATCCTGTGGATCCGCACGCTGCTCAAGGACCTCGCCGAGGAGGGTCGGACGGTGTTCGTCTCCTCGCACCTGATCTCGGAGATGGCGCTGACGGCGGAGCACCTCGTCGTCGTCGGGCGGGGGCGCCTGATCGCCGACACGTCCGTCGACGAGCTGCGCCGCACCGTCGCCGGGGCCAGCGTGCACGTCCGCACCCCGGACGCCGGCCGGCTCGGCCGGCTCCTAGTCGACGACGGCGTCACCGTGACGTCCGGCCCGGACCCTCAGGATCTCGACGTGACGGGGCTCGACGCCGCGACGATCGGCGACCGCGCGCTGGCCGCCGGCATCCCCGTGCATGCGCTCGTCCCGCACGAGGTCTCGCTCGAGGACGCCTTCATGCAGCTCACCCATGACTCCGTCGAGTACCAGCCGACGTCGCTCGCGACGTCCGAGGGGCTCGCCACCACCGAAGGGCAGGCCGCCTGATGGCCACCACCGTCGTTCTCGACCGACCCGTGCCGAACCGACCGGCGCGGACCGGTGGCCTGCGTGACGCGCACGACGTCGCCCGGCTGCGCGTGACCGCCTGGCGCGTCATCGCCTCGGAGTGGGTCAAGTTCCGCAGCCTCCGCTCGACCGTCGTGACGATCGCGATCGCGCTCGTGGTCATCATCGGCTTCGGCGCCCTGGCGGCTGGTGTGGTGTCCGGGGACGTCACCCGGCCGACGGGCCCCGGGGGCGGCGGCGGGGGCGGGGGCGCGTTCGCCACGAACCCGACCGCGGTCAGCCTCGCCGGCATGACCCTGGCCCAGATCATCGTGGGGATCCTCGGGGTGCTCGCGATCACCGGCGAGTACTCGTCGGGCATGATCCGGGCGACGCTCGCCGCCGTCCCGCGCCGTCTGCCGGTGCTCTGGGCGAAGGTCCTCGTGATCGGCGTGTCGACGTTCATCATCGCGGTGCCCGCATCGTTCGGTGCCTTCGCACTCGGCCAGACGATCCTCGGGACCGGGCGCAACACGACGCTCTCGGACCCGGGCGTGCTCCGTGCGGTCCTCGGCTCGGCCGTCTACCTCACCGCGATCGCCCTGCTTGGCCTCGGTCTCGGCGCGCTGCTGCGACACACCGCCGGGGCGATCGGCGCGCTGTTCGGCCTCCTGCTGGTCGCCCCGGGTCTGCTACCGCTCGTGCTCCCGAAGAGCTGGGGCGACTCGATCGTGCCGTACCTGCCGTCGAACGCCGGTGAGTCGTTCTCGTCGGTGGTCCCGAGGGCCGGGATGCTCTCGGCGGGCGGAGGGGCGTTGGTCCTGGTGGCCTGGCTCGTGGTGCTGCTCGGGGTCTCCGCGTGGCTGCTGCGCACGCGCGACGCCTGAGCGCGACCGACCCCCGGCGCGGGCGAGCGGTGGTGGTGCCGTCCCCGGCACCACCACCGCTCGCCGTTCGCCACCTGCCCGGGACACCGAGCGGTCCGGTCGGGCATGCCGCCGTCAGTGCCCCGTGAACTCCGGCGCCCGCTGCTGCGCCGCGGCGAGGTTCGCCTCCTGGAAGTCCGCGCTCAGGGCGCCGAGCGCCAGGTAGTCGCCCTCGATCTGGAAGTACGTGTCCATCGTGTAGTCCGGGAGCCGGTTCGAGATCTGCTTGATGTGGTTGATGCCCACGGGGGACTTCGCGGCGATGGACGTGGCGAGCGCCATGGCGGTCGCGTACGCCGACTCGGGTGCGACCACCTGGTAGACCATGCCGAGCTCGGCCGCGGCCCGGGCGCCGACCGGTTCGCCGAGCATGCAGATCGCCTTGGCGCGCATCGGCCCGACGAGCCGTTGCAGCGCCCACAGCCCGCCGGTGTCCGGCGTGAGCGCGTAGTCGACGAAGAGCTCGTGGAAGTACGCCGCCTCCGAGGCGATCACGATGTCGCTCGACAGGAGCAGGTTGCAGCCGCCGCCGAGGCAGCCACCCTCGGCGAGCCCGATGATCGGCGTCGGGATCGTGTACATCTTCCTGATCAGGGCGGAGATCTCGAACATCACCTCACGAGCGGCCGTCAGGTTCTTGGCGAGCTTGGTCTTGATGATGTCGAGGTCGCCGGGACCGAACGAGACCGGACCGGTCCCGCGCAGCACGATGGCCCGGACCCCCTCGTCCCAGTGCGCCTGGTCCAGGGCTGCTCCGAACTCGTCGATCACCTGCTCCGAGAACCGGTTCAGGTTCTCGGAGCAGTCGAACGTGATGGTCGCGACCGCGCCGGTCGTGGCGTAGGACACGACGTGGTCGAACTTCTTCTCATAGGGGTACACGACTGCTCACTCTCTGGGGTCGACGGTCCGGTCAGCGCGTGACGAGGGCCGGGCGGACACCGGCGACGATCGCCGCCGTGCGGCCGGTGATCGCCGGGTTGTACATCGGGTGGGTGAGGATGTAGAAGGTGCCGTTCTCGATGCCCTCGACGATGACGTCCACCGCGTCGCCGACCGGGAGACCGGCCGGCATCGACCGGGTGACCACCGCGAAGCGTGCGAGGTAGTCCTCGGTGCGGTAGTACGGGTCGTCCGCGTCGTAGCTGCTCGGGTCACGGTGGCGCAGGCAGTTGTCCAGGTCCGTCTGGACGACGGCCGGGCAGACGACGTGCGCCGTGACCTTCGCGCCGACGCCCTGCAGCTGGAGGTCGAGCACCTCGGTCAGCGACAGCGACGCGAACTTGCTCGCGACGTAGGCCGGGGAGTTCTCGACCGTGAGCAGCCCGGCGATCGACGACGTGGTCACCACGTGGCACGCGGTGTCCTGGGCGATCATGCGTGGCACGAACGCCTTGATGCCGTGCACGACCCCCTTGACGTTCACGTCCAGCAGCCAGTCCCAGTCCGCGAGCGGCTGCTCCCAGATGGTGCCCACCGAGATCACGCCGGCGTTGTTGAAGAAGATGTCGACCGCGCCGTAGGCGGCGAACGTCCGTCGGGCGAACTCCTCCATGTCGTCGACGCTGCGCACGTCGAACGTCGACGTGATCACCTCGACCCCGTTGCCGACCAGCTCGACGCGGAGCGCCTCGAGGTTCTCCGCGTCGATGTCCGCGAGGGCGAGCGTGGCGCCGGCTCCCGCGAAGCGCCGCGCGATCTCCTTGCCGAGGCCGTTCGCTGCGCCGGTGATGGCGACGACCTTCGTGTCGTAGTCCTGCATGGTGCTCCTCCTGGAACGTCGTGAGTCGGGTGCGTGCTGTGGGGGGTGCGTGCTGCGGGGTGCCGCTCTAGGCGAGCCGGCGCTTGATGAGACCCGCGATGACGTCCATGAGGGCCTCGACCGACGCACCTCCGATCGCCATGACCTTGGCGTCACGCCAGTAGCGCTCGACGCCGGTGTCCACGACGGTGCCGACCCCGCCGAACAGCTGGATGGCCTCCCGCGCGACGTACTCGGAGACCTCGGCACCCTTGACCTTGAGCAGTCGACCCTGCGCGAGGCACAGCTCGCCCCGGTCCCGCTCGGCGTACGTCGAGTAGACGAGCGCACGCAGCGACTCGATCTCGGCGTACATCCGGACGAGCTTGTGACGCGTGACCTGGAACCGGTCGAAGAGCGACTCACCCTGCTGCACCCGGTCGAGGCTGTACGCGAGCGCCAGCTCGTAGGCGCCCTCCGCGATGCCGAGGCTGACGGGCCCACAGCTGAGGAACTCCGCGGTGGCGCTGACGAACATCGCCGGCAGGCACCCCCCGAGCGGGCCGAGCAGGTTCTCCTTCGGGATGCGGCACCCGCTGAACGAGAGGGACCCGGTGGCCGAGCCGTGCCAGCCGAGCTTGTGCTCGGGCCTGCCGACACCCAGACCGGGCGTGCCGGCCGGGATGAGGAATGCGCTCAACCCGGCCTTCGTCACGGGGTCCACGTGATCGGCGGTCACGGCGACGACGACGTAGACGTCGGCCACCCCGATGTTCGAGATCAGCACCTTGCCGCCGTCGAGCACCCACTCGTCACCGTCCAGGACCGCACGCGTGCTGAACTCGACCTGGTTGTCGCCGCCCACCGCCTCGGTCGACCCGCAGGCGAGGACGATGTCCCCGGACGCCGCCGGTGCGAGGTAGCGGGACTTCTGCGCGGTGGTCCCGATCATCTCGATCAGACCACCGGCGAGCAGGCTGTGCGCACCCATCGCGACGGTGAGCACCGGCAGGCTCTTGGCGATCTCCTCGAGGACCAACGCGTGGGTCGTCTGGTCCCCGCCGAGACCACCGAACTCCTCCGGGACGGTCACACCGAGCAGCCCGAGCTCTCCGGCACGCTTGAACAGGTCGAGCGGGAAGGCGTTCGTCCGGTCGATCTCCATCGCCTGCGGGGCCACCTCCGTCCGGACGAACTCCCGGACGGTCGTGAGGACCGCCTCACGGTCCTCGGTGAGATACCACATCGTCGTGCTCCTTCGTTCGGTGAGGTTCGGTGAGGTTCGTGACGGATCAGCCCTGTCGGTACCTGACGCCGTAGCTCCCGCGGGGATAGGTCCATCGGACGATCCCGCCGGTCACGCACACGATGCGGCAGGTCCCGCACTCGAGGCACCCCGCATGGTCGAAGGTCACGACGCCGTCCGGAGCGACGGCGTAGAGCTGCGCCGGGCACACGGAGATGCAGGGCTTCTCGGCGCAGGTCGCACAGACCGCGGCGTCGATCGCGATGTGCGCCTCGACCTCGTCGACCTCGTACGTGTTGCGACCCAGCAGGTCCGGGACGGTCAGTCGTTCGACGGTGCTCATACCGACCGCACCCCCACGAGCCCGTCGCGGAGCACGGTGCGCAGCGGGAGGTGGTTCGCGCGCAGGGCCGCGTGCACCCGACGTCGCACCGGGCGCGGCACCTCGGGGCCGACCTCGAAGATCGACCCGGCGAGATCGAGAGCGAGCCCGGGATACATGCGGTAGAGGCGCGGTATCTGCAGCAGGTCGTCGTATCCCCGGACCGCACGCATCGTCGCCGACAGACCCGAACGGCCGAGCGCGGCCCGGTAGGCGTGCTCGAGGTCTCCGCCGGCGACGATCGCCTCGGCCGCCGCGATGCCGGACAGCAGGGCGAGGTCCATGCCGCGCACGGTGTAGCCGAGGTTGAGCACGAACCCGGCGGCCTCACCCGTGACGAGGAACCCCTCGCGCGTCAGCCTCCGCGGAACCCCTCTCCACCCGTCCTCCCGGACCAGGTGCGCCGCGTACTCGAGGGTGTGCCCGCCGGCGATCAGCGGTCGCACGCCCGGGTGCCCCTTGAGGGCCTGCAGCATCTCGTGGACCGTGCGGCCGGACCCGGAGAGCCCAGCGGGCGACGCGACGACACCGAGGGACACGCTCGCCGCGTTGGTGTACAGGAAGCCACCGCCGTGCACGCCGTCGGTGCACCCGAGCATCAGCGTCGCCGCGCCCTCGCCCTGGCCGACGGCGAACCTGTCCTCGATCACCGACGCGTCGAGCGCGATGACCTCCTTGACCCCGACGCCGACGGCCTCAGCTGACAGCTCGCCGACCAGTCCCGCCGCACGCGCGAGGACAGAGCTGACGCCGTCGGCGGCCACCACGACACCGGCCCGCATCTCCTCACCGCCAGCGCGGATCCCGACGATCCGGCCGCCCTCCTCGATCAGCGAGTCGACCATGATGCCCGTGGCCAGGAGAGCCCCGGCCTCCTCGGCCTTCCCGGCGAACCACTCGTCGAACCGCGCGCGCAGCACCGTGACCGAGGTCGGGAGGCCGGGGGTGCTCGCCGGGCCGCCGGCGAGGGAGACGGTCAACGACCGCTCCCCGTCCATCACCATGACCTGCTCGCGCACGACGGACCGCTCCCACGGTGCCTGGGCGGCCAGCCCCGCCTCGACGGCCTCGAGGGCGTAGGTGTACAGGCGACCTCCGCTGACGTTCTTGGACCCCGCGCTCGTGCCGCGTTCGACGAGCACGACCGTCCTGCCCGCCCGTGCCAACCGGAAGGCGCAGGCGATCCCGGCCGGCCCCGCGCCGACGACGATCACGTCGACCGCGTCCTCCGCCGCGCCGGTCATGACGCCGCGCTCTCGACCGCGCCACCGCTGCGCACGGCCCGGATCGCCTCGGTGAGCATCGGGGCGATCTCGTGCAGGTCGCCGACGACGGCGTAGTCGCACACGCCGAAGAGCGGCGCGTTCGGGTCGGTGTTGATCCCGACGACCACCGCGGCCTCACGGATCCCGACGGTGTGCTGGACCTGTCCCGAGACGCCGAGGCCGAGGTACAGGTCGGGCCGGACGCTGACACCGGAGATCCCGATGTATCGCTCGGTGGGGAGCCATTCGCGATCCTCGGCCACCGGCCGGGTGCAGGCGACCTCGGCGTCGAGCGCCTCGGCGAGCCCGCGCGCGATGGCGAGGTCGTCGACGGAGCCCAGGCCCATCCCGACGCAGACGACGCGGGTCGCGTGCGCGAGGTCGACCCCCTCGTGCGGGCGGACCGACCGGGAGACGACCCGGACCCGGGCGTCCACCTCTACCGGGACGACCTGCACCGGCGCGGCGCCACCGACGTCCCGGGCGGCCGGTGCGAAGCCCGCCGTGACCGTGACGACGGCGAGCCCCGACCACGACTCGGTCTGCACTGCCCCGCCCGCGTACACGACCCGCTCGGCCTGCCAGCCGGCACCGGGCACCCGCCGCAGCGCCGTGGCCTCGCTGACGAGTCCCACGCCGAGGACGGTCGCGACCCGTGCGGCGACCTCCCACCCGGTGACGGTCGCACCGACCAGCACGACGTCGGCATCGATCGCCGCGACGCGGGCGGCGATCGCCGCGACGAACGACTCCGGGCGGGCGGCATCGGCGGTCAGCAGCGCCACCGACGCGACGCCGTCGAGGCTCGCGGCGGACGGCTGCCCGAGTGCGACGACATGGACCTCGTCCGCGACGCGTGCGGCGGTCGTCACGAGCTCGGCGACGAGCTGGGGCACCTCGGAGAACACGATCGCGCGGGACATCAGAGCACCCCCTCCTGGGCGAGACCGGACATCAGCGCGGCGACCTTCTCGCGGGCGTCGCCGTCGGCGATCCGGATGCGCTTGCGCTGCGCCACGAAGCCGAGCAGCGACGTCACGGTGGTGCGGGGCATCAGCGCGTGGTCGGGCAGTCCGAGGTCGCCGACAGGGACCTGCTCGGAGGGTTTCCGTCCCGCACCGAGGAGCGCCTTCAGACCGGGGATCGGCGCAGGCCCGATCTCGGGGACGACCGTGACGACGGCCGGCAGCTCGCACTCGACCGTCTCGAGGACGTCGCCCAGCACCCGGACGGCGTGCAGCGTGGTGCCCTCGACACCGAGCTCGCGGACGTTGGTCACGACGGGCCAGCCGAGCAGCTCCCCGACCCTCGGTCCGGTCTCGTGCGCGTACGTGTCCGAGGCGCCCTCGGTGCACAGCACGAGGCCGACGTCGCCGATCCGGCCGATCTGCGCCGCGAGCGCGTGCGCGGTCACGTGACCGTCGATCCGCGCGCCCTGCGGAGCGACCACGTGGATCGCACGGTCGGCGCCGCGGGCGAGGACCTCCTTGAGCGCAGGCGTGGCCTCCGGACCTCCGAAGGTCAGCCCGACCAGGTCGCCGCCGACGTGTCCAGCGACCACCCGGGCCGCCTCGACCGTGTTGCGGTCGTACTCGGAGATCGCGCGGTGCGCACGCCCCGCGTCGATGGTCCGGGTCGCCGGATCGACGAGAAGGTCGCTCGCACTCGCCACCCATTTGACGCACACGACTGTCCTGGTCACGCGGGGTCCTCACGATCGTCTCGGTACCGCCCTGAACCGTCCGGTCCTCCGGGCGTGCTCCTCCAGGTTCACCGACCCGCAGCCACCGTCTTGACCAGGACGTGGTGAGAAGCGGACTGACCCTTGTCGGTTCCGGACAGCCTGAGGTTCCGACCGTGCCGACCGACCGCGAGACGACCGGTGCCGACGACCGAGCTCAGTACCGGTGCGCGGCCCGGAACGCGCCCGGGGCCATCCCCGTCGCGCGCGTGAAGAAGCGGCAGAAGTTGGCCGCGTCGTCGAAGCCGATGCGTCGACCGACCGCCGACACCGGGACGTCGGTGTACGCGAGGAGCCGACGGGCCTCGAGCACGAGCCGGGCGTCGATGATCTGCTTCGGGGTCAGCCCGGTCGCCTCGGCGCTGGCGCGGGCGAGGGTCTTGGCGGAGTACCCGAGCACCGCCGCGTACTCCTCGACGGTGTGGACCGACGAGAACGACCGCTCGACCAGGTCGACGAACGCCCTGGCCACCGGGTGCGGCACGAGGGACTGCCCGTCGACGAGCGGCGGTGCCTGGTCGACCCGGAGCAGGAGGGCCACCAGCAGGTGCCCGAGCATGGTCTCGCCGCGGACGTGCCGGCGGCTCGTCGGGCCGAACACGTGGCGCTGGTACTCCGTGTCGAGCACGTCGAGGTGCGCCCGGACGTCCCGGAGGTCGTCGGAGCCGAGGTCCCACGACGTCGGACCGGCCGCGAGCCCGGACTCGTTCGCCAGGAACGCGTCCGTGAAGCAGACGGCGGTTCCCTCCATCGTGGGCGGACGCTCGTGCACCTGACCGGGGCGGATCCGGAGCAGGGACCCGGGGTGGTGGTGGTGCGTCGTCAGGTCGACGAGATGGTCGCCCGCGCCGCCCGAGCAGATCAGCAGGACGTGGAAGTCGGCACGGAGCAGCACGCTCGACGGCTCGCGGTCCATGCAACCACCGGTCGGCCGCAGCGGGGCGATGCAGAGCCCGAGGTCGGCGCGGTGCGGGTGCACCGCATCGAGCCGTCCGATCGTCTGCTGCGTCGCCGACATGTGCCGACCGTAGGAGCGAGGGCCGTCCCGGGGCAGGGACCATCGACCCGGTTCACGTGAACGTCGGCCCGCGGTGCGGTCCGCCCGGACGCCTCAGGCCACGTGACCGAACCGGTGCCTCGTCCTGCTGACGGCCTGCTCCCGCAGGACGGCCAGGAGCTCGCGTCGTCCGCTCGCGAGGACGGGCCCGTCGAGCACGGTCACCTCACCGGTGCGCTCGCGCGCGGCCTCGCGCAGACCGTGCACCGAGCCGACCACCCGGACACGTCCGGTCACGTGACCGGCGCGCACGCGCGCGGCGAACGCCGCGTCGTCCTCGTCGGTCACGCGGCTCACCGTCACCGGCACACCGGCGCGCCGCGCGGCCGCGAGCATCCGGGCCTCGTCGCGCGACCGTGCCCCGACGCCGACCCGCAGGGTGAGGTGCGGCACCGGCCGATACCGGAACACGTTGGACTCGACGGCGAGCGCACTCGGGTCGCGCTCCGTGCCGAGCTCCTCGGCCCAGCACCGGGCGTCGTCCGCCTCCGCCCAGGCGAGCCACGCGTCGTCGTCGTCGGGGACGTCGGGCCCGTCCGACCAGCTGCCGAGCTCCGCGACGTAGTTGGGGCCGCCCGCCTTGGCACCGGGACCGACGTTCGACGCCTTCCAGCCGCCGAACGGCTGCCTGTTCACGATCGCGCCGGTGATGTGGCGGTTGACGTACGCGTTGCCGACCTCGACGTGCTCGAGCCAGTAGTCGATCTCGGCCTCGTCGAGCGAGTGCAGCCCCCCGGTGAGACCGAAGGCGACGGCGTTCTGCAGCGCGACGGCTTGCGCGAGCGTCGTCGCACGCATGACGCCGAGCACCGGGCCGAACACCTCGGTGAGGTGGAGGAACGAGCCGGGCGCGATCCCGTCCTTGACGCCGGGGGTCCACAACCGGCCGTCGTCGCCGAGCGGGCGCGGCTGCACCCACCACGACTCGCCGGGCTCGAGCGTCGTGAGGGCGCGCAGCAGCGTGCCCGTCGCGGGCTCGGTCAGGGGGCCCATCGTGGTCGAGAGCTCCGTGCCGAGGCCCACCTGCAGCGACGTGACGGCGTCGACGAGCTGACGGCGGAGGCGCTCCGAGGTGCCCGCCGTGCCGACGAGGATCAGCAGCGAGGCGGCGGAGCACTTCTGCCCCGCGTGGCCGAACGCCGAGCGCACGACGTCGGCGACCGCCAGGTCGAGGTCCGCCGACGCGGTGACGATCAGGGCGTTCTTGCCCGAGGTCTCCGCGAGCACCTCGAGGTCCGCGCGCCACGACGAGAACAGCGCGGCCGTCTCGATCGATCCGGTCAGCACGACGCGCGCGACGTCGGGATGGGTCACCAGGCGCCGGCCGACCTCACCCTCCGGTGAGAGCAGCACCTGGAGCACGTCGCGTGGGATCCCGACGTCGTCGAGCGCCCGGTGGATCGCGCCGGCGGCCACCTGCATGCAGCGCGGCGTCGGCGGAGCGGGCTTGACCAGCACGGGCGAGCCGGCGACCAGGGCGGACAGCACCGAGCCGACCGGGATCGCGACGGGGAAGTTCCACGGCGGTGTCACGACGGTGATCCCGGCCGGCCGGTAGCGGGCGCCGGGGACGGCACCGTCCTCGAGCAGCTCCGCACGGTCCGCGTAGTAGCGCGCGAAGTCGACCGCCTCGCTGACCTCGGGGTCGGCCTCGGCGATCGTCTTTCCCGCCTCCTGCACCATGGTCGCCACCAGGTCGCCGCGCGCGTTCTCGAGATGCACGGCCGCACGGCGCAGCACCTGCGCGCGCACGGCAGGCGCGGTGCCCGACCACGCCGGGCGCCGCACCTCGGCGCGGGCCACCGCGACGTCGACGTCCGCGACCGTCCTGATCCGCACGGCCTCCGGCGTCGGAACCTCACGGACCAGCACCTCGGCGGCCCACCCCCGTGACGCCGCGACGGCAGGATCGGTGTCGGCGGCGTTGCGGAACGGGTCCCCCGCCTGTGCCTCGACCGGGGCGGGCCGGGGCCCCCGCCTCGGGGGCGTGCTGGGCTCGAGGCTGTCGCGCACCGAGTCGAGGAAGGCCTGTCGCTGGCCCGTCAGACCCGCCGACGGGTGTGCGTCGTGCGACGCGAACAGCGCGTGCAGGTAGTTCTGCGGCGCCGCGTTCTCCTCGAGCCGCCTGATCAGGTACGCGATCGCGACGTCGAAGTCGGCCCGCGCGACCACCGGCGTGTAGAGCAGGACGCGCCCGACGACCTCGCGCACCGCGCGCGCCTGCGCGGGCGCCATCCCCTGGAGCATCTCGATGTCGAGGGCCTCGGAGACCCCGCGCGCGCCCGCGAGCAGGTGCGCGTAGGCGACGTGGAAGAGGTTGTGGCTCGCGACGCCGACCCGCACGTCCGCCGTGCGCTCGGGGCGCAGCGCCCGGTCCACGAGCCGCACGAAGTTCGCGTCCACCTCCGGCTTGGTCAGGTAGGGCGCCTGCGGCCAGCCGTGCAGCTCCGCCTCGACCTTCTCCATCGCGAGGTTCGCACCCTTGACGAGACGGACCTTGATCCGTGCACCGCCCGCGGCCCGGCGCCGCGCGGCGATCGCGGTCAGCTCGTCGAGAGCGGCGACCGCGTCGGGAAGGTAGGCCTGCAGCACGATCCCGGCCTCGACCTGCCGCAGCTCCGGGTCCATCACGAGCTCGTCGAACACCTGCACGGTGAGCGCCAGGTCGCGGTACTCCTCCATGTCCAGGTTGAGGAAGGTCCCGTGGCGTGCGGCGGTCAGGTACAGCGGTCGCAGCCGGGCGACCACCCGGGCCTTGCTCCCTGCCGTGTCCCACGTGGAGAGCTGGCTCGCGACAGCCGAGACCTTGATGGACACGTAGTCGACGTCGGGGCGCTCGACGAGCGCGCGCACCCGCGCGAGGCGGCTCCCTGCCTCGGTCTCGCCGAGGACGGCCTCACCGAGGAGGTTCAGGTTGAGCCGGAAGCCCTCGGCTCCCGCCTGCGCGATGTGCGGGCCGAGACCCGGGCCGGCGTCGGCGACCAGGTGACCCACGAGCTGGCGCAACCGCGCCCGCGCGGCCGGCACGACGACGCGCGGGAGGACGGGCGCCAGAGTGGCACCGAGCGTGAGCAACGTGCGGTCGAGTGGTCCGAGGAAGCTCCCGGCCGCCCCGGCGAACCGCCTGAGACCGGCGAGCTCGCGCGCCGCGACGTGCACGTCCTCCGGTCGCGCGACGCGGTCGACGAACCGGACCGCGAGCTCGAGACCCCGCGGGTCGGAGACGAGCGCGGCGAGCCGCCCGGTGGTCCGCTTCTCGGTGCGCGTCTCCCCGGCGGCCGTGGCCGCGACCCACCGGTCGGCGAGCGCGAGCGCGGACTCGGTCAGGGTGGGGGTGGTGGTCGGCATGTGACCATCGTGCGCGCGGGCGCCGGGCGTCGTCTTGTACGAACCCGTCGCCCGTCCCGACGGGGATCGCCTGTGTGTAGCGTGCGCACTGACATGTCGATCCTTCCCGCCGGCGGGCCGGTGTCCGCCTCGTGGCCCGAGGCCGCCGCGCTGCTGGGCGCGCTCGACGGGGCGATGCTGCGGCTCATGGACGAGCTCTCGACCACGATGTTCTGCGCCAAGGACGTCACCGGTCGCTACGTCGCGGTGAACCAGGTGTTCGTGAACCGGACCAGCGAACGGTCCCGACGCACGGTGATCGGACGACGCGCCGAGGACCTCTTCGTCCCCGAGCTCGCCGAGCACTACACCGTGCAGGACGACGTGATCCTCGCGACGGGTCGCCCGCTGCTGCGCGAGCTCGAGCTGATCCGACGACCGGGGGGCGAGCCGGGCTGGTACCTGACGTCGAAGGTGCCCGTGCGCGTCGACGGCGTGGTCGTCGGTCTCGTGAGCGTCTCGGAGGACCTGCGCACCTACGACGCGGCCGACACGACGGTCAGCTCGCTGTCCCGCGTCGTGGCGCTGCTGCACGACCAGCTCCACCGGCCGGTCTCGGTGGCGGACATGGCCGAGGCCGCCGGCTGCTCGCCCTCGACGCTCGAGCGACGGATCCGCAAGGTGTTCGGGCTCTCTCCCGGTCAGCTCGTCCTGCGCACCCGGATCGACCAGGCGGCGGCGCTCCTGACGTCGACGGACCTGCCGATCGCGGAGATCGCCCACTGCACCGGCTTCTACGACCAGGCCGCGTTCACCCGGACGTTCGGCCGGCTGACCGGAGGGACCCCGGCGCAGTACCGCCGACGGTCGGGTTGACCGTCACGCCGCCGGCGGCATCGACGCACCGGGATGCACCGGGATGCACGGCCGAGCGGTGCGGGAACGAGGGTGTCGCCCGGTCGACGACCCACCGTCCCGTGTCTCGATCGCGCGGCTGATCGTCTCGTCGGCATCCCACGACTCCGGGCCCTCGAGCACGGTGCGCACGATCTGGACGTCGTGGGCCCCGTGGTTCATCGCCTCGAACGCGATGAGGGTCAGCCCGCGGTCGATCGCGACTGCGTCATCGCGCGGACCCTCGTGCTCGTGAGCTACGGGCTGAGCCTCCCCGCCGAGCTCCAGCCGCCCCAGGGCGTGCTCCTGCTCGGCGTGCCGGGGTGCGGCACGAGCGTCGCGGCCCCGGCCGCGGCCGGGGTGTTCGGCGTCCCGCTGCTGCGCCTCGCCGTGTCCGCGGTGCACGACACGCGCGTCGGTCGGTCCGAGCGCCACCTGCGCGAGACGCTCGCGACGGCCGAGCTGCTCGCGCCGTGCGTCGGGTGGGTCGACGAGATCGAGAAGGTGGTCGCGACGCCGTCGGGCGACTCCGGTCCCTCGACGTGCCTGCTCGCGTCGCAGGTGATGACCGAGGTCATGGCGACACGCCCGTTGTCGGTCGTCATGACCGAGCCGATCGCCGAGCTCCGCCGGTGGGCCGCCACGCGGACGGTCCCCGCGGGCTGAGAGGACAGCGAGCCACCGAAGGGGGGTGCACGGTCGGCTGGAGCCTCGACGGAGGCCGACCCTGCGCGGGCTCACGCCGCTGTGCCGGCACACGACTCGGAGCCGACCTACCCGACGAGCGGGGCGAGGAGCTCGCGGACCTGGTTCGCGGTCGGGACCCGTCCGGCGAGCACGACGGTCTCGTCGACGACGAGCCCGGGGGTGCGCATCACCCCGTACGAGGCGATCGCGGCGTAGTCGGTGACCTTCTCGAACTGGGCGTCGACGCCCAGGGCATTGACGGCCTCGCGGGTCACGCGCTCCAGAGCGACGCAGTTCGCGCAGCCCGAGCCAAGGATCTTGATGATCATCGTGCGGTCTCCTTCAGGTGGTCGAGCTTCTCGTGGGTGAGGGTCGGTCGGGTGAGGGGGGTGGTCGGGTGAGGGGGGTGGTCGAGATGGTTCAGCCGGGGATGACGGCGTTGAAGAGGTAGCCGACGGCGACGATGCCCAGTCCGGTGACGGCGACGAAGGTGGCGATGAGCTGTGGCTTCAGGACGCGGCGCAGCAGGATCATCTCCGGCAGGCTCAGGGCGACCACGGCCATCATGAACGCGAGCAGCGTCCCCATCGGCAGACCCTTGTCGTGCAGGGCCTGGACCAGGGGCATCACCCCTGCGGCGTTGGAGTACAACGGGATCCCGATGCCCACCGCGATCAGGACCGCGAACGGGTTGGAGGCCCCGGCGTACCTGGCGAAGAAGTCCGTCGGCGCCCACCCGTGGATCACCGCACCCAACGCGATGCCGACGAGCAGGTAGGGCCAGATCTTGCGCAGGATCGAGATGACCTCTTCGATGCCCATCTGGATCCGGTCGTCCCAGGTGAGCCCGACCGTCGAGTCGATGACCTGCCCGCCCAGGTGGGTCTCGAACACGAACGGCTCGACCCACCGCTCGAGCTTGAGCCTGCCGAGGGTGAACCCCGCGACGATCGCGATCACCAGACCCGCCCCCACGTACAGGGCCGTCGCACCGATCCCGAACATCCCGAACAGCAGGGCGATCGCGACCTCGTTGACCAGCGGGCTCGCGATCAGGAAGCTCAACGTCACCCCGAGCGGAACCCCGGCCGCCACGAACCCGATGAACGCCGGGACGGCGCTGCAGGAGCAGAACGGGGTCACGACCCCCAGACCGGCGGCCATCACGTTGCCGACGCCCTCACGCTTGCCGCCCAGCATCGCCCGGGTGCGCTCCACACTCATGAACGAGCGCAGCACGGTGATCGCGAAGATGATCGAGACCAGCAGCAGGATGATCTTGACCGAGTCATAGACGAAGAACTGCACCCCCGACCCCAGCCGGCTGGCCGGGTCCAGACCCAGGACGTCGTAGACGACCCAGTTCCACACCGGCAGGTTCACCTCATACAACGCGAACCACACCAACGTCGCCACACCCAGACCCACCCACCGGCGCGCCGGGGTGCGCGCACGCAACCGCTCCGCGACGCTCACGACCCGATCATCTCGGCGCCACCGCATCGAGTCGTCATATCAGTTCTGGTTGATACAGTCACACCTGAAGTGTAAACCGACGAACGGCCCGCCTGACAACGGACGATCGTCCTGAGTCAGGGGGCCGTTCGGGAGTCGAACCGCGGGCTACGCGTCGAC
>JAKBFW010000042.1 GCA_021833345.1 Pseudomonadota bacterium | reverse complement strand
ATCGTGAATCATGTCTCGGCGGACTCGGCGGAGTTCCGTGACGTGCTCGCGCGTGGTGACGCGTCGCCGCATGCGGGGATGTTCTTGACGATGGCGGACGTCTACCCCCAGGGTGCGGACGAGGCCGAGCTCGTGGGGATCTACCGTCCGCGTCCGGGTCTGCCGTTCACGGTGCTGACGCTCGGGGGGCGGCGCCGGTTGGTGTGGACGACGTTCACGAGTCAGCAGATCGACCTGAACCTGGGTGCGCCGGCGGGTCGGGCGTACCTGGACCGGGTGCTGGCCACGTTGGCGGCGGGTGGGGTGTCGATGGTGCGTCTGGACGCGGTGGGGTATGCGGTCAAGACCGCGGGCACGTCGTCGTTCATGACCCCGGAGACGTTCGCGTTCATCGATGAGCTGACGACCCGGGCGCGGGGGCTCGGGGTGGAGGTCCTGGTGGAGATCCATGCGCACTTCGAGCGGCAGATCGCGATCGGCTCGGTGGTGGACCGGGTGTACGACTTCGCGTTGCCGCCGTTGCTGCTGCACGGGTTGTACACCGGGGACGGCGCACCGTTGCGGCGGTGGCTCGAGGTGCGTCCGACGAACGCGGTGACGGTCCTGGACACCCATGACGGCATCGGGGTGATCGACGTCGGTCCGGACCAGATGGGTCAGGGTCGTGCGGGGCTGCTGACCCCCGAGCAGGTGCACGACCTCGTCGAGGGGATCCACGAGCACTCCGGTGGGCAGTCGCGGCAGGCGACCGGGTGGGCGGCGTCGAACCTGGACGTGTACCAGGTGAACTGCACGTACTACGACGCTCTGGGGCGTGATGACGCGGCGTACCTGCTCGCGCGCGCGGTGCAGCTGTTCACTCCCGGCATCCCGCAGATCTACTACGTCGGGCTGCTCGCCGGTGGCAACGACATGGACCTGCTCGCACGCTCGGGCGTGGGTCGGGACATCAACCGGCACTCCTACACCGTGGCGGAGATCCAGGCCGAGCTGGACCGGCCCGTCGTCGCGGCCCTGGTCGGGCTGATCCGGTTCCGTAACACCCACCCGGCCTTCGCCGGTGAGCTGAGCATCGGGGGCGACGACTCCCGGCTCGTGCTGACCTGGACGGCCGGGGACCAGACCGCGTCACTGACGGCCGACCTGCCCACCCACGACGCGGAGCTGACCTGGACGGAGCCGGACGGGTCGATCCGGACCCTCCCCGACCTTCTCGCGTTCGCGACTGCTCCCTGACCCGGCCGATCGGGGGTGGGGAGCTCAGGTGACCGTGACGGTGCGGGAGTCGCTCATCGGGATCCCGCCCTCGCCTCCCGAGAGGTCCTCCTCGCTGACGACGATCGTGTAGGTGCCGGGGTCGAGCGGCACGGTGAACGAGTAGGGCGCGAACGCCTGACCCTCCGAGGTCATGGCCGAGCCCGAGCGGACCGTCGTGCCGTGCGCGTCGAGGACCGTCCACGTCAGCGTCGCCTCGAAGACCGCCGCGTCGCCGGAGACGGCGACGGGGGTCGTGCTCACGGCTCCCTCGACCGGACGGTCGATCTGGACCAGCAGCCGGACGTCCAGAGGGTCCGCTCGGGTGACCGGCGCGTCCCACGCGACGGCGCCCCACAGCTCCCCGGCGGGGCTCCCGTCGATCGTCATCATCACCGGTGCCGCCGGCCGGCCCGCCGCATCCGTGACCGTGTAGACGAGCTGTTGGATCATCAGCGCGGCGCCCGCCGACCCGACGTCCGCGGTCCGGGCGTCGCCGGACAGGTCGACGACGATCGTCCCGGCGGACCGGCGCACGCCGAGCACGGTGGTCCTCGGGTTCCAGGTGCTGGTGTAGTCGGGGTCGGACGGCCCTGCGATCATGGCCTCGACGGCCGAGAGGACCTCGTCGGACGTGCGCACGGTGCGGATCTCCCGCGCGAGCCGGACGCCGGTTCGGGTGTCGATGGGGAAGTACGCGGTCACGTCGACCGGGTGCCCCGTCGCGGTCGTTGCCGGGGTCGGGGACGTGCTGGGTGCCGAGGCCCCGGACGGCGTGGGTGACGCGGCCGGCTCGCCCGTCGTGCATCCTGCCGGTGCGGCAAGGGCGACGGCCAGTGCCGCGATCAGGCGGAGTGCTCGCGGGCGGCTCGGCGACGAGACGCGGCGCCCGCTCCTCGACGTTCGACGCACGCTGTCGCACATGGGGCACTTCCCGCAGGCAGCACCGACCAGGACGTTCCTGGTGGCGGGTCGCCCTCACCTCCAGTGTGGCAGCGTCATGGGCGACCGGCCATGCGGCAGGGGCCGCCATCGCGACCCGTGGCAGGGGCCGCCATCGAGACCCCTGGCAGCGGCCGCCACGCCGTCCCGCCAGATCGCTCAGCTCAGATCGCTCAGCTCAGATCGCTCAGCTCAGATCGCTCAGCTCAGATCGCCCAGGAGCCAGTCCATCGCCTGTCGCGCGGTCCACCCGTGCGGGTGCAGCACGGCCAGGCGTCGTGCGCCGTCGAGGTCGGCCCCGAGCGTGATGAGCGCGTCCTCGCTGTAGCCGTCCGGGCGCGTCTGGCCGAGGCCGATGTTCGCGGTCAACGAGTTGCACAGGCAGGCCCGGCCGTCGGTGTCGGCGGCCGTGCCACCCTTGCGCACGTGCAGGTGGACGGGTTCGGCTGGGCAGCGGTACCCGACCGACCCGGTGTCGCGGACGAACGCGGTCCGGAGGTACCCGAGGTCGCACAGGCGCGGACGATCGGCGATCGTGATCGCGTCGGACAGCGTGCCGGGGAGCTGCGCGACCTTGAACGGGAACCCGGTCGGTGACGCCAGGGGGTCGGTGCGCACCTCGAGCGTGCCGGCGTGCAGTCGTTCGCGGAGCTGGTCGCGCAGGGCCGGCGTGAGGCCCGACTCGTCGGCCAGCGCGAAGAGCGTGCCGATCTGGACCCCGACGGCGCCGCTCGCACGGGCTGCGGCGATCCCCTCGGGCGAGCCGTAGGACCCGGCGAGCCAGAACGGCAGCCCGACCTCGGCGACCTTGGCGAGGTCGGCTGCGTCGCGCGGTCCGAAGACGGGTTGCCCGAGCTCGTCGAACGTGGGGCGACCACGCGGAGGGGCGTTGTGCCCGCCGGCGCGGGGACCTTCGACGACGAAGCCCTCGGGACGGATGTGGGCGTCGCGTGCCAGGTAGGCGGCGAGGGCGTGTGCCGAGACGATCGCGAGGAACGCCGGCCGCCGGATCGTGGGCAGCTCCGGCCCGAGGAGTGCGTGCGGGTCGAGGTCCACCGTGTGCGTCCCGGCGTCGGCTCCGGTCACGTCGATGGGGAGCCGTACCGGTCGGTGCTCGGCAAGCTCGTCCAGCAGGTGAGGGATGTCGCGCGGGATGCCGGCGCCCATCAGGATGACGTCGACGCCGGCGAGCATCGCGCCGTACGCGGCGGCCGGGGTGGCCATCTGGACCTTCTCGAGGAAGTTGATCCCGACCGGGCCGGTGTGCCCGTGCTTCGCGAGCCACACCTCGACGAAGTTCGCCACCACGGCGAGCTCCTGCGCTGCCTGGTTCTGACGAAGTGCCAGCCGGGGGACGGGGGAGTACGGGGTCCCGTCCGGGCGACCGTCGGGACGGAAGTAGCGGTCGAGCACCCTCGCGGCGACCGCGGGGACCGGGAACGCGTCGAGCGCGCGCCGGACGGAGCCGTCGTGGTCCCCGTCCTGCAGGCGGCGGGCGATCACGAGGTCGAGAGCGGTGCCGGAGACGACACCGAGGTTCCCGCTGCGGGCGACCTCTGCCGCGAGGCGCCACGAGGAGACGCCGACGCCCATGCCGCCCTGGATCACGGCGGGAAGGGGAAGGACGGGGAGGCGGGTCGTGCGGGACGTGACGGTGACAGCTGTCATGCGAGCACCCTCTCATTTCCTACGGTGGCGTAGGTTACTCAACCGTAAGTTACGCACTCGCGAGCCGACCCGGGACCAAAGTCCTAGGGTTGACGCGGGGCCCGTGCTCCTGCAGGTCAGGGGCGTTCATGTCCCGCGAACTCGCACCGGGTCCGGTCGTGGCGTCCCGTCCGGTCATCGTCGGGCCCTGCGCCGACCACGTCGCACCCCACGGTGCGGGCCGAGCCGCTGACGCGGGCGCGCCGTCGAGGATCACGGTCCCCTGGGAAGCCGCCCAGGTCCGGTCGGTATGTTGCCGACATGCTACGACGCACCACGGGAGACCGGCGGTCTCGCCCCGGTGGGGCCGATGGCGCCGCGGAGCCGGTCGTGGCGACGGTCCCGGGTGCCGCGTCATGACGCGCCCGGGTCATCTCCGTCGATGGACCCTCGTCGCGCTCGTCGCCGTGGTCGCGGGGACGGCGGCCGTGATCGCGGTGCGCACGTCCCCGACGACCGTCACCCGGGACCGGATGGTCGCCGGCACGCCGGAGTCGGGCACGCCGGTCGAGCTCGACACGACCCTCTACCTCCCGGCGCGCACCCCGGCACCGGCGGTGCTGCTCGCGCACGGCTTCGGTGGGTCGAAGGCCGATCTCGGACCCGAGGCGCGCTCGCTCGCCGAGCACGGTTACGTCGTCCTCACCTACACCGCACGCGGCTTCGGCCGGTCCGGGGGCCTCATCCACCTGGATGCCCCGGCGTACGAGGTCGCGGACGCGAAGGACCTGGTGTCGTACCTCGCGACGCTGCCGGAGGTCCTCACCGACGCGAAGGGTGACCCGCGCGTCGGGGTGGCGGGATCGTCCTACGGAGGGGCGCTCGCGCTCCTGCTCGGCGCGTACGACCCTCGCGTGGACGCGATCGGTGCCGACATCACCTGGAACGACCTCGCCCAGTCGCTCTTCCCGAACGGGGTCGTCTCGCCGAGCGGGGACGTCGCGGACGCCGGCGTGTTCAAGAAGATGTGGGCGTCCGAGCTCTTCGCGTCGGCGTCGGCGTCGACGCCGGGTGCGCAGGCGGGCGCGTGCGGGAGGTTCGCCCCGGACCTCTGTGCGGCGTACCAGCAGGCCGCCCAGACCGGCGTGCCCGGGCCGGGCCTGGTCGCCCTCCTGCGTGCCTCGAGCCCGGCAGGCGTCCTTGGCCGCATCACCGCGCCGACGTTGCTCAGCCAGGGGGAGGACGACTCGCTGTTCACCCTTGCCCAGGCCGACGAGAACGCGGCGGGCATCGCGGCACACGGGACGCCCGTGCGGGTCGTCTGGCGTGCGGGTGGGCACGACGGCGGGACGTCGACGGCCGAGCTGGTGTCGTCTCTCGAGAGGTGGTTCGACCCGGTGCTCCTGCACGGGGCCCGCCCGACCGGTTCATTCGACGTCACGGTGCCGGGCACCGGCATCTCGGCGGCGACCGGCCGGGCGGTCGCCCAGACGCTCGAGGCCGCAGACGGGTACCCGAGCAGCCGCACGGTCCGCGTCCCGGTCGCCGGGCCACCGCAGACGGTCCAGGCGCCGGCAGGCGGGAGCCCGGCCGCGATCAGCTCGGTCCCGGGCGTGGGGAGCCTGCTGAGCGCCGCGGCGTCGGCCGGTGGGTCGTCGGGGGTCTCGGCGATCCCGGGCCAGGTGGCGCGCTTCGCGTCGGCGCCGCTCCCGGCGGCGCTGCTCGTCGCCGGCGGGTCCACGATCTCGCTCGACGTCACGGCGACCACCGCGCGCGACGCCACGCTGTTCGCCTCCGTGCACGTCGTCGGCGCCGGGGGCGCGGACTCGCTACCGGCCGGGCTGGTCTCGCCGGTCCGCCTCACCGGGCTCACCCCGGGCGTCCCACGGTCCGTGACGATCACCCTGCCGGCCGTCGTGAGCAGCGTGCCCGCAGGGGACCGGCTCGTCGTGGAGGTCGGCACGACCGACCTGGCGTACATGCTGCCCACGGCGCCGCGCGCCTACTCGATCGGGCTGACCGACGGCGTGCTCTCGGTCGCGACCGTCGACGGCCGGATCCTGCGCGGCGGGCACCCGTGGGTCTGGCTGCTGGCCGGTCTCGTGGCGATCACGGCGCTCGTCCTCGGCCTGGTCGCGGCGTCGGCCGGACGCCGGCGTCGACGGACCGTGGCCGCCGGGCTCAGCGATGTGCCGGTGGCGGTCGACGCGCTCGTGAAGCAGTACGGCGACGGCTACCGGGCGGTCGACGGGGTGACGTTCCGGGTCGAGTCAGGGCAGGTGGTCGGCCTGCTCGGCCCGAACGGCGCGGGCAAGACGACGACCTTGCGCGTGCTCATGGGGCTGATCCGTCCGACGTCGGGCACCGTCCGCGTGTTCGGCGAGCTCGTCGAGGCCGGTGCCCCCGTGCTCTCGCGGATCGGCTCGTTCATCGAGGGGCCCGGACTGCTGCCGCACCTGTCGGGGCGGGACAACCTGCGCCTGTACTGGGCCGCCACCGGACGGCCGTCGACGGACTCCGAGCTCGACACCGCGCTGGAGATCGCCGGGCTCGGAGGGTCGGTCGACCGGCTCGTCAAGACCTACAGCCAGGGGATGCGGCAGCGGCTCGCGATCGCCCAGGCGATGCTCGGTCTCCCGGAGCTGCTGGTGCTCGACGAGCCGACGAACGGCCTCGACCCGCTGCAGATCGCGGAGATGCGCGAGGTGCTCCGACGCTACGCGGCGACCGGTCGCACCGTCGTCATCTCGAGCCACCTCCTGGCGGAGGTCGAGCAGACCTGCACCCACGTGGTCGTGATGCACAAGGGGCGGCTCGTCGCCGTCGGGTCGGTTGCGGAGATCGTGGCCGCAGGGCGCATGCAGCTCGTCGTCGGGGACCCTGTGCACGCCGTGGCGGTCCTCGCGGCCGCCGGGGTGCCCGCGCAGGCCGTTCCCGCCCGGCGATCCCTCGAGGACATCTTCATCGAGATGGTGGGCGAGGATCGTGACTGAACCCGAGACACAGGTCAGCGAGTCGACGGACCGACCCGCGCCGACGCGACGCGGAGTCCACGACCGACTCCTGCGGATGGCGGACGTGCACGACAACGGCTTCCGACCCGGACGGACGTTGCGACTGCGGGTCGAGTTCACCCGACAGCTCCGCCGCCGACGGACCCAGCTCGCGGCCGTGGTCCTGCTGGTGCTCCCGGTGGTCATCGCTCTCGCATTCCGGGTCAGCTCGCAACCGGGGGCCTCGGGTGGCGGGGCGCGACCCGGCGGTGGCTCCGGGTCGGCTCTCGTCACGCTGGCGACGACGGGTGCCACGAACTTCGCGTTGTTCACCGAGTTCGCCTCAGCAGGGTTCCTCCTCGTCGTCATCGTGGCGCTGTTCTGCGGCGACACCGTCGCGAGCGAGGCGAGCTGGTCGTCGCTGCGCTACCTCCTCGCGATCCCGGTCCCCCGGTCGCGACTCCTGCGGCAGAAGCTCACGGTCGGCCTGACGCTCAGCGTCGGCGCGAACGTGCTGCTGCCTGCGTGGTCGTTCCTCGTCGGTGGGGCGTTCTTCGGGTGGGCGCCGGGTCGTTCTCCGCTCGGTGGCACGTTCACCAGCGGGGTCGCGCTGCAGCGGCTGATGGTCGTCGTCGCGTACGCGAGCCTGCAGTCGCTCGTCGTGGCGGCTCTGGCGTTCCTGCTGAGCGTGGTGACGGATGCGCCGCTCGGTGCCGTCGGCGGGGCGACGATGCTGGTGGTCGTGTCGAACATCCTCGACTCGATCACCGCGCTCGACCCGTACCGCCAGTACCTGCCGACGCACTTCCAGTACTCGTGGCTCGATGCCCTCGGCCCGACGATCGTCTGGGACGACATGATGCGCGGGACGGGTGTCGCGCTCGTCTACGCGGCGGTGTTCTTCGCCGTGGCCTGGTGGAGGTTCCAGCGCAAGGACATCGTCAGCTGAGGGGTGGCTCGGTCCGGACGAGGGCGCGTCCCACGGGGGCCGGCGGCACGAGCGCGCCGGGGTGGCGCTTCGCGAGGAGTGACCTGGCCTGCAGGAACCGGTGCACGGAGGACGATGGACGGGTGCCTCCTGTCACGTGTCATGCGTGGACCGCGGTCCACGACGTCGCGACGCTCGCGTCTCAGTACCCGACCGCCGTCGTCCGGAGCGCGACGTGACCTTCGCCCTTCTCGCACTGATCTGCCTGGCGGGCATCGCCGGGCCGCTGGTGGCCGTCTCCCGCCGATGGGGGCTGCCCGTCGTCGTCGGCGAGCTCGCGGTCGGCATCGGTCTCGGCCCGATGGGGGCAGGTGCCCTGGACGCGACCGAGCCCACGTTGGCCTTCATGGCGACGATCGGCTTCGCCCTGATCATGTTCGTCGCCGGTTCGCACGTCCCGGTGGCGGACTCGCGGCTCCGTCAGGCGCTGCCGGGTGGTCTGCTCCGGGCGGTGGTCGTGGGCGTCGCCTCGGTCCCGGCTGCGATCTTCCTCGCGCACGTGTTCGGCACCGGCCATGCGGCCCTGTACGCGGTGCTGCTGGCGTCGTCGTCGGCGGCGTTGATCCTGCCGATCATGGACGCGCTGCAGCTCACGGGTGGCCCGGTCCTGCGGCTGCTGCCTCAGGTGGCGATCGCCGACACGGCGTGCATCGTGGCCGTCCCGCTCGCGATCGACCCGGCCCACGCCGGCCGGGCCGCTCTCGGCGCGGTGGTCGTCGTGGCGTGCGCGGGCGTCCTGTTCCTCGCGTTGCGCACCGCGGAGCGTCGTGGCTGGCGGGTGGCGCTCCATCGCCTGTCCGACCGCCGCAAGTTCGCGCTCGAGCTCCGGATCAGCCTCGCGGCCCTGTTCGGCCTGGCCGCCGTCGCCCAGGCCAGCAAGGTGTCGGTCATGCTCGCCGGCTTCGCGTGCGGCCTGGCGGTCGCGGCGGTCGGTGAGCCGAGGCGGCTGGCCCGGCAGCTGTTCGCCGTCACGGAGGGGTTCTTCGGCCCCCTGTTCTTCATCTGGCTCGGCGCGTCGTTGGACCTGCACGCGCTCGCGCACCGTCCGGCGCTGATCGTCCTGGGTCTCGCCCTCGGGGTCGGCGCCGTGCTCGCGCACCTCGTGCCCCGCGCGTTCGGCCAACCGGTCGCGATGGGTGGGCTGGCCGCTGCGCAGCTCGGGGTCCCGGTCGGAGCGGCGGCTCTCGGGACGCAGCTGCACCTGCTCGTCGACGGCGAGCCCGCCGCGCTCCTCCTCGGTGCTCTCGTCACGATCGCGGTCGCCGCCGTTGCTGCGGGCCACGCCGCCCGCGCCCAGGCCGAGGCCGTCGGGGCGGGAGCGTCGGCGGCCGGCCCGCCGTCGGCGTGACCAGGGCACCACGGCGGGCGACCGGCCCGTGGGGGCTTCGGCAGGATCGACGAGGTGAGGTATGGCGAGCCATACCGCGAAGTGTCGATCACCGGCTACTGTCTCGAGGTCAACACAGTCTGCCCAGCTCGGACGAGCAGGGCGTGAACGAGGGGTTCAATGATGAGCAACGACGTTCAAGGCACTCGTGGTACGACGACCGTTCAAGCACCAGCCGCAGCACCGGTCCCCTTCGCGGACCCGGGCGCCCTCGGGCTCGCGGCATTCGCGCTGACGACGTTCGTCCTCAGCTTCGTCAACGCCGGGCTCGTCCCGGCGACCGTCGAGCCCGTGGTGTTCGGGCTCGCCCTGTTCTACGGCGGGCTCGCACAGTTCGCCGCCGGGATCTGGGAGTTCGCGAACCGCAACACGTTCGGCGCCACCGCGTTCTGCTCGTACGGCGCGTTCTGGATGGCGTTCTGGTTCCTCGCCCGGTTCACCGATCTCAAGGGTGCGGGCGCGGACGCCGGCAAGGGCGTGGCGGTGTTCCTGCTGGCGTGGGGCATCTTCACGCTCTACATGACGTTCGCGGCACGGCGGACGACCATGGCCATCTTCCTCGTGTTCGTGTTCCTCACCGTGACGTTCTTCGCGCTCGCGCTCGGCGAGTACACGTCGACGACCGCCTACACCCGGATCGGCGGTGTCCTCGGTATCGTGACAGCCCTGCTGGCCTGGTACGGGTCGTTCGCCGTCGTGCTCAACTCGACGCACAAGCGCGTCGTCCTGCCGGTCGGTCCGCAGTAGCAGCACGTCGGCAGCAGCCGGTGAAGACCGGTGAAGACCGGTGAAGACCGGTGAAGACCGGTGAAGACCCTGCCGGGTGATCAACCCCGGGACGGACGGAGAGGACGGCGCCGTGGACGCATCGAGAGAGGCGTCCACGGCGCCGTCGTCGTCCGCCGGACCTCGATACCGCGCGCTCGTCGTGGACGACGAGCCTGCGCTCGTCCGCGTCGTCGCTGCCTACCTCGAGCGTGACGGGTTCGAGGTCGCGACGGCGACGGACGGCACCGAGGCCCTCCGGCTGGCCGCGGCCTCCCATCCCGACGTGGTGGTCCTGGACGTGATGATGCCGGGGGTCGACGGCGTCGAGGTGTGCCGACGTCTGCGGACCTTCAGCGATGCGTACGTGCTCATGCTCACCGCGCGTGCCGAGGAGATCGACGTCCTCGTCGGCCTGTCGGTCGGGGCCGACGACTACCTGACCAAGCCGTTCTCGTCCCGGGTCCTCGTGGCGCGCATCAGGAGCATGCTGCGACGCCCCCGGGCGGCGGGCGACGCGCCGGGCTACGTGCAGGCGCTCACCCCGGAACCCCCGAGCCGGCCTCCTCGTCGGTTCGGGGCGCTCGAGATCGACACCGAGGCGCGCGAGGTCACGGTCGACGGACGGCCGGTGTCCCTGACGCCCCTCGAGTTCGACCTGCTGGCGGCGCTGTCGTCTCGTCCGGGCACGGCATTCACCCGAGCGCGGCTGCGTGAGCAGGTCTGGGGGCCGGGATGGTTCGGCGACGACCGGGTCGTGGCGATCCACGTCGGGCACCTCCGGCGCAAGCTGGGGGACGATGTCACCGAGCCCCGGTACGTCCGGACGGTGCGGGGCGTCGGCTACCGGATGGGGAGCGGATGAGGATGCGGCGCAGGCCGGGCGGTGCTCCGATGGGCTTCGCCTGGCGTCTGGGCGCCTCCCTCGGCCTGGTCGTGCTCGCCGGCGGTGTCACGCTCCTGGTGGTCGCGCTCGTCATCGCACCGCAGCTCTTCCAGTCGCACCTGCGGATGGCTGCAGGGCCGCGGATCGAGCCGGCCATCCAGAGCCACGTCGACGAGGCGTTCGCGAATGCGATCCTCACCGCTCTCGGGATCGCGGTGCCGGTCGCGCTGGTCACGTCGTGGCTGGTCACCTGGATCGTGGCCCGACGGCTCGGCAGGTCCGTGGCGATGGTGGCCAACGCGGCCGACCGGATCGCCCGGGGCCATCTCGACGCGCGGATAGCGACGCCCGCGATCGGGCCCGAGTTCACGCAGCTGACCGAGTCCTTCAACGCGATGGCGGCACGGCTCGCCGAGACCGAGACGATGCGTCGACAGCTGATCGGTGACCTCGCGCACGAGCTTCGCACGCCGCTCGCGGCACTGGACGCCACGGTGACCGCCGTCGCGGACGGCGTGCTCCCCGTCGACGGCACGACGTTGGAGACCCTCACCGGGCAGACGCGACGGCTGCAGCACCTGGTGGCGGACATGTCGGCCGTCTCTCGGGCCGAGGAGCGCCAGCTCGACCTGCACCCGCGCCCTGTCGACCTCGCGACGATCGCCCACGAGGCGGTCGCCTCGATCACGGCTCGGTTCGTCGCCGCGGGGGTCCATCTCGGTCTCGAGGCCGGTGGCCCGTCGCCGGTCGTCGAGGTCGACCCGCAGCGACTCGCGGAAGCGGCCGCGAACATCCTCGACAATGCGCTCCGGCACACGGCCGACGGAGGGGACGTGCGCGTGATCGTCCGCGGGGGACCTGGAGTCGGCGTGCTCGAGGTGGTCGACACGGGCGACGGGTTCGACCCGGCCGACTCGGGTCGGATCTTCGAGCGGTTCTTCCGCGGCGACGCGTCGCGGACCCGGAGCAGCGCGGGGACCGGGGTCGGGCTGACCATCGCGCGCGCGATCGTGCAGGCCCACGGCGGGACGCTCACCGCGTCCAGCAGCGGGCCGGGGACCGGCGCGACCTTCCTGATGGTGCTCCCGGCACGGGCGTCGGCCGGCTCGGGTCCGGCCTGAGCCACGGGCGCTCCCGGCCGGCGCACCGCACCTTCGTCGAATCTTTGTCGTTCCACGCCGACATCGACGCACCCGGGCGGCAGGCTGGAGCAGACAGCACGGGACGGATCGAGCGAGGGAGCGGGACATGATGGGCTGGTATGGCGGAGGTATGGCAGGTGGCGCGTGGATCTTCATGGGCCTGTTCTGGATCGTCCTGATCGCGGCGATCATCTGGCTCGTCGTCCGGTTGCTGCCGTCGGGGAACCACGGGAGCGCGACGTCCGCTCCCTCGGCGCACGTCCCGACCGCACCCCTCGCGCAGCCGGGCCCTCGGCCTGACTCGCCCATGGAGATCCTGGACCGGCGCCTGGCGCTCGGGGAGATCGACCTCGAGACGTACCAGGCCCATCGTGCGGCGATCATCGCGTCGCGCGGAGGGGTGCAGTGAGCCGACGCGTTCGGCGCGGGGTGCCTGGCACGCCCCGACCGTCCGCCGGTTGACACGCGGGCCGCGATCGAGCCGCGACTCAGTAGCCTGATGGGGCCGGTACCCGCAAGGGCGGCACGTCGTCGCTCTGCACGCACCGCCGTGGGTGAGACGCGTCGACGCTCGACCCCAGGAGCTTCTCGTGTCCGTCGACGAACGCCCCGACCTGTCCCCGGACGACCTGTCCTCGCGTGAGGACCTCGCCGGTGCGCTGACGGTGCTGCGAGAGCGTCAGGGCATGACCGTGCGGGACGTCGCGCACGCGGCGGGCCTCCCGGTCGCCACCGTCGGGGGCTACCTCAGCGGTCGCCACCTGCCGCCGTTGGCGACGGTGGGGCAGTTCACCCGGGTGCTGACGTCGCTCGGTGTCGGATCCGACGACCTCCCGGCCTGGGTCGCTGCGGTCAACCGCCTGCGACGAGCCCCGGGCAGACGGTCGACGGCGACGCCGGCGCCGTACCGGGGCCTCGCCGCCTACCAGCGGGAGGATGCGGCGCTCTTCTTCGGGCGTGAGGTGCTGACCGACACCCTGGTCGCGCGGGTGACCGGCAACCCGCCGACGCCGCTCGTGGTCATCGGCTCGTCCGGGTCGGGGAAGTCGTCGGTGCTCCGGGCGGGGCTCGCGGCACGGCTCGGTGAGCGGGGTGTTCCCGTGGTGGTCATCACGCCGGGTGCGCACCCTCTCGCGACCCTCGAGCAGGTGCGCGACACCGGAGGCCCGGGCGACCGGACGGTCCTCGTCGTGGACCAGTTCGAGGAGGTCTTCGCATCCGAGCGGACCCCGGCGGAGACGCTGATCTTCCTCGACCGGCTCGACGCGATCCATCGCGACGGTGCGGTCGTCGTGATCGGGCTGCGCGCGGACTTCTTCGACCGCGCCCTGGAGCTCGACCTGCTGGCGCACTGGCTCGGGGAGAACCAGGTGCTCGTCGGACCCCTGACGCTCGAGGCGCTGCGCCGGGTCGTGGTCGAGCCGGCGCGCGCGGTCGGGATCGAGGTCGAGGACGCACTGCTCGACGTGCTTCTTTCGGACGCGACGACGGGCTCGCCCTCGCCGACCGGGGCCGGGCTGGACCCGGGGGTGCTCCCGCTGCTCTCGCACGCGTTGTACGTCACCTGGTTGACGTCCTCAGGGCGGCGCCTGACGCTCGCTCACTACCGCGAGGCGGGCGGGCTCGCCGGGGCGATCGCGAAGACCGCGGAGGAGGTCTACGAGTCTCTCACCGAGGCGCAGCGAGGCGCCGCGCGGCGGACGTTGCTGCGACTGGTCCGGGTGCGCGACGGGGCTCCCGACACGCGTCGACCCGCCGATCGCGCCGAGTTCACGGCGCAGGCATCGCTCGACGTCGTGGCGGCGTGCGTCGACGCCCGGCTGCTGACGTCGGACCGCGGGCACGTCCAGCTCGCGCACGAGGCGCTGATCAACGCGTGGCCCCGCTTCCGGGTGTGGCTCGCGGCCGACCGCGACGGGCTCCGCACCCACGGTCGGCTCACCGAGGCGGTGGACCACTGGCTGGTGGCCGGCCGCGACCCGGACCTGCTCTACCGGGGCTCCGCCCTGGAGGTGGCGCTGTCCTGGGTCGCGGGCAGCGACGGGAACCACGAGCTGACGGCGGTGGAACGCGAGTTCCTCGAGCAGAGCACTGCCGCGGATGCCGTACGGGTCCTGGCGCGGCGACGGTCGGCGCTCCGGCTGCGGGCTCTCGCGGCCGGACTCGGGGTCCTCGCGCTGAGCACCGGAGGTCTCGCCACAGCGACGGTGGTGCAGAGCCGCGCCGTCGGGCGCGACCGTGACCTGGCCGTCTCGAGGCAGCTCGCGGTGACGTCGCAGTCGTTGGCCGGAACCGATACCGCCCTGGCAGGCCAGGTCGCCGTCTCTGCGTACCGGACCGCCGACACGGTCGAGGCCCGGACGGCTCTCCTGAGTGCGTCCGGCCGCACCCAGGTGGCACGGCTCGCGCAGACGCACAGCATCGTCAACTCGCTCGACGTGAGCCCGGACGGGAGCGTCGTCGCGCTGGCGACCGACGCCTCGACGCTCGTCCTGTGGTCGACCGGTGTGCCTGCGCGCAGGATCGCTTCCGTGACGGTGCCCGACAAGTCGCTGTACGCGGTGAGCTTCAGCGCGGTCGGTCACCTGGTCGCTGTCGGGGGCGACGGCGGCCGTCTCGAGGTCTGGTCCGTCGCGGACCCCGGCCACCCGGTGCGCATCGTCGTGACCGGAGCAGACGTCGGGGGGACGATCTACGACGTCGCGTTCAGCGCCGATGGCACGACCGTCGCGGCTGCTGCGTCGGACGGGACCGTGCACCTCTGGACGATCGGCGCCGACGACGCCGTCACCCCGGCCGGCTCTCTGCCGGCGCTCGGCGGGACAGCGCAGGCGGTCGCCGTGTCCCGGGACGGTCGCGTGGTCGCCGAGGGCGGCTCTCAGGGGGCCGTCGCGCTGTGGGACGTCGCCGACCCGTCGCACCCCGTTCAGCTCGGTGCGACGTTCGCCGCGGCAGACGGTCCTGTCACCTCCGTCGCCATGAGCCCCGACGGGCACCTGCTCGCCGTCGGTGCGAGGGATTCCCGCGTCCACCTGTGGTCCATCAGCGACCGCGCGCACCCGACCGCGGGACGGACGCTCACGGGACCGACCTCGTGGGTCAACCATGTCCGGTTCAGTGCGGACGGGACCTTCCTCGGGGCCGCGAGCTCCGACAAACGGGTATGGGTCTGGGACGTGGCGACCGGCGCGGTGATCCGATCGCTCGTGACCCCGACGACCGGGATCGCGGTGGGCTGGGCACCGGACGGGGCGGACCTGTTCTCCTCGGGTGCCGACGGCGTGCTGCGCGAGTGGACGTTTCCGGGACCGACGCTCTCGGGCTTCTCGTCGATCCCCGGGGAGGGGGTCTTCGGCGCGCACGTCCTGGCGGCCGCGACGACGGACGGCGTCCGTCTGTGGGACGCGACCCATCCCGACGACCCGACCCTGCTGAGCCTGGCACCACCACCCGGGAAGGCGCGCCTGGACGGGGCCGTCGCCGTCTCCGACGTGCTCCACCTGGTGGTGGCGGGGGACACCAGCGGCGCGGTGCACTTCTGGGACATCAGCGACCCGAAGGCGCCGCGCTACCTCACCTCGGTGCAGGCGCACACGGACTGGGTCGAGTCGGTCTCCTTCGACGCCTCGGGGACGCGGATGTCGGTGACCTCGGACGACGCGTCGATCACCCTGTGGGACCTGTCGCACGGCGTCCCGGGCGCACCGACCTCGCGCCTCGGGGATCTCGGGGGCATGGTCTACAGCGCCGCGTTCTCGCCCGACGCGCGGACCATGGTCGCCTCCGTCCTCAGCGGTCACGTGCTGATGATCGACGTGAGCGACCTGGCGCATCCGCGGGTGATCGGCGCGCCGATCACCGGACCCGTCGGCTACGTCTACAGCGCCGCATTCAGCCCCGACGGGCACACGATCGCCGCAGGCGGGAACGACGGCTCGATCTGGCTCTGGGACGTGCGTGACCCGGCTCGACCCACCCCGCTGGGCACTCCGCTCGTGTGGGCCGACGGGTACGCCGCGAACCTGGCGTTCAGCCCGGACGGGCGGCTGCTCGCCGCGGCGATGACGGACGGCACGGTTCGCCTCTGGGACGTGGCGACCCCGAGCCGGCCCGTGCGATGGGCGAGTCTCGACGGGATCTCCGGCTCGGTGTATGGCGTGGCGTTCTCGCCGGACGGCGCCTTCGTGAGCGGCGCCGGGGCCGACAAGACCGTCCGGATCTGGGACACCTCGCTGTCCGCGGCCCGGGCCACCGTGTGCGCAAGCGCGCTGCACGGCATCCCGATCAGTGCGACCGAGTGGAGCCGGGTCGTCGGCGACGTGCCGTTCTCCGAGCCGTGCGGGTCCGTGTCCGTCGCCCGGTAGTCCGCGCGCCTCCGCCAGGAGTCCGCCATCAGTGCGTGGCCTCTGTGACCGCGCCGACGCACCCGCGCGTCCTGGGTCCGAACGGCGGGACCCATTGGTCGGACAACCCCGGACGCCTCGTGGGGTGCGGGGGTCGGTCGCGGCGTGCCGTAATGGTCCGGGGGGCTTGCTCGAGACGTCCGGTGTTCCGATGTGCGATGGCAACGAATGCGTTGATCGGAGCTCGGCGTGCGGTCGCCGCAGGGGGGCGACCGCACATCGGACGCAGGAAGGTCCCGTCGCCCAGCGGTCCTGGTGTCCGGGCATCGGCTCGTCGCACCCCCCCGCAGCAGGAGCAGGCTGCGGGCCGGCGAGCGGGCCGGCGATCGCGGGTCGTGCAGCTGCTCGGTCCTGTCGGTCGCGCAGCGGCTGAGCGTCGGCGCGGATGCCGGCCTCGTTCCAGTGGTGGTCGTGGTCCTCGCGAACCAGACCGCGGGTGCCACCGAGGCGAAACCGCTCGCGAGGTCCTGGGCCTGGAGGGCGCCCCGCGCGTCGAGGGCTTCCGATGCGGTGCGCGCGCGCGGCTGCGCGCGCTGCTGAGCCACCACGCGCCCGAGGGCGACGTCGTGCTGCGGCGCGATGCCCCGGTGTCGGATCCACCGGTGACAGCGTCGACACACCACCGCGGCGTGACGGCGACCACGTTCCGTGAACGTTCATCTCGATGTCACCCGACTCACGTCTCGAAGCAACGGCCGTGAGGAAGCGTGTGTAACGCCCGTTACGAACCGAGTGTCACGTCGCTCCGGAGGAGACTTCATGTCCGTCCCGTCACGTCTCGCGCTCTGCACAGCATCCGCCGCTGCCCTCATCGCCGTCCTGTCCGGCTGCTCAGGCTCGGCGACGGCGGCCTCCGCGTCGGGCGGGGCGTCCACGACGCCCGCGGCCAGCGCCTCCACCGGCACCGGTCCGGCGCTGGTCGTCTACTCCGCGCAGGGGTACGACGACCCGGTGACCAAGGCGTTCACCGCAGCCACCGGCATCGCCGTCAAGCTCGTCGACGACAGCACCGGCCCGCTGCTCACCAAGGTGGCGGCCGAGAAGAACAACCCGCAGTGGGGCCTGCTCTGGGTCGACGGCGACACGGCGTTCGCCGCGCTCGACAAGCAGGGTCAGCTCCTGCCCTACACGCCCGCGACCACGTTGAACGCGGCGGGCACCGCGCTCACCCCGAGCGACCACTCGTACGTCCCGGTGAGCACCACGGTGATGGCGGCGCTCGTCTACAACAGCGCGAAGACGTCGACCGTGCCGACGAGCTACCAGGACCTGCTCTCGAGCGCCTATGCGGGACAGGTCGGGATGAACGACCCGGCGCAGTCCGGCCCGACGTACCCGTTCATCGCCGGGCTGATGAACCAGCTCGGTGGCCAGACCAACGGGGTCGCTGCCGGCGAGGACTACCTGACGAAGCTCAAGGGCAACGGGTTGCACGTCTTCCCGACCAACGGCGACACGCTGCACGCCCTGGAGACCGGCCAGATCACCTACGCGCTCATCCAGAGCTCGGCAGCGGCCGGTGAGATCGCCAAGGTCCCCGCCACCGCCACGTTCGCCCCGAAGGTGGCCTACCTGCCGAAGGCGACCCTGCTTCCCGGGGTGATCGGGATCGACAAGGGGGCACCTGCTGCAGTCCAGGACGAGGCCAAGAAGTTCGTCGACTTCGTCCTCTCGCCTGCCGGTCAGGCCGCGATGCAGGCCGGCGACCCGCACGGTGACTCGCTCTACTGGCCTGTCGTCCCCGGCGTGAACGCGCTGCCGGACCTGCCTGCGATGCCCGAGTACCAGAAGATCGACCCGTACTTCTGGGGCCCGCTGGAGAACCAGGTCAACACGTTCTTCGACACCACGATCAAGTAGTCCCGGTGGTCGTGGTCGCACCCCGGCTCCGCACCGGGACGGACGCGCTCGGCGCGTCTCGTCTCGGTGCGGCGCGACTGGCCCTCTCGCGTGTCCGGAGCGGGCCGTGGCTGATCTTCTGGATCGTGATCGTGGCGATCCTCGTCCTGCCGATCCTGCTGTTCCTGCTCGTGGCGGTCAGCCCGCGGCTCCTCGGCCAGGGGGACGCGTGGTTCACGCTCGACGCCTTCAGGCAGGTGCTCACCGGGAGCCTCGTGCGAGGTGCCCTCGACTCGCTCGGGGTCGGGGTGACGGCGGGTGTGCTCGCCACCGGTCTCGGTGCGGCGGTGGCGTGGGTGGTGGTACGGACCGACGTCGTCGGACGGCGCTGGTGGGCGGGGTCGATGTTCGCCCTCCTGCTCGCGCCGTCCTACCTCGTCGCCCTCGGGTGGGAGCGACTGCTGGAACCCGCGGGGATCCTCGACCTGCTGGGGGTGCCCGACGCGGCGCCGCGGGCTCTGCTGTACGGCCCGGTGGGTGTCGTGGTCGTGCTCACGATGAAGGGTGTGCCGTTCGCGTACCTGGCTCTCTCCGGCGCGCTGCGCGGGCTCGGCGAGGAGTTCGAGGTGGCGGCGCGCGTGCACGGCGGGGGTCGGGCCGCCGCCGCGCGGATCGTGGCGTCCCTCGTGGCGCCCGCATGCTGGTCCGCGTTCGCGATCGTGTTCGCCGAGTCCGTCAGTGACTTCGGGGTCGCCGCGACGCTCGCCAACGACGCACACTTCCCGGTCGCCACCTTCACCCTGTACCAGGCGATCGACAGCTTCCCGGTGCAGTTCCCGCAGGCCGCTGCCGTCGGCTGGGTCCTGATGGCGATGGCCGGTCTCGCCCTCGTGGCGCAGACCAGGGCGCTGCGGGGTCGCAGCTATCGGGTGCTCGGAGGGCGGAGCCGACCCGCTCGCCGGCATCACCTGGCGCGACCGGCGCAGGTCGTGGTCGTCGCGGCCGTGGCCGTCCTCGTGGCTGTGGGCCTGGGGGTGCCGACGATCGGCGCGGTCGCGGCGTCCCTCATCAACGGTCTCGGGTCGCTGGTCGGTAGCCACCAGCTGACGCTGGCCAACTACAGCCGGGTCCTGCAGAGCCCCGCGCTCCGGTCGCCGCTCCTCTACTCCGCCGAGCTCGCCGCGATCACGGCGACGGTCACCGCGGTGCTCGGCGTGGTTGCGGCGCGGATGCTCTCGACCCGAGGCGGTCGGGTCAGCGGCAAGGTCCTCGACCTCCTGCTGCTGACAGCCGTCGCACTACCCGGCATCGTGTTCGCGGCCGGCTACATCTTCACGTACAACCTGCCGGTGGTGAACAGCCTGGGCATCCACCTGTACGGGACGACGAGCCTGCTCGTCCTCGGCTACCTGGCCACGGCGCTCCCGTCGACGTCCCGGGTGCTGCTCGGGAACGTCAGCCAGGTCCAGGAGTCGCTCCGGGAGGCGGGACGGGTGCACGGGTCCGGCATGGTCGCCTCATGGCTGCGGACGGTGCTGCCGCTGCTCGCCCGCCCGATCCTCGCGGCCTGGGTCCTGACCTTCGCGGGGACGCTGCTCGAGCTGCCGGTCTCGCAGCTGCTCTACCCGCCGGGACACGCCCCGGTGTCGGTGGGCATCACCAAGGCCCTTGCCAGCTACGACTTCGGTGGCGGGACCGCGATGGAGGTCGTCGCGATCCTGGTCGCGCTTCTCGGCGTCGCCCTCGTCTGGGGGCTGTTCCGCCTGCTCGCACCGTCGGGCTGGCATCGCATGGGAGGAGGCACGTCATGACCGCATCGGT
>JAKBFW010000041.1 GCA_021833345.1 Pseudomonadota bacterium | reverse complement strand
TCGCGGCGGTGGCCGTCCGGCTCGCCCTGGACCCGCAGGACATCGAGTACTACGCCGCCGGAGCCGTTGTCGCGGCGCTCGTGCTCGATCTGCTCGCCACCCGGTGGACCGTGCCGTGGACGGCCCTCGTGACGGCGACCGTCCTGTGGCAGCCCTTCGCGCGCGACTTCACGCACCGGTTCACGACCGAGCACGGGCTGTCGCTGTGGTGGTCCGAGCACCCGTGGCCCGTCGGCGTGGCCCATCTGCTCTGGTCGGTCGCGGCGGTGACGCTCGCGCTCGTCCTGCCCGCGGTGCCCGCGGTGCCGGCGGTGCCGGAGGTGCCGGAGCGGCTCAGCGGCGGACGCGCACCGGGATGAACCGCGGCGTGCGGGCCGCGTACGCCGCGTAGCCGTCGAACCGGCGGGCGAGGCGCACCTCCTCCCAGCGGGCCTTCCCCTGGAGGAGCGCGATGAGCAGCACGAGCACGACGAGCCGCACGACGCTCCCCGACGCGACGACGAACGCCGTCGCCGCGAGCAGCAGGCCCGTGTAGATCGGGTGCCGCACGAACCGGTAGAGCCCACCGGTGCGCAGCTCGGCGTGCTGGTTCGGCAGCGGGGTCGCGGTCAGGCCGCGCCCGAGCGACGTCGCACCGAGCCCCATGATCCCGACGCCGACGACGACGAGCACCGCGCACGCGATCCGGAGCGCGGCCGGCACCGCCCAGCCGCTCCCGCCCGGGATCACCGCCAGCAGCCCGATGAGGCCGAACTGCGCGGTGACGAGGTAGCGCGCGACCACGACGTCCTCGTGCGGATGCATCGGCGGTCTCCTCGGGCCGGGTGGCGTGCGCGTGCGGCTGATGGTAGGCCTCGAAGATGTCGGCACCCTGGATCCGTGAGACACGACACACCCATACCCCACCCGGTATGGGACGGTTGTCCCCCGGCTGCGGGCCGTCGTTCTCGTACCGTCGAGAGCATCATCCACGAGGACAGGAACCCCCATCATGAAGATCGTCGTCGTCGGCGGTGTCGCGGCCGGCATGTCGATTGCGGCCCGGGCGCGTCGCCTGGACGAGTTCGCCGACATCGTCGTGTTCGAGCGCGGGCACCACGTCTCGTTCGCCAACTGCGGGCTGCCGTACCACATCGGCCAGGTCATCACCGACCGTAGCCGGCTGATGGTGCAGACCCCCGAGAGCCTGCACGAGCAGCTCGACATCGACGTGCGCGTCGGCGTCGAGGTGCTCAGCATCGACCGCGCCGCGAAGACCGTCCGGGCCCGCGACCTCGACACCGGCACGGAGTACGACGAGCCGTACGACAAGCTCGCCCTCGCCCCGGGTGCCGACCCCGTGCGACCGAACCTGCCCGGCATCGACCACCCGGCGATCCACGTCCTGCGACGCATCGGAGACATGGACGTCATCAAGGCGGCCGTCGACGGCGCCGGTGGCAAGAGCCGCGCGGGCGGCGCGGCCAGTGCCGTCGTGATCGGCGCGGGCTACATCGGGCTCGAGATGGCGGAGAACCTGCACGAGCGCGGCCTGAGGGTCGAGGTCGTCGAGATGGCCGACCAGATCATGCCGCCGCTCGATCGCGAGCTGACCACCACCGTGGAGAACTACCTCCGCGCCCACGACATCACGCTGCACCTGAGCACCGCGGCCGCCGCGTTCACCCAGCGTCCCGACGGGCGGGTGCGGGTCGAGCTCAAGGACAACACGTCGATCGACACCGACCTCGTGATCATGGCCGCCGGTGTGCGCCCGAGCACCGGCCTCGCCGTCGCTGCCGGCCTGGAGCTCGGCCCGCGAGGCGGGATCGCCGTCGACCAGCACATGCAGACGTCGGACCCCGACATCTACGCGGCGGGTGACGCCGTCGAGGTCGAGCACACCGTGCTGCCCGGCACCTGGCTGATCCCGCTGGCGGGCCCGGCCAACCGGCAGGGACGCGTCGCCGCGGAGAACATGTGCGGGCGCGACACCATCTTCGAGTCGACCCAGGGCACGTCCGTCGTCAAGGTCTTCGACATGGTCGCGGGCGGGACCGGCGCCTCCGAGAAGCAGCTCGTCGCCGCGGGCATCCCGTACTCCGCGGTGCAGACCCACCCGCACGGGCACGCCGGGTACTACCCGGGCACCGCGATGATGCACGTCAAGCTGCTGTTCACGCCGGACACCGGCCGGATCCTCGGCGCGCAGATCGCAGGCTTCGACGGCGTCGACAAGCGGCTCGACGTGCTGGCCACGGCGCTGCGGGCCGAGATGACGGTGTACGACCTCGAGGAGCTCGAGCTCTCGTACGCCCCGCCGTTCGGCTCGGCCAAGGACCCCGTCAACATGGTGGGGTTCGTCGCCGCGAACACGCTGCGGGGGGACCTCGCCCTCTGGCACGCGAGCGACTACCCGCAGGCGACCGAGGGCGCGCGGATCATCGACGTCCGGGGACCCGACGAGTTCTCGCTCTGGCACCTTCCCGGGGCCGAGAACATCCCGCTCGAGGACCTGCGCCGGCTGCAGGCGGACTGGGACCACGACACCCCGATCCGGCTCTACTGCGCCGTCGGATTCCGCAGCTACCTCGCCTACCGGATCCTGGTGCAGCGCGGCTTCACGGACGTCAAGACCCTCTCCGGTGGGATGACGACGTTCCGGGCCTTCCACGACGTCGCGCCGAGCGAGATCGACGCGCCCGTCCCGGTCATCTCCTACGGCGAGAAGACGTCCCCGCCGGCCGGTGCCCGCGTGACGTCGACGGGCGTGCTCGTCGACCTCGACTGCAGCGGGCTGGCCTGCCCGGGCCCGATCATGAAGCTGCAGGAGACCATCAAGCCGCTCGCCCCGGGCGACGAGATCCTCGCGCACGTCTCCGACGCCGGGTTCCGGCTCGACGCCCCGGCGTGGGCGGCGCGCAACGGCCACACGATCATCTCGCTCACCCCCGAGGGGCCGGGCTACGCGGCCCGGATCCGCAAGGGCGGGGCGGCCGTCGGGCTCACCGGTCAGATGAGCGGTGCGGCGGCACGCCTGAAGGACAAGAAGTCGTTCGTGGTGTTCTCCGGCGAGATGGACAAGGTGCTGGCCGCGTTCATCATCGCCAACGGCGCCGTCGCGATGGGCGACGAGGTCTCGATGTTCTTCACCTTCTGGGGACTCAACGCGCTGCGCCGCGAGAACCCGCAGGCCCGTGCGAAGACCGTGATGGACCGCACGTTCGACGCGATGATGCCGTCGGGCCCGGACGACCTCAAGCTCTCGACGCTGAACATGATGGGCGGCGGCGCGGCTCTGATGAAGCGGGTGATGAAGGACAACAACGTGCCGAGCGTGGCGGAGATGATCGCCACCGCGCAGAAGTCCGGCGTCCGGATCGTCGCGTGCACCATGACCATGGACCTGCTGGGCATCGCCCCGGCGGACCTGATCGACGGCGTGGAGATGGGCGGCGTGGCGACGTTCCTCGGTGACGCCAACGAGTCGAACGGGACGTTCTTCATCTGACGCGACCGTGACCGAGCACTGATCCGGTCGGCCCCGGTCGCAGGAGGTCGTCCCCCAGGAGAGCTGGGGGACGACCTCCTGCGCGACCCGGATCGCGAGGACCGCGGGGTGCCGGACGATGGCCGCGGTGCCGACGGTGCCGAGGGTGCCGAGACGGGTCGCGCGCCACACCCGGGCCGGCAGCGCTCAGCGCGTCCAGACCTCGCCCGAGGCCGTCGCCCGCACGGTCCGGGCGGCGACGACCGACCAGAAGCCGATGAGCGACGCGAACAGCAGCACGCCGACGGCCTCGATCACCGGGGCCTCCCACGCACGCGCCACCGTGAGCGTCGCGACCGTGAACGCCCCGAGCGGGAAGGTGAATCCCCACCAGCCGAGGTGGAACGGCAGGCGCCCGGCGCGCAGGTACCGCACCAGCAGGGTCGCCGCGGCCGCGTACCACCACAGCCCGAAGCCCCACAGCGCCGTCGCGACGAGCAGGCTGATCATGCTGACGGTGGTCGCGGTCGGACCGAACAGGGTGTGACCGGCCCGCGCGAGAGCGAGGGACGCGAGCACGGCGACGCCGATCGGGCCGAGCCCGATCCACAACGACGGTGCGAGGGCGGCCGGCGGCATCGGGTGCAGCACGAGCCTGTCGTGCAGCAAGCCCATCACGAAGAGGTAGAGCAGGAACCCCATCCCGAGCGTCGCGTAGCCGAGAGCGAGCAGAAGCCGTGCGTTGCCCGCGCTCACGTGCGGCATCAGCGGCACCAGGACCAAGGGGATGATGATCGTCACGACCGGCGGGATCAGCCAGCCGCCGTTGACGGTCTCGGCGGCGGTCGCGCCGGTGAACAGCGTGATGCTGAAGGCGACGCTGAGGACGAGGGCGATCACGATGCCGACGACGGCAAGCACCGCGACGATCCCGACGGCGAGCTGGCCCGGCAGGTAGGACGTGCCGACCACCGAGGTCATCACGGCCATCACGAGCAGTCCGCCGGGGAGCGTGCCGTGCATCGCACCGAGCACCGGGTGCCGCAGGTCCGCGAGCGACGCGTCCGTGTGGCGCGCCCACCGGATCGCGAACGCGACGGTCAGCGCGAGGCCGAGGGCGTAGGCGACCACCGAGAACGCGATGCCGAGGGTGTGCGCGAGCCCCTCGAGGCCGCCGACGTTCCCGGGGTTCTCGTAGGTCGCCACGGCGACGATCGCCGTTCCCATGACGGAGGCGAACCACCCCGGGTGCAACGTGCGGATGCGGGATGCGGCGGGGGCGCTGGTCGTGGCAGGCACCGGCGCACCGTCGGTCGGCTCGGGCGCCGCCACCGGCGGCCTCTCGGGTCCCGGCCCGGCAGCACCCTCTCGACCGGGCTCGACCGGGTCATTCATTTCAATGGCAGTTGAATCGTTCACGTCTGCAACTTAGGACGGCGAGCTCATGAGCACCAAGGACGAACGTCCCATCCTCCGCACGGCCGGGACCCTGCACGGCGCCGCGCTCCACGAGGTGACGGCGCGCGACGCTCAGCGGACCGTGATGGCCGGCATCCGCAGCACGGCGGAGGCCGGCAGCCCGAGGCCGGCCGCGAGGGAGTCGACGGTCGCGAGCGCCGACCCGCTCACGGCGCGCGGGTCCTCGCTGTTCCGTGGTCGTCCGAGCCGCGCCGGCAGCGGCACGTGCAGAGCCGGGCGGACCGGGGCGTCGTCGCGCAGTCCGGCACGCGAGCGCGCGATCCGCACCGCGTCCCGGAGGCCTCCCAGCTCGTCGACCAGCCCGACGGCCAGCGCATCGCGGCCCGTCCACACCCGGCCGCGCGCGACCCGCTCGATCTCGTCCACCGGGCGATGGCGGCCCTGCGCGACCTTCGTCACGAAGTCGTCGTAGATCGTGTCCAGAGACACGCCCAGCCGCTCGCGCTCGGCGTCGCTGAACCCGCGCCGTGCGGAGTACATGAGCGCGCGTTCGCCGTGGGACACGGTGCCCGTCGTCAGCCCGAGGCGGTCGAGCAGCTCGCGCACGACGACCTTCCCGCCGAACACCCCGATCGAGCCGGTCAACGTCGCCGGCAGCGCGACGACGACGTCGGCCGGGCACGCGACGTAATAGCCGCCCGACGCGGCGACGCGTCCCATCGAGACGACCACCGGCTTGCCCGTGTCCCGCAGCCGGCACACCTCGCGCCAGATCGTCTCGGACGCGACGGCCGAGCCGCCGGGCGAGTCGACGTGGACCACCACGGCACGGACCCGGTCGTCGGCGGCCGCAGCACGCAGGGCCGCGCCGACCGAGTCGCTGCCCGCCTGGCGACCCATCGGCCCGCGGCGCGAACGCCCGGACACGATCTCGCCGTGCACCGCGACCAGCGCGACGTGGCCCGCACGACGGTGCAGCAGCGTGGCCGGGCGCGAGCGCGGACGCCACCGGTCGGCGAAGAGCAGCTCCGCGTCGGGCCCCACCCGCCGGCGGACGGCCGCATGGACCTCGTCGCGGTAGCCGAGGGAGTCGACGAGCCCGGCCTCCCGCGCCTCCGCAGCGGTGCGCGGACCGGTGTCGGCGAGCTCACGCACCCGCGCGGCGTCGATCCGCCTCCCGGCGGCGATCATCTCGACCGCGTCGGAGTAGAGCGACTCCGCCAGACGGTCGAGGGCGGTCCGGTGCGCCTCGGTGAGCTCGGTGCGCATCAGCCGGTCCGCCGCGTTCTTGAACTCGTGGCGCTGGTCGAGCTGCGGCTCGATCCCCAGGCGGTCCAGCGCCCCCCGGAGGAACGTCGTCTCTACCGCGACGCCGAGCAGGCCCACGCTCCCGCCCGGCTGCAACCAGATCTCGTCGAACGCCGTCGCGAGCACGTACGCGGTCATGTCGCCCGAGCCCTCGCCGAGACCCTCCGCCCAGGCGACGGTGGGCTTGCCGCTCGCCGCGAAGGCCTGCACGCCGAGACGCAGCTCCTGCATCGCGGCCCACGGCAGCCGACCGCCGATCTTCCCGATGAGCCCGACGACGCGGCGGTCCCCGGCGGCCTCGTGGAGCGCGCGGAGCACCGGCCGGAGCTGAGGGCGACCGCGGGCGCGGAGCCGGGCGACCGGGTCGTCGCCGGTCACCGCGGGCAGCTCCGTGAGGTCGACCTCGAGCAGGAAGGACGGCCGGTGACCAGGCAGCGCGCGCATGCCCCTCACCCTAGGCGCGCCCCCGACGCACCGCCCCGGGGAGGCCGTGGGGAGGCCGTGGCCCATGCGGTCGACGCGTCCCCCCTGGGGTATCGGGCCGGAGGGTAGCCTGTGCTCAGCCACGGTGCGGACCGAGCACGGGGAGGGCCGATGGACGCGTCCACCGCAGCACCGGCCCCGGCCGTGCGGGCGACCGTCCCGCTCCGCCGCGACCGCGTGCTGACCGGGCTGACCCTGGTGATCGCCGGCTCGATCCTCGTCTACGGCCTGAACCTCGGCACGCGGTCCGCCCAGGTGGTCGCCTGCTGGGTCCTGCTCCTCGGCCTGCACCTCGGCCTCGCGGTCGTCGCGCGTCAGGTCTCCCGGGTGCCGGGCGCCGCCCGCAGCACCCGGTGGATCTGGGCAGCGATCGCGATCGCGGGCGGAACCTACGCCATCGGCGACATCGCGCAGCTCGTCACGATCGCGATCTCGCCGCTGAACCTGGCCGTGGCCATCGGCGGGACCGTCCAGTCGTTCTCGGTGCTGCTCGGCACCTCCGTCCCGATCCTGGTCGCACTGCTCGTCAGCGCGCCGATCGGGGGCGGGTCCCGTCGCGCGACCACGAGCTTCTGGCTCGACGTCGGGATCGTCATGGCGGCCGCGGCCACGTTCGGCGGCTACGTGTACGTCCCCGACGGCTCGAAGCCGGCGGAGATCCTGCTCACGCTGCTGGTCGGACCGGGGCTGTTCCTCGTCGGGGTGTTCGCCGTCGTGAAGCTGTTCCTCAGCTCGCAGCCGCCGTTCTCCCGGCTCGCCGGTCTGGTGCTCGGGGCCGCGGGCGTGCTCGAGGGTGCGGCCCAGGCGGTGACGGCGCTGCTCGTCGACGCCCGAGGGCTGTCCTGGTTGCTCGGGCTCACCGTCGTCGCGAGCGCGGTGCTGACGGGTTCCGCGCGCATCCAGTACCGGCAGGTGCACGCCAGCGCGGGCGCGCCGGCGCCCCGGCCGAACCGCCGCTACAGCACGCTCCCGTACGCGGCGATCGCGGCGACCTACGTGCTGCTCGTGTGGGTTCTCGAGCAGGAGGGGCTCACCGCGCACACCTGGATCGTCATCACCGGCGCGATCGCGAGCACGGCCCTGGTGCTCGGACGCCAGCTCGTGGCGTTCACCGACAACTCCCGGCTGCTCGACGAGCTCGACGCGAAGGTCCAGGAGCTGCACCAGCTCCTGCGCGAGCGTGACGACCTCGCGGTCCGCCTGCGGCACGAGGCCCTGCACGACCCGTTGACCGGGCTCGCGAACAGGTCGATGTTCCACCGCCGCCTGCAGGACGTCGTCCGGGAGGGCGACACCCCGGCGCGTCCGCTGACCCTGATGATCGTGGACCTCGACGACTTCAAGCAGGTGAACGACGAGTACGGGCACGCGTCGGGGGACCAGGTGCTCGTCGCGGTCGCGCGTCGGCTCCGCGGCTGCGTCCGCGACGTCGACCTCGTCGCGCGGCTCGGGGGCGACGAGTTCGCCCTCCTGCTCGAGGACCTGCCCGACGACGCCGACCAGGTGGCGCGTCGGATCGTCGAGGTGATCGCCCGGCCGGTCACGTTCACCGTGGCTCCGGCGGACGCCCCGGGCGCGGCGGGTGCGGGCGCATCGGGCGCTACGGGCACGGTGAGCGTGAGTGCGAGCGTCGGCGTCGTGGTGGCCGACCTCGACCGTCGCACCGCCGAGCAGCTCCTGCACGCGGCGGACACCACGATGTACAGCGCGAAGCGGTCCGGCAAGGGCGCCTACCGCGTGAGCGTGGTCACCGGCTGACGCCGCCGGTCCGGTCAACGACCCAGGACCGTGCCGGATCCCGCCACGCGCGACGTCACGAGGTCTCGAAGAGATACCCCATCCCGGGCTTCGTGATCAGGTGCCGGGGGTGAGAGGGGTCGATCTCGAGCTTGCGTCGCAGCTGCGCCGCGTAGACCCGCAGGTACGCCGTCTCGTTGGCATAGCCCGGCCCCCAGACCTCCTGCAGCAGCTGCTGGCGGCTCACCAGCCGTCCCCGGTTGCGCACGAGGACCTCGATCAGCGCCCACTCCGTCGGGCTCAGGCGGACCTCCTCGCCACGCCGGAGGACCCGGCGCCGCGCGAGGTCGATCGTCAGCTCGCCGGCCTCGACGACCGCCTCGGCCGGGTCCGTCGGCGCTCCCCGCCGGACCGCGGCGCGGAGCCGCGCCAGCAGCTCGTCCATCGCGAAGGGCTTGGTCACGTAGTCGTCGGCACCGGCGTCGAGGGCGTCGACCTTGTCCTCGCCCTGCTGGCGCGCCGAGAGCACCACGATCGGCACCTGGCTCCAGCCGCGGATCCCGGCGATCACCTCGATCCCCGGGATGTCCGGCAGCCCGAGGTCGAGCAGCACGACGCCGGGGTGCCAGCTCGCCGCCAGGTCCAGGGCCCGCGCACCGTCGAGCGCGGTGGCGACGTCCCACCCGTGCGCGCGGAGGTTGATCGCCAGCGCGCGCACGAGGCCCTGCTCGTCGTCGACCACCAGGACGCGGGGCCGGGTCACGAGGCCGCGTCCCGGACGGCAGGTTCGGCGTCGGCGTCGGCGTCGGCTGCGGCTGCGGCGGCCTCGACGGCTGCGTCCTCGCCGGTCGGCACGGTGAGGACGATCGTCAGCCCGCCGCCCGGGGTGTCCTCCACCGCGAGGGTCGCCCCGACGGCGGTGGCCAGGCCCTGCGCGACCGCGAGCCCGAGTCCGAGACCGTCCGGCGAGGAGTCGCCGAGCCGCTGGAAGGGCTCGAACATGTGGTCCTTGGCGTCGTCGGGCACCCCGCGGCCGGTGTCGACGACGCGCACCACGACCTCCGCGCCGATCGCCGCGGCGGACAGCCGGACCGGCGACCCGGGCGGGGAGTGGCGGACGGCGTTCGAGAGCACGTTGGCGAGCACGCGCTCGAGCAGCCCAGGATCCGTGGTCACGAGCGGCAGCGTCTCCGGGACGTCGACGGTGATCTCGGCGCCCTCGAAGCCCTCGGCCGCCAGCGGCACGATCTCGTCGAGGCTCACGCGCTGCAGCACCGGCCGGACGCTACCGGTCTGCACCCGGGACAGGTCGAGCAGGTTGTCGATCAGCCGCTCGAGCCGGGCGGCGGCCGTGCTGATCGTGCTGACGAGGAACTCGCCGTCCTCGGGTGCGAGCTCGACGTCGACGGAGGAGAGCCCGTCGACCGCGGTCCGGATCGTCGCGAGCGGCGTGCGGAGGTCGTGCGAGACCGCGGCGAGCAGCGCGTTGCGGGTCTGCTCGGCCTGCTGGAGGGCGCTCGCCTGGTCCGCCTGCGCGCGCAGCCTGCGCTGCTCGAGCACCACACCCGCCTGCGACGCGAACGCCTCGAGCACCCGACGGTCGCTCGCCGGGAGCACCCGGCCGCAGAGCGCGAGCACACGCTGCTCGTCGATCGGCACCACCGTCTGTGCCTCCTCCGGGTCCAGCACGGGGTGCTCACCGGAGGTGGCCAGGGCCTTCCAGGGTCCACGGTCGCCGGCGCGTTCGAGCAAGGACACGGAGGTGAGGGTGAACGACTCCCCCAGCCGGTCGACGATCGCCTGGGCGGTGTCCTGCCCCGAGAGCACCGACCGCGAGACGGCGGCGAGGGCCGAGGCCTCCGCGCGCGCCCGGAACGCCTGCGCCGTGCGCTGGCCCGCGAGGTCGACGACCGAGGCGACGGCGATCGCGACGAGCAGGAACACCGCGAGGGCCAGGGCGTTCTCCGGGTCGGCGATGGTGAGCCTGCCGGTCGGTGGGGTGAAGAAGAAGTTCAGGGTGAGGAAGCCGACCACCGCGGCGACGATCGACGGCCACCTGCCTCCGACCAGGGCGACCGCGACGGTCAGTGCGAGGAACAGGGCGATGTCGCTGGGCAGTCCGAGCCTCTCCCGCAGGGCGTGGAGCACCGCGGTGAGGACCGCCGGGCCGACGAGGCCGAGCACCCAGCCGGCGGCGGTGCGTCGGCCGGACAGCGGCGCCGCTCGGGAGCGGGACCGCCGACCGCCGCGTGCCCCCTCGTGGGTCATGAGGTGCACGTCGATGTTCTCCGCGAGCCGGGCGATCTCCACGCCGTAGCTCTCCGAGAGCGCCTCCCGCCATCTGCTCCGTCGCGACACCCCGACGACGATCATCGTCGCGTTCACCGCGCGGGCGACGTCCACGACGGCCGACGCGACGTCCTCGCCGATGACCGTGTCGAACACCCCGCCGAGGGACTCGACCAGCGCGCGTTGGGCCGCGATCGCCGCCGGCGGCGCGCTGGGCAGGCCGTCGGTCGCGAGCACGTGGACGGCGAGGAGCTCCGACCCGGCGGCCCGCTGGGCGATCCGCGCACCGCGCCGGATCAGCGTCTCGCCCTCGGGGCCACCGGTCACCGCGACGACGATGCGCTCCCGCGCCGGCCAGGGCGTCTCGATCCGTTCGTCGCGGCGATACGTCGTCAGGGCGTCGTCCACCCGGTCGGCGAGCCACAGCAGCGCGAGCTCGCGCAGCGCCGTGAGGTTCCCGACCCGGAAGTACGAGGACAGCGACGCGTCGATCTGCTCGGCGCGGTACACGTTCCCGTGCGCCAGCCGGCGGCGCAGCGCCTGCGGCGGGAGGTCGATCAGCTGGATCTGGTCGGCGTCCCGCACCACCCGGTCCGGGACGGTCTCGCGCTGGCGCACCCCGGTGATGGCGTGCACGTCGTCGTTGAGCGACTCGAGGTGCTGGACGTTCACGGTGGTCACGACGTCGATCCCGGCGTCGAGCAGCTCCTCGACGTCCTGCCACCGCTTCTCGTGCCGGCACCCGGGCACGTTGGTGTGCGCGAGCTCGTCGATCATCGCGATGCGCGGGGCGCGCCGCAGCACTGCGTCGACGTCGAGCTCGGTGAACTCGCGCCCCTGGTAGGTCAGCGTGCGGCGCGGCACCTCCTCGAGGCCGACGAGCTGGGCGGCGGTGCCGGCGCGACCGTGCGTCTCGACGAGGCCCACCACCACGTCGGCGCCGCGGTCGTGGCGCCGGTGGGCCTCGTCGAGCATCGAGTACGTCTTCCCGACGCCCGGCGCCGCACCGAAGTAGACCGTCAGCCTCCCGGCGCGGGTGGCTGCCGTCTCGGTCGCTCCGAGCTGGCCGTCGCTGCTCATGGGGCCATTGTCGTCAGCGCGAGGTTGAGCGCGAGCACGTCGACCCGTGGCTCGCCCAGGACCCCGAGCGTGCGGCCGCGGACGTGCTGCTCCACGAGCGCGGCGACCCGGGCGACCGGCAGGCCACGGGCCGCGGCGACCCGCGCGACCTGCTCACGCGCGTACGCCGGTGAGATGTCGGGGTCGAGCCCCGAGGCGGAGGCCGTGACGGCGTCCGGCGGGACCGTGCTCGGGTCTACCCCGTCCTCCGCCGCGACCTGCGCCCGGCGCTCCTGGACCGTCGCGAGCAGGGTGGGGTTGGTCGGCCCGAGGTTCGAGCCACCCGAGGCGAGGGTGTCGTAGCCCGTCCCCGCAGCGGACGGCCGCGGGTGGAACCAGGTCGACCCGGAGAAGCTCTGCCCGATCAGGGCGGAGCCGATCGCCGGGCCGTGGGCGTTGCCTGCGGGCGAGGCGACGTGGCTCCCGTCGGCCGTGAGCAGGGACCCGTTGGCCTGCCACGGGAACACGAGCTGCCCGACGCCGGTGACGGCCAACGGGTACGCGATCCCGAGGAGGACGGTGAGCGCCAGCAGCACGCGCAGGCCGGCCCAGGTCTGGCGGGTGAACGCGATGACGCTCGAGCCCAGGGTTCGGGGTGCGCCGCCCCGGGCCGGGATCGACGAGGACGGGACGTCGGAGGTGGTCATGTCAGCCGATCCCGGGGAAGAGGGAGACGATCAGGTCGATGACCTTGATGCCGATGAACGGCGCGATCAGCCCGCCCAGCCCGTACACGAGCAGGTTGTACCGCAGCATCACGGAGGCGGCCGCAGGGCGGTAGCGCACCCCGCGCAGCGAGAGCGGGATCAGCGCGATGATGATGAGCGCGTTGAAGATCACCGCCGAGAGGATCGCCGACTGCGGGCTCGACAGCCGCATCACGTTGAGCACCGAGAGCTGCGGGAACACCAGCACGAACATCGCCGGCAGGATCGCGAAGTACTTCGCGACGTCGTTGGCGATCGAGAACGTCGTGAGCGCCCCGCGCGTGATGAGCAGCTGCTTGCCGATCTGCACGATCTCGATGAGCTTGGTCGGGTTCGAGTCGAGGTCGACCATGTTCCCGGCCTCCTTCGCGGCCGTGGTCCCGGTGTTCATCGCGACGCCGACGTCCGCCTGGGCGAGGGCCGGTGCGTCGTTGGTGCCGTCACCGGCCATCGCGACGAGGCGCCCGCCGGCCTGCTCGCGCCGGATCAGCGCGAGCTTGTCCTCCGGGGTCGCCTCCGCGAGGACGTCGTCGACCCCGGCCTCGGCTGCGATCGCCCGCGCCGTGACCGCGTTGTCGCCGGTGACCATGACCGTCCGGATGCCCATCGCGCGCAGCTCCGCGAAGCGCTCGCGCAGCCCCTGCTTGACGACGTCCTTGAGGTGGATCACCCCGAGCACCCGCGCCGGTTCGGATCCGCGGCGCTCGGCGACCACGAGCGGGGTGCCGCCCGAGGAGCTGATCGCGTCGACGATCCGGGCCGCGTCCGGTCCGGTGTGACCGCCTGTCGAGTGCACCCAGGCGGTCACCGCAGCCGCGGCGCCCTTCCGGATGTGCCGGACGCCCTCGCCGCTCGCGCCGTCGAAGCCCACCGGGTCGGGCAGGTCCAGCCCGCTCATCCGGGTGCGCGCGGTGAACTGGACGAGCTCGGCGCCGACGAGGTCGCCGGACTCGCGCGCCCGCAGCCCGAACTGCTCCTTGACCAGGACGAGCACGCTGCGCCCCTCCGGGGTCTCGTCCGCCATCGAGGAGAGCTGGGCCGCGTCGGCGAGCTCCTCGGCGTCGACCCCCTCGACCGGGATGAGCTCGGCGGCCTGCCGGTTGCCGAGGGTGATCGTGCCGGTCTTGTCGAGCAGCAGCACGTCGACGTCCCCGGCGGCCTCGACCGCACGGCCGGACATCGCGAGCACGTTGCGTTGGACCAGCCGGTCCATGCCGGCGATCCCGATCGCCGAGAGCAGCGCGCCGATCGTCGTCGGGATCAGGCACACGAGCAGCGCGACGAGCACGATCAGCGACTGGCGCGACCCCGAGTAGATCGCGAACGGCTGCAGCGTCGCGACGGCGAGCAGGAAGATGATCGTCAGCGACGCGAGCAGCACGTTGAGAGCGATCTCGTTGGGGGTCTTCTGCCGTTCGCTGCCCTCGACCAGGGCGATCATCCGGTCGACGAACGTGTGGCCGGCCGGCGCCGTGATGCGCACGACGATCCGGTCGGAGAGCACCACGGTGCCGCCCGTGACCGCGGACCGGTCGCCGCCGGACTCCCGGATCACCGGGGCCGACTCACCGGTGATCGCCGACTCGTCGACGCTCGCTATCCCCTCGATCACGTCGCCGTCGCCCGGGATCGTCTCCCCGGCCTCGACGACGACCAGGTCGCCGACCTGCAACGACGAGGACGAGACCTCGGTCGTGAGGAGGTCGCCGCGCCCCGTCGTGTGCGCGAGGACGTCCTGCGGCGCGACGACCCTGCGCGCCGTCGTCTGGGCCTGCGAGGCGCGCAGCCCGGCCGCCTGGGCCTTCCCGCGGCTCTCCGCGACGGACTCCGCAAGCGTCGCGAAGAGCACCGTGGCCCAGAGCCAGAGCGTGATCGAGACGGCGAACAGGCTCGGATGCGCGATCGAGAGCACCGTGCACGCGGCCGCACCGACCTCGACGACGAACATGACCGGCGAGCCGACCAGGTCGCGCGGGTCGAGCTTGCGCAGGGCGGCCGGCAGGGCAGCGACCAGCTGACGGGCGCCGAGAGCCTGCCGGCCGGCGGCGCGTGGCCGCGGGTGCGCCGCGGTCTCGGGGTCGACCGACGGACCCGTGGGGTCCAGCAGGGTCGGGTTCATGACAACGCCTCCGCGATGGGGCCGAGAGCAAGGACGGGGATGTAGGTCAGGCCGACGACGACGAGTGCCACGGCGATCAGCAGCCCGGCGAACAGGGGCCGATGGGTCGGCAGGGTCCCCGCGCTGGGCGGGACGGTCCTCTGGGTCGCGAACCGCCCGGCGAGGGCGAGCACGAGCGCCATCGGGACGAACCTGCCGAGGAGCATCGCGAGCCCGAGCAGCGTGTTGTAGAACGGCGTCGAGACGGTGAGCCCGGCGAACGCGCTGCCGTTGTTGTTGGCCGCCGACGTGAACGCGTACAGGACCTCGGACAGGCCGTGCGACCCGGGGTTGAGGATCCCGGCCTGCCCGGCGTGCGTGGCGATCGCGACGGCGGTGCCGGTCAGCACGATCGCGGGGGTCGCGAGCACGTACAGGGCGACCAGGGTGATCTCCCGACGACCGATCTTCTTGCCCAGGTACTCGGGCGTGCGCCCGACCATGAGCCCGGCGATGAACACCGCCACGATCACCAGCACGAGCATCCCGTACAGACCGGAGCCGGTGCCGCCCGGGGAGATCTCCCCGAGCTGCATGTTGAAGATCGCCACCCCGCCGCCGGCCGCGGTCAGCGAGTCGTGCATCGAGTTGACCGCACCCGTCGACGTCGAGGTGGTCGAGGCGGCGAACAGCGCGCTGGCCGCCGTCCCGAAGCGCGTCTCCTTGCCCTCCATCGCGGCACCCGCCGCGGCGGGCACGACCCCCGGACCGGCAAGCTCAGCCCACGTCAGAAGCCCGACGGCACCGGCCCACAGGGTTCCCATCACGCCGGCGATCGCCCAGCCCTGGCGGCGGTCGCCGACCATGATCCCGAACGTGCGCGGCAACGAGAACGGGATGGCGAGCAGCAGGACGATCTCGAGCAGGTTGCTCAGCGGCGTCGGGTTCTCGAACGGGTGCGCCGAGTTGGCGTTGAAGAACCCGCCACCGTTGGTGCCGATCTCCTTGATGGCCTCCTGCGAGGCGACCGGGCCGCCGAGCACGTGCTGGGTCCCGCCGGCGAGGGTCGTGAGCTCGGTGTGCGCGGACAGGTTCTGGATCACGCCCATCGCGATCAGCACGACTGCGACGACGACCGAGAGCGGCAGCAGGATCCGCACGACGGTCCGCACCAGGTCGGACCAGAAGTTGCCGACCCGCCCGTCGGCCCCGGAGCGGGCGAGCCCGCGGATCAGCGCGACGACCACGGCGATGCCGACAGCCGCGGACAAGAAGTTCTGCACCGCGAAGCCGGCCATCTGGAGCAGGTGCCCGGCGGCGGTCTCGCCGGAGTACCACTGCCAGTCCGTGTTGGTCACGAACGAGACCGCGGTGTTCCACGCCCCTGCCGGGTCCATCGCGGGCGCGCCGATCGACAGCGGCAGGTGGTTCTGCAGGCGTTCCAGCCCGTAGAGGAACAGGACCGAGACCATCGAGAAGCCCAGCACCGACATCAGGTACGTGCTCCAGCGCTGGTCGGCGTCCGGGTCGACCCGCAGCGCGCGGTACCCCGCGCGCTCGACGCGCAGGTGGCGGGCCGACGTGAAGACCCGCGCCATGTACCCGCCGAGCGGGACGTGCACCGCGGCCAGGGCGACCACGAGGACGAGGATCTGCGCGACGGCGATCCAGGGTGTGCTCATCGCGTCTTGTCCGCTCGGACCAGGGCCCGGATCAGGTAGACGAGCAGGGCGGCGGTGATCACGAGGCCGGCCCAGTCCTCGCCGGTCATGACCGGTCCAGCTTGCGTGCGACGAGCGCCAGAGCGGCGAAGAGCGCCACCGTCAGCGCGAGGAAGGCCAGGTCGGCCATGAGAGGGGCACCTCCGACGTCGGACGACCGCGGACGAGGTCCGCCGGTCGGCGCGCACACGCGCACCACCCTGTCGTACCGCCCCGGACGCGCCGCGGTCCGGGGCATTGTCGAAGCCCTAGCGGCCCGCGAGGGCTTCTTCACACATCTCTGACACCGGCACGTCGGGACGAGAGACACCGGCCCCGGCTGCCCGCACCGCGACGCGGTGGCTCTCGCTCCGGCGGCGCGGCCACCCCGCGCGCCACTGGCGACCAGCACCGAAGTCGCGCCTAGACTCAGCCGGGTGATCTTCAAGTCAGTCGGCGACGGTCGGCCCTACCCGGACCACGGGTACGAGACGACCAAGCAGTGGTCGGAGATCGCGCCCCGTCAGGTCCGCCTCGACGAGCTCATCACGACCAAGCGCACCCTGAACCTCGACACGCTGCTCTCCGACGACTCCACGTTCTACGGCGACCTGTTCGCGCACGTCGTCGAGTGGCGCGGTGTCCTGTACCTCGAGGACGGCCTGCACCGGGCGGTCCGGGCGGCTCTCCAGCAGCGCGCGGTCCTGCACGCCCGGGTCCTGGTGATCTCCTGAGATGACGACCCGCGACCCCGCGCGCCAGCGCATCCTCCGTCACCGGCACAAGCGCGAGCGCCAGGCCCTCATCTTCGGTGGCCTGATCGCCGGCCTCGCGGTCGCCGCTTTCATCGCCTCGGCGATCTTCACCGGCACCATCAACCCACCGTTCGCTCGCGGCTTCTCGTCCGACGCGCCGAAGGTCGCGACCGACGCGCCCGTGCCGTGCCCACCCAAGGGCGCCAAGCCGTTGGCCTACAAGGACGTCCAGGTCAACGTCCTCAACGCCACGAAGACCGCCGGTCTGGCCGGGGCGACCGCCACGAACCTGACCGCGCGCGGGTTCACCGTGCTCGGGACGGGCAACTACCCGTCGACGGTGCCGGACTCCGTGCGGATCATGTTCGGCGCGAACGGCCTCGTGGCGGCATACACGGTGTCGGCGCAGTTCGACAAGCCGTCGCTCGTGCTGGACGCCCGGACGGACGCCACGGTGGACATCGCCGTCGGGGACCTCTTCACGAGCCTTCTCGCGCCGGACAAGGTCACCGTGACACCGGGATCGCCCCTCGCGGCCTATGCCGGCTGCGTGCCGATCGCGTCGATCACCCCCGCACCCGCGCCGTCGGCGGACACGAACTCGGGCGCCGACGGGGCGACCGCCCCGGCGACGGGCGCTGCGAGCTGACCCGAGCCCGGCACCTCGCCGACGTGCCGCTGACCTGAGACCGACCCGCGGTCGACCTGCACCACCGCGGGCACGACGGTGCAGGTCGGCACGACGGTGCAGGTCGCCCGGTCGTCAGCGCGCGGCCGCGAGCTCCTCGCCACCGGGGACCGACGCGGGGCTCACCGGCTCGGCATGCGTGCCTCGCCAGACGGCGACACCCCGCATCAGGTGGTAGGTGCCGATCGCCGCGGCCGTGCCGAGCGCGATCCCGGCGAACGTGAGGTTCCCCGGGGTCCAGGTGTAGTTCGCGACGCCGACGATCAGCGCGACCGCGGCGGTGGTGAGGTTCACCGGGTTGGAGAAGTCCACCTTGTTCTGCACCCAGATCCGCGCGCCGAGGATGCCGATCATCCCGTAGAGCACCGTCGTCGCGCCGCCGAGCACGCCCGCGGGGATCGTCCCGACGACCGCACCGAACTTCGGCGACATGCTCAGCACCAGCGCGGTCGCCGCGGCGACCCAGTAGGCGGCCGTCGAGTACACCTTCGTGGCCGCCATCACACCGATGTTCTCGGCGTAGGTCGTGGTGCCCGACCCGCCACCGAGTCCCGCGAGGGTCGTCGCGATGCCGTCGGCGAGCAGCGCGCGCCCCGTGAGCGGGTCGAGGTCCTTGCCGGTCATCGCCGCCACCGACTTCACGTGGCCGACGTTCTCGGCGATCAGGACGAACACCACGGGGACGAACAGCCCGAGCACCGCCAGGTTGAAGGTCGGCGTGGTGAACGTCGGCAGCCCGAACCAGCCGGCGGCCCGCACCGCCGTGAAGTCGACCTCACCGCGGAGCACCGCCACGGCGTACCCGACGAGGACCCCGACGAGGATCGAGAGCCGGCCGAGGATCCCCTTGAACACGACCGTCACCAGCACGATCGCCAGCAGGGTCGCGAGCCCGGTGAGGGGTGCGGCACGGAACCCGTTGGTGCACGACTCGACGATCTTCCCGCCGACGACCGACTGGTTGCACGTGCCCCAGGCGACGGGTGCCAGGTTGAGACCGATCAGCGCGACGATCGTGCCGGTGACCACCGGCGGCATCACCACGTCGATCCAGCGGGACCCCGCAAGGTGCACCACGAGGCCCACGACGGCGAGCAGGAGCCCGGTCACCATGACCCCGCCCAGCGCGACGGACTTCCCCCCGGTCGCGGTCGCCGCGAGGATCGGCGCGATGAAGGCGAAGCTCGACCCGAGGTAGCTGGGCACCCGGTTGCCGGTGATCAGCAGGAAGGTCACGGTGCCCACCGCGGAGAAGAACAGCGTGGTCGCCGGCGAGAACCCGGTGAGGATCGGCACCAGGAACGTCGCGCCGAACATCGCGACCACGTGCTGCATGCCGATACCGATGGTGCGTGGCCAGCTCAGCCGCTCGTCCGGGTTGACCACGGCACCCGGTGCGATGGTGCGGCCGTCGCCGTGAGTGCGCCAACCGATGCTCATGGGGATCCCCTCGTGCGTGTCGTGCGGGCTCCCGGCGGCCGGTCCATGCCGACGCGTCCGCTTCGCTACAGGTGGCCCGGGGGCACCTTAGCGACCCAGCGGACTCACATGTTCCCGTGGGATGATTTCCGCAGCCGTGTCGTCATCGCGATCGATGCGCCCGACCGAACGAGGTGCGAGTGTCCGAGTCCAGCAGCGGTTACCCGCCGCCGGGAGCGGCGGTGACGTACTCGACCCGGCCGACGAACGTCGTCGCGATCGTCAGCCTCGTGGCCGGCATCTGCGGCTTCAACGTCCTCCCGTTCTTCGGGTCGGTCATCGCGGTCGTGGCGGGCCACAAGGCGCGCGCGCAGATCGCGCGGACCGGTGAGGGCGGCGGCCGACTGGCCACGGTGGGGCTCTGGCTCGGGTACGCCGGCCTGGTGCTCGTCGTCGCGGTCGTCGTCCTGTTCATCGCCTTCATCACCGTGCTCCGCACGAGCAGCTCGGCTCCCGCTCTGACCCCGTCGACGGCAGGGTGATCGCATGACGCGCCTGATCCGCTCTCGTACCGCGCTCTGGGTGGCCTTCGCCGGCGTCCACCTGTGGCTGATCTTCGTCGGGGTGTTCTACATCCGCGTCTCGACCTTCGGGGACGTCGACCTGTACCGCCGATGGGCGGAGTCCGGCCTGCTGTTCGGCATGTGGCCCGGTCTCGACGGGTCGTGGGTGTACCCCGTGGGCGCCTGGCTGCCGATCCTCATCCCGGCCGCGGTCTCGATCACCTCGCCGATCGCCTACGCGCTCGGGTGGTCGGCCCTCGTCGCGCTGCTCGACGCCGTCACGCTGCGCGCGCTCAGCAGAGCCTCCTCTCGTGACCGCCTGACGGGGCGCGACGTCGAACCGGCCGACACGTC
>JAKBFW010000191.1 GCA_021833345.1 Pseudomonadota bacterium | reverse complement strand
CGAGGCCGAGGGTGCTCTTGCCGATCGCGGGTCGGGCAGCGAGGACGATCATCTGGCCCGGGTGCAGCCCGTTCGTCAGCCGGTCCAGGTCCGCGAACCCGGTGGGCACGCCGATCATGCCCTCGCCCCGGTGGCCCGCCGCCTCGATCTCGTCGACCGTCCCCGCGATCACCTCACCGAGGCGCAGGTAGTCCTCGCTCTGGCGCCGCTCGGTGACCGCGTACACCTCGGCCTGGGCGTTGTTGACGATCTCGTCGACGTCGCCGCCGTCCGTCGCGTACCCGAGCTGGACGATCCGCGTCCCCGCCTCGACCAGTCGGCGGAGCACCGACCGCTCGCGCACGATCCGCGCGTAGTAGCCGGCGTTGGCGGCGGTCGGCACCATTGAGATGAGCGTGTGCAGGTACGGCGCCCCGCCGACGCGCTGCATCTCGCCGCGCTTGGTGAGCTCCGCCGAGACGGTGACCGCGTCGGCCGGTTCGCCGCGGCCGTAGAGGTCGAGGATCGCGTCGTAGATCGCCTCGTGCGCGGGGCGGTAGAAGTCGGTCCCGCGCAGCTGCTCGACGACGTCCGCGATGGCGTCCTTCGAGATCATCATGCCGCCGAGCACGCTCTGCTCCGCCGCGACGTCCTGCGGAGGCGTGCGGTCGAACGAGCTACCTCCGCGTGCGGGGGCGAACCCCTGCTCGAGGTCCTCGATCGTCATGCGCGCCTCATCTCCGTCGTGCTCGTCACTGCTCTCGGCCGCGTGCGTGGGTCGCCCGCCGGACTCTCCGGAGGGATGTCTCCCAGTCCTACTCCGAGGGTCCGACACCGAGCGTCCCGCAGCCGCCCACAGCAACCCCCGGGTGACAGTACGGGCTCCGCGCCGTGGTCGCGAGCGTCGGCCCAGTACCCCGGCAACAGGTTTGTCCACAGGCAGACGGACTTCCGCAGCACCGGCCTCGGGCCCGGTGTACACACCTGTGCATGACTCTGTGGATAGCGCATCGACCCTGTGGAAGAGCGGGAATCTCACCCGCATGCGATGCTCTGATCAGCACGGATACCCTCACCGCCCTGTGGACCCGGAGGAAGATGCGCCCGATCCACCATCTGAGACCCCGCCTGTCATCCACCGATCACCAGGTGCTCGCCCTCGCCGTCCCGGCACTCGGAGCACTCGTCGCCGAGCCGCTCTTCGTGCTCGTGGACTCCGGCGTCGTCGGGCACCTCGGCACGCCGCAGCTCGCCGGGCTCTCGCTCGCGTCCACGATCCTGGTGACCGTCGTCGGCCTGTGCGTGTTCCTCGCGTACACGACCACGGGCGCCGTCGCGCGCCGGATCGGCGTCGGCGACCGGACCGCGGCGCTCACGCTGGGCATCGACGGCATGTGGCTCGCGCTCGCCCTGGGCCTGCTGCTCGCCGGGCTCGTGCTCGCCTTCGCACCGGGGCTCGTCGAGGCCCTCGGCGCGGCGCCCGACGTCGCGAACCAGGCGACCCGCTACCTGCACGCCTCCGCTCCGGGTCTTCCCGGGATGCTCGTGGTCCTGGCCTCGACGGGCGTCCTGCGTGGCCTTCAGGACACCCGCACACCGCTCGTGGTCGCGGCATCGGGCGCCGTCCTCAATGCGGTGCTCAACGTCCTGCTGGTCCTCGGGCTACACCTCGGCATCACCGGATCGGGCGCCGGCACGGCTGCCACCCAGCTCCTGATGGCCGGGGTGCTGACTGTGATCGTGGTGCGCGGAGCACGTGCCGCCGGCGCGTCGCTCGCCCCGGCAGCGCGCGGGATCTGGGCGGGTGCGCGAGCCGGCGCACCCCTGCTCGTCCGGACGGTCTCGCTGCGCGCCGCGATCGCGCTCACGGTCTGGGTCGCGACCGGCCTCGGTGCCGTGGCGCTCGCCGGGCACCAGGTCGTCAGCTCGGTGTGGAGCCTGACGGCGTTCGCGCTCGACGCCCTCGCCATCGCCGCACAGGCGATGGTCGGCCACGCTCTCGGCGCGGGTGACGTCACGCAGGTCCGCGCGGTGCTGCGTCGGACGCTCGAGTGGGGCGTGGGCGCGGGTGCCGTCCTCGGCGTCCTCGTCGGCGCGTCGGCCGCGGTCGTCCCGGTGCTGTTCACCACGGATCCGCACGTCCGCCGGGCCGTGACCGCCGCCCTGCTCGTCGCGGCCGTCACCTTGCCGATGGCGGGCTGGGTGTTCGTGCTCGACGGCGTCCTCATCGGCGCGGGCGACGGGCGCTACCTCGCCGCCGTCGGGATGGCCACCGTGGTCGTGTACGTGCCGGTCGCCCTCGCCGTGCGCGCCTGGGCCGGGGGCGGCGCACGTGGGCTCGCCTGGCTGTGGGTGGCCTTCGCCGGGGTGTTCATGCTCGCGCGGGCCGTCACGACCGGGGTCCGGGCGCGGGGGGCGGCCTGGATGGTCGTCGGCGCGTAGCCCGTCGGACGCCGGCAGGGCCCGGCTCCTCGACGGAACCGGGCCCTGCGTGGACTGCTGGTGACTACTGCCGTCAGGCAGCGACGACCTTGACCGTGACGGTCGCGGAGACCTCGGGGTGCAGGCGCACGAGCACCGTGAACTCCCCGACGGCCTTGATCGGCTGGCCGATCTCGACCTTCCGCTTGTCGATCGCGGGCGAGCCGGCGGCCGCAGCGGCCTCGGCGATGTCCGTGGTCGTGACCGCGCCGAACAACCGACCGGACACGCCGGCCTTGGCCGTCACGACGACGGCCTTGGACTGAAGCGAGTCGCGGATCGCCTTGGCGTCCTCGAGAGTCGCGATCTCACGGCTCTTGCGGGCGCTGCGGATGACCGCGACCTGCTTCTCGGCACCCTTGGACCAGACGGTTGCGAGACCGCGGGGCATCAGGTAGTTGCGAGCGAACCCGTCCTTGACGTCGACGACGTCGCCGGGGGCGCCGAGGCCGGTCACCTCGTGGGTCAGGATGAGCTTTGCCATGGGTCGACCTCCTTCTCAGCGTGCCGACGACGAGTACGGCAGGAGAGCCATCTCGCGGGCGTTCTTGACGGCACGTGCGATCGCACGCTGCTCCTGGACGGACACGCCGGTCACCCGACGTGCGCGGATCTTCCCGCGGTCGGAGATGAACTTCCGCAGCAGCGCGGTGTCCTTGTAGTCGACGACGTCGATCTTCGCGGACTTGAGGGGGTTCTGCTTCTTCTTCGGCTTACGAACAATGGCCTTCGCCATCGTGGTGCTCCTTCAGTGAAGACGTGATGCCGGCCGGCCGGGTCCGCGGATGTCCGCGGGCGGGTCCTTCCGGGCTGCTGGAGTCGAGGGGCGCGGGATCAGAACGGGGGCTCGTCGGAGAACTGGCCGCCGGAGCCGCCGGGGGCCGGTGTGGCCCACGGGTCGTCCTGCGGTGCGCTCTGGCTGCTGCCCCCACCGAACCCGCCACCGCCACCGCCGAAGCCACCACCGCCGCCACCGGACCGCTGGGTCCGGGTGACCTTGGCGCTGGCGTAGCGGAGCGACGGACCGACCTCGTCGACCTGGAGCTCGTACACGGTGCGCTTCTCGCCCTCGCGGGTCTCGTAGGAGCGCTGCACGAGCCGCCCGGTCACGACGACGCGGGTGCCCTTCGTGAGCGACTCGGCGACGTTCTCGGCAGCCTCGCGCCAGACCGAGCAGCGCAGGAACAGCGTGTCGCCGTCCTTGAACTCGTTGGCCTGGCGGTCGAAGGTCCTCGGCGTGGAGGCCACGGTGAAGTTCGCCACGGCAGCACCCGACGGGGTGAAGCGCAGCTCGGGGTCCCCGGTCAGGTTCCCGATCACCGTGATGACGGTCTCACCAGCCATGACAGCTCCTCGAAGTCGTCGTCGGTCGTACAGGTCGGTTCGGCGTCAGCGGGCGTCCGCGCGGAGGACCTTCGTCCGCAGGACGACCTCGTTCAGGCCGAGCTGACGGTCGAGCTCCTTGGCGGTGTCCGGTGCCGCAGTGAAGTCCACGACGGCGTAGATGCCCTCGGACTTCTTCTTGATGTCGAACGCCAGTCGGCGCCGACCCCAGATGTCGACCTTGTCGACCGTGCCGCCGTCGCTCTTCACGACGGAGAGGTACTTGTCGAGCGAGGGAGCGACGGTGCGCTCCTCGACCTCGGGATCAAGAATGATCATGATCTCGTACTGACGCAGGCTCATACCCACCTCCTGTGGTCTCTACGGTCACGGTCCATCCGTGACAGGAGGGTTGTGCGCGTCGCCG
>JAKBFW010000040.1 GCA_021833345.1 Pseudomonadota bacterium | reverse complement strand
ACAACTCGGGTGCGCTGCTGGAGATGCTCGAGCAGTTCGACGCGCACGGCGTGAACCTCTCGCGGATCGAGTCCCGGCCGATCGGTGACGCGTTGGGCCGGTACTCGTTCTCGATCGACGCGGAGGGACACATCTCCGAGGAGCGGATGGCCGAGACGCTGATGGGGCTGCACCGCGTGTGCCCGCACGTCCGCTTCCTCGGGTCGTACCCGGCCGCGGACGCCCCACCGACGGTCGTCCGTACGGGGACGTCCGACCGGGACTTCACCGACGCCCGGACGTGGGTCGACGCGCTGCGGGCCGGTCGTACGTCCTGAGCCGCGGGTCGGCGCACGTCGCCGCAGGCCGTCGCCGACCGCCACGAGCCGTCGCGCGCGACCGCCGTCGCGCGCGACGGTCAGGACCTCGCGGTCTCCGCGGCCGCGTCGAGCACCCGGACCACGAGCGCACCGGGGTCGACCCGGACGTTGACCTCGGTGGCACGTCCGAGCACCTCGCCGTCGACCTGCACGTGCTCGCTCGCCGGGACCAGGAGCTGGATCGCGCGGGCGCGGGCGTGGTCGATGCGGCCGATCTTCGCGGGGAGGTCGGTGCGGACGCCGTAGCCCTGGAGCACGACCTCCCCGAACAGCTGGGCCCAGCCGACCAGCCCGCCTCGCGTGTCGATCGCGGCGATGTCGAGCCATCCGTCGTCGAGCAGCGCGTCCGGCAGCAGCGTGATCCCGCCGGGCAGCCGACCGCAGTTGCCCACGAGCAGGCTGCGCAGCCGCGTGGTGACGGGTGGGCGGTCGTCGATGCGGATGTGCACCTTCGAGCGGGTGCCGTGCAGGTGGCGCACGCCCGAGAGGAAGTACGCCATCCAGCCCACGCGTGCCTTGAGGGCGGCGTCGGTGTCGGCGACCATGGCGGCGTCGAACCCGAGGCCGGCGATGACCAGGAAGATGTGCTCCGGGCGCGGCGTCGCGTGCGGCTGGTCCGGACCGTCGAGCGTGAGCCACCCGACGTCGATGGTCCGGTCCCGCCCGGTCACGGCGATCCGGACGGCCGCCATCGGGTCGGACAACGGGATGTCGAGGTTCCGGGCCAGGAGGTTCCCGGTGCCCATCGGCACGAGGCCCATCGGGATCCCGGTGCCGACGAGCGCCGCCGCGACGGCCCGGACCGTCCCGTCCCCGCCGAGCGCGACGACCACGTTCGCCCCGCGCCGGACCGCCTCGTGGGTCTGCCCGACGCCCGGGTCCGTCGCGGTGGTCTCGAACCAGAGCGGTTCGCGGAGACCGCGATCGATGCACGCGGCCCGCACCGCGTCGTGAAGGTCCGCGACGTCCGGCTTGGTCGGGTTCGCGACGAACGCGACCAGGTCGCCGCGCTTCTGCACCTCGAGGACGAGATCGTGGGTCGGCGTCGTCAGGTGGAACCCGTCCTCGGCCACCCGGATCAGCTGACGCTGCCGCCGGAGCACCACGACGGCGATGACCAGTGCGGTGGCGGCGACCGCGGCGACGAGCCCGATGAGGATGCTCTCCGAGGTCATGGTGCTCACCGTAGGCGTAGACCGCGGGTGTCGCTCAGTCTCGATACCCTCGGGGGGTGATCGACCTGCGACTGCTCCGAGATGACCCTGACACCGTGCGCGCGAGCCAGACGGCCCGCGGTGACGACCCGGCGCTGGTGGACGTCGTGCTCGACGCCGACGCGCGCCGTCGGGCCGCCCTGACCGACTTCGAGCGCCTGCGCGCCGAGCAGAAGTCGCTGGGCAAGGAGGTCGCCCAGGCGCAGGGCGAGGAGAAGCACCGGCTGCTCTCGCACGCGAAGTCGATCGCGGAGCAGGTCAAGGCGCTGCAGGCCGACAGCGACGCCGCGGCCGCGGTCCTCGAGGACGCCGCGCGGCGGATCGCGAACGTGATCGAGCCCGGGGTCCCGTCGGGCGGCGAGGCGGACTACGTCGTGCTGCGTCACGAGGGGACGCCGCGTGACTTCGCGGCCGAGTACGGACCGGACTTCGCGGTGCGCGACCACCTCGACCTGGGCGAACGGCTCGGGGCGATCGACACCGAGCGTGGCGCGAAGGTCTCCGGTGCGCGCTTCTACTACCTGACCGGCGTGGGCGCGCGGCTCGAGCTCGCGCTGCTCAACGCCGCGATGGACCAGGCGATGGCCGCCGGTTTCACGCCGGTGATCACCCCGACCCTCGTGAAGCCGGAGATCATGGCCGGCACCGGGTTCCTCGGCGCGCACGCGGACGAGATCTACCGTCTCGAGGCGGACGACCTGTACCTGGTCGGGACCTCGGAGGTCGCACTTGCCGGGTTCCACGCGAACGAGATCCTCGACCTGTCGGGCGGCCCGAAGCGGTACGCCGGGTGGTCGGCGTGCTACCGGCGCGAGGCGGGCTCGTACGGCAAGGACACGCGCGGGATCATCCGCGTCCACCAGTTCCACAAGGTCGAGATGTTCACGTACGTCCCGGTCGAGGAGGCAGCCGCCGAGCACGAGCGGCTGCTCGGCTGGGAGGAGCGGATGCTCGCGCTCGTCGAGCTCCCGTACCGGGTGATCGACACCGCGGCCGGCGACCTCGGCACGAGCGCCGCGCGCAAGTTCGACTGCGAGGCCTGGCTCCCGACGCAGAACCGCTACCTCGAGCTCACCTCGACCTCGAACTGCACGACCTTCCAGGCGCGGCGTCTGAACGTGCGCGAGCGCACCGAGGCCGGGGACACCCGCACGGTCGCGACGCTCAACGGCACGCTGGCGACGACCCGGTGGATCGTCGCGATCCTGGAGAACCACCAGCAGGCCGACGGCTCCGTGCGGGTGCCGGTGGGGCTGCGTCCGTACCTGGGTGGCCTCGAGGTCCTCGAGCCGGTGGCGTCATGAGCCCGGTGCCGGCCCTGCCGGGCGGGCGCGTGCCGCACCTGGTCGCGCTGGACGTCGACGGCACGCTCGTGACGTACGCGGGTGAGCTGTCCGAGGACGCGCGGGAGGCGGTCGCGCAGGTGCGCGCCGACGGCCACCACGTCGTGCTGGCCACGGGCCGGTCCGTCCACGCCACCGTTCCGGTCGCGCACGAGCTCGGGATCGCGGACGGCTGGCTGGTCTGCTCGAACGGATCGGTCACGGTCCGGCTGGACCCGGACGCCGAGGGCGGCTACGAGGTCGTCGACCAGGTCACGTTCGACCCGGGTCCTGCCCTGCGCCTCCTGCACGCCGAGCTGCCCGGCGCCCTGTTCGCGGTCGAGGAGGTCGGCGTCGGCTTCCGCCTGAACGCCCCGTTCCCCGAGGGGGAGCTCAGCGGGGTCCAGTCCGTGGTCGACCTGGACGAGCTCTGCAGCACCCACGTGACCCGTCTCGTGGTGCGCAGCCCGGGCCAGACCAGCGAGGAGTTCCACGACGTCGTGCACCGGATGGGACTTGCCGACGTGAGCTATGCGATCGGGTGGACCGCCTGGATGGACATCGCGCCGCACGGGGTCACGAAGGCCTCTGCCCTCGAGCAGCTGAGGCGTCGCCTCGCGATCGAGCCCGGCGCGACGATCGCCGTCGGGGACGGCGGGAACGACCGCGAGATGCTCGGGTGGGCGGCTCGTGGGGTCGCCATGGGACACGCGGACGCGAGCGTCCGGGAGGTCGCCGACGAGGTCACCGGAACCATCGAGGACGATGGTGTGGTAGCGCTCCTACGCAGTCTGCTAGCCTGACCGATCGCCCCTCTCGGAGCGTTCGTGCTGGTCGCCAGGTGGACCCGGGGGCCGTCCAGGGGCACAATCGGCGCTCGTGGCGCACATCGAGGACGTGGCGCGGGCCGCCGGCGTATCGACGGCGACCGTCTCCCGCGCGCTCCGCGACCTTCCCCACGTCTCCCAGGTCACCCGGGACCGGGTCCGCGAGGTGGCCCGTGAGCTCGGCTACGTGGCTTCTCCGTCGGCCGCCAGCCTCGCCTCCGGGCGCACCCGGACGATCGGTCTGCTGACCCCCTGGGTCAACCACTGGTTCTTCTCGAACGTCATCGACGGCGCCGAGCGGGCCCTGCGTGCCGAGGGGTTCGACGCCCTGCTGTACACGTTCGAGATCCCGCGCGACTGGCGCCGTCGGCAGGTGGACCCCGACGTGCTGCGGCGTCGGGTCGACGGGATCATCGTGGTGGGCATGCCCCTCGACCGTGACGAGGTCGACGCGCTGCTCGGCCTCGGCCACCCGGTGATCTTCATCGGGACCGGGGCGCCCGGCCAGGTCACGGTGCGTGTCGACGACTTCCGGACCGCCACCGAGGCGACCGAGCACCTCCTCACCCTCGGCCACGTGACGATCGGGCACATCACCGGCTCGCCGCAGGACAACGCCCCGTGGGCGCCCCCGGTGGACCGGCGATCGGGCTGGGTGGACGCGATGGCGCGGGCCGGGTCGGCCCCGACGGCGGACCTCGAGGTGAACGGCTACTTCGACGTCGAGGGCGGCCGTGAGTCGACGCGTCAGCTGCTCGCCCGGCGTCCCGACGTCACCGCGATCTTCGCCGCATCCGACGAGATGGCGATGGGCGCCATCCTCGCGGCACGCGACCTCGGTCTGCGGGTGCCGGAGGACCTCTCGGTGATCGGCATCGACGGTCACGACCTCGGCGAGCTCGTCGGGCTGACGACGATGGCGCAGTCCGCCGAGGACCAGGGCACGACGGCCGCGACCCTTCTGCTCGGGATGATCACGGGAACCCCGGCGCCGGAGCAGGTGATCTTCCCGACCGAGCTGGTCGTGAGGACGTCGACCGCGCCCCCCAGGGCCCCCGTCGCGACGTCGCGCTGACGCGACGACGGTCCGCCCGGGGCCCCGCCCGGAGGCCGATCTGCCGCATCCGCCCAGCGCAGCGCACCTCTTCGCGATCCGATGACGGGGCCGTGACGAAATCGTGACATCCGGAACCTTGACGGAGGGAGGGCGGTCGATGTCAAGATCAACCTGCTCGTGTAAGCGTTTGCAGTGACCACCACCTGTCGTGCCAACGAGGTTGCGACTGGGAAGGAAAGACATGAAGCGAAACGCACGATTCGCCACAGCCGCAGTGGGCGTGGCGGCCCTCGCCACCGTTGCCGGCTGTTCGAGCGGCTCCAGCACCACCCCGAGCGCGTCGGCGGTCCCGACGTTGACCGGCAACTGCGCGCAGTACCAGGCCTACGCCGGGCACAGCGGGTCGACCGTCACGATGTTCGGGTCGATCCTCAGCCCGGAGTCCGATTCCCTCAACAAGTCCTGGGCCGATTTCCAGTCCTGCACGGGGATCACGATCCAGTACACCGGGTCCAACACCTTCGAGTCCGACCTGCCCGTCAAGGTCAACGGTGGCAACGCCCCGAACCTGGCGATCATCCCGCAGCCCGGGCTGCTCGCACAGATGGTCGCGACGGGGACCGTGAAGAAGCCGCCGGCCGGCACCGTCGCCAACGAGGCCAACTGGAACGCGGCCTGGAAGGGCTACGGCTCGGTCAACGGCACGTTCTACGCGGCTCCGATGAGCGCGAACATGAAGACGATGGTGTGGTACTCACCCAAGTACTTCGCCGCCAACGGCTACACCGTGCCCACCACCTGGGCGGACCTGATGGCCTTGTCCGCCAAGATGGCATCCAAGATGACCGGCACCGCGAAGCCGTGGTGCGCCGGACTCGGCTCCGGCACCGCGACCGGTTGGCCGGGCACCGACTGGCTCGAGGAAGTCGTGCTCGGGACCTTCGGCGGCCAGGTCTACGACGACTGGATCAGCCACAAGGTCAAGTTCTCCGACCCGCAGATCCAGACGGCGATGCAGACCGTGGCCGGCTGGCTGCAGAACCCCGCGTGGGTCAACGGCGGCATCGGCAACGTCCAGACGATCGCCACCACGACGTTCCAGGACGCCGGTCTCCCGATCCTGAAGGACCAGTGCGGGATGCTCCAGCAGGCGTCGTTCTACGAGGCGCAGTGGCCGAAGGGCACGACCGTCTCCGCGACCGGCGACGTGTTCGCGTTCAAGCTGCCGGCGGTGAACCCGTCCATCACGAACCCGGTCGAGGGCGGCGGAGAGTTCGTCACCGCCTTCGCTGACGACCCGGCCACGCAGGCCGTGCAGAACTACCTGTCGAGCCCGCAGTGGGCGGACAGCCGTATCAAGGTCGCACCGGGCTGGGTCTCGGCGAACGAGAAGGTCGACCAGAGCCTGTACACCGACCCGATCGACCAGCTGTCGGCGGAGTACCTGGCAGACCCGACCGCGACCTTCCGGTTCGACGCCTCGGACGCCATGCCCGCCGCTGTCGGCTCGGGTGCCGAGTGGAAGGCGATGGTGGACTGGTTCGGCAGTGGAAAGTCGATCAAGGATGTCGCCGCGGAGATCGATGCAGCCTGGCCGGCCAGCTGACGTCACCGGCACGACTTGATTGACACCTGAGGTGCTTCGGTCCGCGGGCATCGCCCGCGGACCGAAGCACCCAGTTTTTCCACGCCGGTGCCGTACCGTTCGGAGCAAAACAGACAAAGGGGTCCGTTATGACCACTGCCTACGTTGCGTTGGCGTCGAGCACCCTGGGACAGGCCGCCTCCACGCTGTTCGGGGTCGTCGAGGCCGTTGGTGGGTTCATCGCGATCTTGTTGATCGTCTTCTTCGTCGCCGGACGGGCGACGGGCCGGCTCCAGCGGCCGATCGCCATCGTGGTCTGCCTGGGTCCGGCGCTGTTCCTGGTCCTGCTCGGCCTGGTCATCCCGGCGATCACGACGATCAACAACAGCCTGAAGAACCAGCAGTTCCTCGGTGAGCTCAACACCAAGTACATCGGACTCAAGAACTACACGTACGCGTTCACCGATCCCTACACCCAGCAGACGATCATCCGCACCGTGCTGTGGCTGCTGATCGTCCCGGCGTTGGCCGTGTTCGTCGGGCTTCTGGTGGCTCTCTTGGTCGACCGGATGAGATACGCCTCGATCCCCAAGACGATGGTCTTCCTGCCGACGGCGATCTCGTTCGTCGGCGCCTCGGTGATCTGGTCCTACGTCTACAACTACAAGGCGCCGTCCCTGCCGCAGACCGGGCTGTTGAGCGAGGTCGTGATGAAGCTGGGGTGGAGCAACCCGCCGAACTGGCTGATCACGGTGCCGTTGAACACCTTCCTCGAGATGGTCATCATGGTCTGGATCCAGGCCGGGTTCGCGATGGTGATCCTCGGTGCCGCACTCAAGGGCATCCCGGACGAGATCATCGAGTCCGCACGCCTGGACGGGGCGTCCGGGATCAAGCTCTTCCGCACCGTGCAGATCCCGATGATCCGCACCACGCTCGTGGTCGTGGTCACCACGGTGATGATCACCACCCTCAAAGTGTTCGACATCGTGTTCACGATCAACAACGGCAACTTCGACACCGACGTGCTCGCGCGGCAGATGTATGCCGACATGTTCGTGACGAACCAGGTCAGCCGCGGCAGCGCGCTGGCCGTGATCCTCTTCCTGGCCGTCACTCCGCTCGTCTACTACAACATCCGCACACTGCGCCGCGAGCGGGAGATCCGATGACTACGACCACGACATCTCTCGCCAAGGCCCAGCAACCTCTGAGAGGTCCGGCGGCCGTCGCGGCGGTCCGCAAGGCGTTCAGCAGCTCACTCGCCTCAGCCGCGGCGGTGCTGATCGGCCTCATCTGGACGATTCCGACGCTCGGCCTGTTCATCAACTCGTTCCGGTCCAGGGAGGCCGGGGCGACGACGGGGTGGTGGGAGTTCTTCGTCCACCCGAGCTTCAGCCTGTCGGGATACAACGAGGTTCTCACCGGCGGGGGCGGCTTGATCATTCCGCTGGTGAACTCGCTGGCCATCACCATCCCGGCCACGATCATCCCGATCTTCATCGCGTCGATGGCGGGATATGCACTGGCGTGGATGCGGTTCAAGGGCAGCGATGCGATCTTCTTCGGCATCTTCGCTCTTCAGGTCGTGCCGTTGCAGATGGCGCTGGTCCCGCTGCAGCAGTACTACGTCCACGGGCTGCAGATCTTCGGGGTCACCGTGCTCCCCTCGCCGGGGATCAACGGCACCATCGCCCAGATCTGGCTCACGCACACGATGTTCTCGATGCCACTGGCGATCTTCCTGATCCACAACTTCATCGCCCAGCTGCCGGCGTCGCTGATGGAGGCGGCCAGGGTCGACGGCGCCTCGCACCTGCGGATCTTCCGATCGATCGTGCTGCCGCTGTCGATGCCGGCGATCGCCTCGTTCGGGATCTTCCAGTTCCTCTGGGTGTGGAACGACCTGCTGGTCGCCAAGACCTTCGGCGGGACCAGTCCCGAGATGCAGCCCGTCACCGCGCGGATGCAGAGCCTCGTCGGCAGCTACGGGGCGCACCTGGACCTGCTGGCGCCCGCCGGCTTCCTCACGATCGTCATCCCGCTGATCGTGTTCCTGAGCCTGCAGCGCTACTTCGTCCGAGGTCTGCTCGCCGGCAGCGTCAAGGGCTGATCGCACCGTCGCCGAGGGGGCACCGCCGCCGGGCGGTGCCCCCTCGGCGTTCCTGCACCCGGTGGCCGCGCACTACCGTGTGCGGGTGACACAGCTCGCCGGGGTCGGCACGCCGTCGCCCGGTCATCGGGTTCCTGCCCCGGTCCTGTTCATCGGCTCGGGCACTGCCCAGTACGTCGGCGCGGCCGTCGCGGTCGGCCTGTTCGCGCGGCTGAGCCCGGGTGGGGTCGCGTGGCTGCGCGTCGCGGTGGCGGCGCTCGTGCTGCTCGCGTGGGCGCGGCCGTGGCGCCAGCGGTGGACCCGTCGCGCGCTGCTGGTCGCCGCCCTGTTCGGCGTGGTGCTTGCCGGCATGAACGTGGCGTTCTACCTGGCCATCGCCCGGCTGCCGCTCGGCACGGCGGTCGCGATCGAGTTCATCGGCCCGGTCGCGGTCGCCGCGGTCACCGGGCGCGGCTGGCGGGAGAGGGCCGGGATCGGGCTCGCGGCGTGCGGCGTCGTCCTGCTGGCGGGGATCACCCTGCGAGACGGCGGTCACGAGGTCCGCCTCGGCCTGGTCGCCATCGGCATCGCCGCGGTGCTCTGGGCCGGGTACATCGTGCTCGGGCGCCACGTCGCGCACCACGGGACGGGCGTCGGCCCGCTGTCGGTCGCGATGACGGCGGGCACCCTCGCGTTCGCGCCGTTCTTCGCCCGCTCGCTCGGCACGGTGGTCGTCGACGTCCGGCTCGCCGGCGCCGTCGTCGCGGTGGCGGTGTTCTCCTCGGTCGTGCCGTACGCGATCGAGCAGGTCGTCCTCAGGCGGGTCACCGCGGCGACCTTCGCGATCCTGCTCGCGATGCTGCCGGCGACGGCCGCCGCCGTCGGCGCGGTCGCGCTGCGGCAGTGGCCTCAGCCGATCGATCTCGTAGGGCTCGCGCTGGTGTCCGGTGCGATCCTCCTGACCACGGCGCGCCCACCGACGACGCTCACCGAGGTCGAGGGCAGTGGGTCGGCCGCGGCCACGACGCCGGGCGACCCCGGAGAGGTCGCCGCAGGTCGCTAGAGATCGCCAGAAGTCGCTAGAGATACTGTCCGGGCGTCGGCCGGCTGTCGTCGCCGTCCACCGTCTGCACCTCGGGTCCCTGGCCGTCCGGGCCACGCTGGTACGAGACGCCGGGAGGGAGAGCCCGTCGCATCTGGGCGAGCTGCGCCTGCGTGGCCATCTGCTGGGCGACCAGAGCGGTCTGGAGGCCGTGGAACAGCCCCTCGAGCCATCCGACGAGCTGTGCCTGGGCGATCCGCAGCTCGGCGTCCGACGGCGTCACGTCCTCCGTGAACGGGAGCGTGATCCGGTGCAGCTCGGCGACGAGATCCGCCGACAGGCCCTCCTCGAGCTCGCGGAGCGACCGCTCGTGCACGGAGGCCAGTCGCGCGCGTGCCGCCTCGTCGAGCGGTGCGCTGCGGACCTCCTCGAGCAGCTGCTTGATCATCGTGCCGATGCGCATCACCTTCGCCGGCTCGCCGACCACCGGGGTGTCGACCGGAGGCGCGTCGTCCTCGTGGACCGGGACGACGATCTCCGTTCGCGTGCGGTCGTCGGACGGCTCGTTGGCGGTGCTCATGCGGTGCTCCTCCTGGGTGGGCAGACGTCGTCGACCGTACACAGGTCACGGGACGAGCAGGACCTTGCCGAACGCCTCGCCGGAGGCAAGGAGCTCATGACCGGCGTCCGCCTCGGCGAGCGGCAGACGGGCGTGCACGACAGGGCGCACGCGGCCGTCGGCGACCATCGGCCAGACGACGTCCCGGACCGCATCGACGATCGCCGCCTTCTCCTCCGGTGGGCGGGCGCGCAACGTCGTGCCGATCACGGAGGCGCGGCGCGCGAGCAGCAGACCGAGGTCGATCTCGCCGCGCCGACCCTGCTGCAGCCCGATCACCACGAGCCGGCCACCGGTCGTCAGCGCTCGGAGGTTCATGTCGAGAGCGCCGGCGCCGAGGATGTCGAGCACGACGTCGACACCCCTTCCGTCGGTCATCTCCAGGACGCGGGTGAGCACGTCCTCGCGACGGTGGTCGATCGCGACGGTGGCGCCGAGCTCGAGGCACCGTTCCGCGCGGGCGGCGCCACCCGCCGTCGTCAGGACCTGTGCACCGAGAGCGGCCGCGAGCTGGACGGCGACGACACCCACACCTCCGGACCCGCCGTGCACGAGCACGCTGCTGCCGGCCGCAAGCCCGCCCACGGTGACGAGGTTCGACCATGCGGTGCACACCGCCTCCGGAAGAGCCGCCGCGTCGAGCAGGTCGACACCGGCCGGGACGCGGAGCACCTGTCGGGCCGGGACCACGACGAGCTCGGCGTACCCACCTCCGTCTGTGAGCGCGCAGACCCGGTCGCCCTCGGTCCATGCGTCGACGCCCGCCCCGACGGCGGCGACGACCCCGGAGACCTCGAGCCCGAGACGATCGGTGACGCCCGCCGGAGGTGGGTAGCGGCCCGCACGTTGCATCAGGTCAGCGCGGTTGATCCCGGCGGCCCTCACCCGCACGAGGACCTCGCCGGGACCGGGGACGGGCGGCGGGACGTCCTCGACCACGAGGCCGTCCGGTCCCTGCGGAGATGTCACCACGACTGCGCGCACGGCACCGAGCCTACGGACCAAAGGCTGGGCGCGCCTGCACCCCGCATGACAAGATCGCCCCGCGCGCTAATGCGCAGGGGGTCCTCGGCCGATGTAGGACGAGCGGCGTCCCCGCTGTCGTGACGTCGCGCGCATGCTCGTACCCGGGCAGCAGAGCAGCTGAGTTGAGAGAGGTCCACATGCTTCGCAGGTTGGGCATCCGGTCCAAAGTGCTCGCTGTTCTCGCCGTGCCCATGATCGTGCTGCTCGCTGTCGTCGGGTACGTCGGCTACGGCGCGGTGCAGAGCGCCCAGACGGCAAGCGCCGCAGAGACCATCACGAACGCGATCGGTACCTACGCACCCGCGATCACCGCTCTGCAGGCCGAGCGGGACGCCTCGGTGGCGAAGTCGCTGTTCCTCCTGACCGACCCCACGGTGCTTGCGGACGCCCGGAAGAAGGCCGACGCGGCGATCGGTGCGATCCCGCGGCTCGCCGGGACCGACGCGCTCACCTTCTTCCCGCAGAGCGTCCTCACGGCGTTCCAGGAGAGCGACTACGAGCACTCCAACCTCGCGGCCCTCCGTGCCCAGGTCGACGCCGGTGGTCAGACGTCCAACATCCAGAAGACGTTCGACGCGGCGATCGACGCGGACATCGCGCTCGCCGAGGTCGTCGCGAACGTCATCCCGAACCGATCCCTCGCCGGATACCTCCTCTCGTTCAGTGCGATCGAACGGAGCAACGAGGACTTCGTCCGCGAGCGGGCGATCGGTGAGTCGATCATGCGACTGCACGGCACCTCTCCTGGGACCGTCCAGCTCTTCGTCACGCAGGTGTCCTCGACCGAGCTGGACCGGACGAGCGCGCGCGCCGTCGTCGCCAACCTCGGGCAGAACAACCTCTTCATCCCGCTCAGCTTCCCGACGCCCGAGTTCACCCGCATGCGGCTGGTCCTGCAGAACGGCAACCCGTCGGAGATCGCCGCGCTCGACAAGACGGCGTGGGACAAGGGGATCGCGGACCAGATCGCGTCGATGGACTCGGTGCGCGACAAGATCTTCGCCGACGCCTCGGGCATCGCCAGCCAGGCGTCGTCGTCGGCCCGCACCCAGGCGATCGGGACGGCCGGCATCGGGTTGCTCGCGGTCGGTCTCTCCTTGGCGTTCGCGCTGTTCGTCTCCCGTGGCATCGTCAACCCGCTGCGCCGTCTCACCGCCGCTGCCGCGGACGTCCGCGAACAGCTGCCCAAGCTCGTCGAGGAGGTCGCCGTCCCCGGCGAGGGGCCGGGCATGGAGCTCGTGCAGATCCCCGTGGAGTCCCGCGACGAGGTCGGCCGCCTGGCGGACGCGTTCAACGCGGTCAACGCGACCACGCTGCAGGTGGCGCAGGAGCAGGCCGCCCTGCGTGGCTCGATCGCCGAGATGTTCATCAACGTCGCTCGTCGGGACCAGGTCCTCCTCAACCGGCAGCTGTCCTTCATCGACTCCTTGGAGCGCACGGAGGAAGACCCCAACGCCCTGGCGAACCTGTTCCGGCTCGACCACCTGGCCACCCGGATGCGCCGGAACGCCGAGTCGCTCCTCGTGCTCGCCGGCATCGACTCCGGCCGCCGGATGCGCGACTCGATGCCGCTCTCCGACGTGATCCGCACCGCGTCATCGGAGATCGAGCAGTACGACCGCATCCAGCTCGACCTCCCGATCGACCCCCACATGCTGGGGTTCAACGCCCTCGGCTCGGCCCACCTGCTCGCGGAGATCCTCGAGAACGCGACGGTCTTCTCCGAGCCGGACACCCAGGTCGAGGTCAGCACGGGTGTCCGCGGCGACAGCGTCACCGTCACGGTGGTGGACCACGGCCTCGGGATGTCCGAGGAGGAGATCGAGCTCGCCAACGAGAAGATCCGCTCGGTGTCCGCGAGCGATGCGCTCGGCGCCCAGCGGCTCGGCCTGTTCGTGGTCGGCCGGCTCGCGCAGCGTCTCGGTGCCGGCGTCACCCTCAGCCGCGGCCAGTCCGGCACCGGAACCACGGTCGAGGTCACGTTCCCGGTCGTCCTGTTCCAGGCCACCGAGGCGATGTCCTCCGGGTACGGCCTCCCGTCGCTGGTCGCGGACCACGGCGTGGCACCGGCCGCGCCGACCATCGAGGACGCTGCCGCCGCCTGGCTGACGCCGCCCGTGATCGAGGACGTCCCGCCCGTGGTCGAGCCGGTCGACCTGACGGCACTGACCGACGGGGCGACGACGCTCGGCCTTCCGAAGCGACGCGTCCGCGATGGTGCCACGGTCGAGGAGCCCGCGCTCCCGCCCGTGACACAGGCCGAGCTGCGCGAGCGCGACGAGAGCAAGATCGTGCTGCCGGCGCTCGTGGAACCACGACTCGCGGCCGAGCTCGCCGGCGCCGTCGAGGGCTGGCAGCCCGACGTCGCGGCTCCGGCCAGCTCGAGCCTTCCGGCACGCAGCCGCGCCGCATCGCCGTTCTGGCAGGACGTCCCGGCTGAGCAGCCCGTCGAGCCGGTCGTCCCCGCACCCGTGTCTCCCGAGGTCCGCACCGGTCTGTTCAGTGGATTCCGCCGTGGCGTCGACGTACCGCCGCCGGCGCCGGCGGATCTCGCCGGCCGTCCGACCCGCGAAGGCGCCGGCGACGGGCCCGATGAGCATGCACCGGGCTTCTACGCGGCCGACTACCACGCCAGCCGCTACCACGGACCGAGCTCGGATCTTCACGATGCGATGCAGGACGCCGAGGTGGGTACCGAGCCGGTCCTCGCCGAGACCGAACCTGCCACCGTCATGCCCGCCTTCGTCATCCCTGGTCTCGTCCCCGACGACGAGAACGACGAGGTCTACGTGCCGGGCCGCAGCTGGGACCCCGTGCCGGTCGCGCGCGCCACGCCGGTGCCGTCGTCGGCCGAGGCGCCGCACGAGTCGCCGGTCCTCCCGACCCGCCGGGCTGCCGAACCGCCGACCGCCTGGGCGCCCCCGGCCGTGCCGACCGGAGCTCCGCTCCCTGAGCTGGACCGTGAGGTCGACGACCTCGCCGAGCACGCGTGGGCACCTGAGCCAACGTCGATCGCCGCCCCGCGCTGGGAGCCGCTCTCGTCGCCCGTTCCGCCGGCGGCACCCGGTTGGCCGGCTGCGACCGTCGAGCCCGCGGCTGCTTCTGGTTGGCCGGCTCCGCCTGTCGAGGCTACGGGCACTGGTTGGCCTGCTCCGGCCGCCCGACCTGCGTCCGGCGTGGGGACCGCGGTCGGCTCCGACGTCACGCCGACCCCGGATCCCGTTCACGCCGTCGAGGCGCCGTGGACGCCTCGGCAGGCGTGGGCTCCCGCGCAGGCCGACCAGGCATGGGCTCCCGACCAGGCATGGGCGCCCGACCAGGCTGATCAGGCGTGGGCTCCCGACCAGGCGTGGGCGCCCACCACGCCACCGACGGGTGCCGCACCGCTCGCTCGGCGTGCGGGCGCCACGACCGAGCTCGACGACGTCGTCACGCCCGCCACGACGGCAGCCTCGACGTTCTCCGCCGCTGCGCCGCTGGGCTTCGAACCGCACCTCGACGAGGCTCGGGCCTGGAGTGCGGGCGAGCACCTCGACCCGCTGAACCACCCCTCTCCGTTCGAGGCGGTGCCGCTCACCTCGCAGGTCGACGAGCCGGTCGTGCCGCACGGCGACGCGCTGCTCGCGCCTCCGGCCTCGTCACCGCTGCCGAGCCGGGCTCCGGCGACGCCGACGGCCCCGGACTTCGATGCCTCGACGCCGTGGACCCCCGCTCCCGCCCCGACGGGGTTCCCGACGTTCGCGCCGACCCAGCAGGTGCCGGCCCCGCCGGCGCCGGCTCAGGAGGCGTCGTCCCCCATGCCGTTCCAGGCGGAGCCGCCGACCGCCGTCGTGGCGCCGTCAGCGGCCCCGGCCCCGGCGCCCTCGCCGTCGACGTTGCCCGCATGGCAACGGCGTGACGTTCCGGCCGAGCCGGCTCCGGCCTTCGGCGCTGTCGTCGGGCAACCGGCGGCGTCGGTCGACACGCCCAAGCGCAAGTGGGGCCTGTTCGGGCGGAAGAAGGACGCGAAGTCGGACGCCCCACCGAGCCAGCCGATCCCCTTGACAGGGCCCGACGGGGTGTCGGCGGACGTGCTCGGCCAGGACGTGTCGCGACCGTCGACCCCGGCCGTGTTCCAGCCCGTCGGCCAGGCGGCGGAGCCCCAGGCCCCGGTGCGGGCGTCTGCGTTCGGTGCGACGAGCCAGGCGCACGTCGCTCGCCCGCAGCAAGCGCCCGTGTCCGCGTGGCCGTCGGGCGCACAACCAGGAGCTGTGCCCTCCGGTGCGCTCGGGGCGTTCACCCCGGCGCCGATCACGCCGGTGTACACGCCGCCGATCAGCCACGAGGCGCCGACCAGCTGGTCGCCACCGGTCCCGGCCGCCGTCGGCCCCGCGGCACCGGCGGCACCCGCGTTCGGTGACCTGCGCCCGGTCCGTAACGGCGCCCTCGACGACGAGGTCGCGGCCATGCTTGCGCTTCGCTCCGACATCCAGGAGCAGGCCCTCTCCGAGCTCAGCCAGCTGTCGGCCTACCGCCCGACCACCCTGAGCAACGGCACGTCGGGAATCGGGTCGCTGACCCGCCGTGTGCCGACCGCGATCCCGAAGTCACCGGAGATCGCCAAGCCCGACGGCGACCGTGCCGTCAATCGGGATGCTGCGCAGCTGCGTTCTCGGCTGTCCAGCTTCCAGTCCGGGACGAGCCGTGGCCGCCGTGGCACGGACGCACCCACCGGGTCGCCGGCGATCGACTCCTCGCGCAGCGAGACGTCACCCGCCCAGGGGACTCAAGAATCCGTGATCGATGACGATCATGACAACACGCCTTCGACACCGTCATGGTGACGAGCTACCTCGCAGCCGTCGGCTGCCGCCACAAGGAGGAAGAGTGACAGCGCTCAGCACAGAGGCGGCCAACTTCGGCTGGCTCCTGGACAACTTCGTCCGGACCGTGCCAGGCACTCGGCACACACTCGTGGTGTCCGCCGATGGCCTGCTCATGGCGATGTCCGAACAGCTGGACCGCACCAGCGGGGACCAGCTGGCGGCGATCGTCTCCGGCATGTCGAGCCTGACCCGTGGCGCATCGCGCCAGCTCCGCGCGGGTGAGGTCCGCCAGGCGATCGTCGAGATGGACAACCTGTTCCTCTTCCTCATGAGCGTCTCCAACGGCTCTGTCCTGGCGGTGGTGGCCGAGGCGAGCTGTGATGTGGGTCTGATCGGCTACGAGATGGCTATGCTCGTCTCCCGTACCGAGGCGACCCTCACGCCGCAGCTCATCACCGAGATGCGCGGCCAGCTTCCCGTCGACGGCGCGACACGATCCCCACTGGGATGAGGTAGCGATGAGTGACCACATCGAGTACGAGGCAAGGACGGTCCGTCCCTACGCCGTGACAGGTGGCCGGGTGCGGTCGTCGCGGTCCGCCGATCTGCCGCTCGAGGCCTTGGTCGAAGTGATGCCGGGCGCTGTCAGCAGCAGTGGCCTGACACCCGAGAAGCGGGCGATCCTGCAGCACGCCGCGCACACCTACATCTCCGTCGCCGAGCTGTCCGCGATGCTCCACCTGCCTCTTGGCGTGGTGCGCATCGTGGTCTCCGACCTCGCCGACGCCAAGTACATCCGTGTGCACACCTCGACACCTGTCGAGGTCCACACGGGTCAGTCACCTGCCCTGTCCCTCAGTGTGCTGGAGAGTGTTCTCAATGGCATTTCCGCCCTCTGAAGCCGCGGTCGCCGAGCACTCGGCCACCCCAGGCGTCGCGCCCACCGTCGTCAAGATCGTCGTCGCTGGCGGTTTCGCCGTCGGCAAGACGACCTTCATCGGGTCCATCTCGGACATCGAGCCGCTGAACACCGAGGCGGCGATGACCGAGCACTCCGTCGGCGTCGACGACGCCGGTGGTGTGTCCGACCGCAAGACGACCACGACCGTCGCGATGGACTTCGGTCGCATCGCGCTGCCAGGGTCGTTGTGGCTCTACCTCTTCGGCACGCCCGGTCAGGACCGGTTCCTGTTCATGTGGGACGACCTCGTGCGCGGTGCGATCGGCGCCGTCGTCCTCGTCGACACCGACCGGCTCGACCAGTGCTTCCCGGCCGTGGACTACTTCGAGAGCCGCGGGATCCCGTTCGTCGTCGGCGTCAACTGCTTCGACGGGATCGCCAAGCACCAGCTCGAGGATGTCCGTGAGGCGCTCGCCATCCCGGCGCACGTCCCCGTGCTCTACACGGACGCGCGCTCCCGTGCCGCCACCAAGCAGACCCTGATCTCGCTCGTGCAGCTCGCGATGGAGCGGCTGCGCGGGGCATGACAACCTGACGCGATCCAGCTGCGCGAGGGGGCCCGGGCCGATCGGCACGGGCCCCTTTCGCGCGTGGTGCGTCGGTAGACTCCTGCGCGTCCCAGCGGCGGCGTCGGGACACTGACAACACGGCCCAGAGGACGGCATGCAGACCTACGTCGACGGGACGGCGCTCAGCCGCTACCTGGACGGTGCGGTCGAGCACGCGGAGTGGACCGTGTGGGCTGCCGATCACGCCGGGTCGCTCGTGACGTCGGAGCTCGCGCTCTCCGAGCTCAGGCGCGAGGCCGAGCCCCGTGGCATCGACGCACGCCAGACCGCGCGCGACGTCGCCGACCGCCTGATGGTGGTCCGGTTCTCCGACCAGTGCCTCGCCACCGCGGCGATGGCGTCCGCGGTGCTCCCGCCGTTCGCCGCGCTGCACCTCGGAGTGGCGGTCGCGGAGCCGGACGTGACGGCCGTCGCCACGTACGATCGTCTGCTCGCGCAGGTCGCGGTGATCTACGGTGTCGACGTCATCAGCCCCGGGCGTGCGGCGCGGTGGTGGGAAGGCCTGGCATGATGTGCACGCACCGTGCTCGTTCGCGGTCGGGTGGGTTGGCAGAGCGGCCGAATGCGCAGGTCTTGAAAACCTGAGTGCCGATGATCTCGGCACCGTGGGTTCGAACCCCACACCCACCGCCCGGAGGTCCTGCTCGCGATGGCGCGCGGACGCGCCATGATTGCTCTCGTGCCAACGATCCCCACCGATGACGAGCTCGAGCTCATCCGTCAGTCCGGTGTCGCGCTGCGTGCCGGCAAGCTGAGCCTCTCCGCGGGGACCGGCTCCTACCGTGTCAAGAACACGATGGAACGGGTCGCCAGCGCTCTCGGCATCGACCGCCACGAGGCGCACGTCACCCTCACCGAGATCACCACGACCTCCCACCGCGGTTCGAGCTTCCGCACCGAGGTCGCCGAGGTGCGATCGATCGGGATCAACTCCGATCGCTTGTCCGCGCTGGAGATCATGGCGTCGACGCTCCGACCGGGGTCGACGGTCGAGGAGGTCACCGAGAAGCTCGACGCGATCTCGGCACGTCGACCGCTGTACTCCGGTCTGCTCAACGCGCTCTGGTCGGCGATCGCGTGTGCGGCCTTCGCGTTCCTGAACAACGGTGGACCGATCGAGTGCCTCGCGGTGTTCGTCGGGGCGGGCGTCGGCCAGTACGTGCGCCGGGCGCTCCTGACGCGTGGGTTCAACCAGTTCGGTGTGACGATGATCGCCGCGACCGCCGCATGCCTCACCTACCTCGGGTTCGTGCAGGCCCTGCACGCGCTCGGCTCGGTCGGCGCGCACCAGGCCGGGTACATCTCGGCGGTGCTGTTCCTCGTCCCGGGATTTCCGCTGGTCACCGGGTCGCTGGACCTCGCGAAGCTGGACTTCTCCGCCGGGCTCGCGCGACTCACCTACGCGCTCATGATCCTGAGCTCGGCCGCGTTGGCCGTCTGGGGGGTGTCGGTGGCGGCCGGTCTCGACCCGGCGGTGGTCGCGGCGCCGTCGTTGCCGTTCCTCGTGCTGATCGGGCTCCGGCTCGCCGCGAGCTTCCTCGGGGTGCTCGGCTTCGCCCTGATGTTCAACAGCCCGTGGAAGATGGCGATCGGCGCCGCGCTCGTCGGGATGGTGGCGAACGTCGTCCGCATCCAGCTCGTGGAGGTCGGCGCCGCGGCACAGGCCGGGGCGGCCGCGGCGGCCTTGATCGTCGGGCTGCTCTCCGCGTGGGTGGCGCCGCGGCTCCGGGTGCCGCGCATCACGATCTACGTGCCGGCCGTCGTCATCATGGTGCCCGGCGCGACGGCGTACCGGTCGGTGTTCCACCTCAGCAACGGGGACACGACGCAGGCGCTCGCGTTCGGCGTCCAGGCGGCGCTCGTCGTCATCGCGATCTCGATCGGACTCGCCGTCGGGCGCATGCTGACCGATGCGACGTGGGCGTACGAGAGGTGATGCGGCGCAGTGTCGTGCCTGCGCAGAGGGCTTTTGCTGCTGCGACGGCGGGCAGGTAGCCTAGGCGGGCTTGGAGACGTCGCATAGCCAGGTCTAGTGCGCGACCCTGCTAAGGTCGTGAAGGGGTAACCCTTCCGTGGGTTCAAATCCCACCGTCTCCGCTCTCTCGGCCCCGGTCCTCCTGTGGATCGGGGCCGACTGCGTTCGTCAGGGCTGGGGTCCCCGTCGGCTCCGACGGGCGCGGTCAGCGACGATGCGGGTCCGGGCGGATCGTGCCGCCTGGTGCCGGCGGTGGCGATCGCCCTGGAGGCGGTGGTGCTGGTGCCGTTCTTGACCGCCGGTGACGTGACGGTCCTGCTGGCGGCCCGCGTGGTCCAGGGTGTCGCGCCCGCCCCGACGAACCTCGTGTCCGCACTGCTGCTCGCCGGCACCGTGGTGACGCTCGGCGGCATGCTGGAGCACTCGAGCGCACTCGAGCGCACTCGAGCGCACTCGAGCGCACTCGAGCGCCCTCGCCGGCGCAGGGGCCGTCGTCGCCGGGATCGGGTGCGGCGCCTCGGCCCTCGCGGTCTTCGGGATGCTCGCGCGACGGGCCGCCCCGGAGCAGCGCGGTGAGCTTCTCGCGGTCGCCTGCGCGATCGCGCACCTGGCGTTCAGCTTGCCGGCCGTGGGACTGCCGCGGGCGCGGACCGACGGCTA
>JAKBFW010000039.1 GCA_021833345.1 Pseudomonadota bacterium | reverse complement strand
TGCTCTTCCTCGACGGGGTGGACGACGACGAGCGCGAGGCGCTGCTGCGGGACGCCGAAGCCCTCGTCTACCTGTCCACGTTCGAGGGCTTCGGGCTCCCCCCGCTCGAGGCGATGGCCCGGGACACCCCTGTGCTCGCGTCGACCGCGACGGCGATCCCTGAGGTCTGCGGCGGAGCGGCCCTGCTGGTCGACCCGCTCGACGACGACGCGGTCGTGGCGGGGATGCGTCGGGTCCTCGTCGACGTGCCGCTGCGGGACCGGCTCGTCCGCGCCGGTCGGCTGCGCGTGGCCCACTACGCGGTGTCGACGACCGGCGCCGCTCTGCGTGAGGCCCTCGCCCCGGTCGTCGGCCGCCAGGGACCGTCGAGTCGGCAGTGATGCGTACCCGACATCGCGTCCTGTTGGTCCTGCTGGTCCTGTGCGCGTTCGTCGTGCTGGCGGTGGGCGTCGCGGTCGTGCTGCTGTCCCGGTTCGCCCATGTGCCTGCGCCCGTGCCGGCAGGGTGGTCCGCGCCTGCGTCGTTGCCGACGTCGACGCCGCTGCCCACCACCCGGTTCGCCTTCGACTCGGACCGCACGGGCAGCTTCGAGATCTTCACCGAGAGCACCGACGGGAGGGCGCCCGCGCAGCTGACCCGAGACGACCGGTACGACTCGTGGTCGCCGAGGATCTCCCCCGACCGGCGGACCATCCTCTTCTACCGGGCTCCGGTGGGCACCCACGACCGGGACCAGAGCGTCGTCAGCCTCTGGGCGGTCTCCGCCGCCGGCACCGGGCTCGTCGAGCTCCGTCCGGCGGGCCTGGACGGCTGGGTGCTCCAGGGCCACGCCGAGTGGTCGCCGGACGGGGCCAGCCTGGTGATGTTCGGCGGAAGCCGGATCAACCCCCAGATCCAGGTCACCGATCGCCTCGGTCAGCACCCGCGGTCGGTCACGTCGCGCGGCGGCAGCAACCTCGACCCGTCGTTCACGCCGGACGGGAAGCAGATCCTGTTCGTCGGCTGTCCGCATGCGGTGTGCACGGCGCAGGACTACGAGATCTACCGGGTCGCGTCGAGCGGAGGTGCCGTCCAGCGGCTCACGACGGACGAGCTCCGCGACCAGGACCCCGCCATGTCACCGGACGGGTCGCACCTGGCGTGGCTCACCGACTTCGGCGGACCCGGTGTCGGGGTGTGGGACGTGCGCATCGGGGACGCCCAAGGACGCGACCCCAGGCGCCTGTTCGGCGACGGTGGCGTGACGAGTCGACCGGAGTTCTCGGCCGACAGCCGCAGCATCTTCGTGCACCGGGTCCCGCCCGGGGGGACGAAGTTCGACATCTACCGGATCGGCGTCGACGGCTCCGGCGTCACCGTCGTGACCGCAGGTCAGCCCGGCAACAACGAGTACCCGTCGCCGTGATCGGTGCCGCAAGCGGCCTCGGTGCCGTGGGGGTTCGCACTACCCTCAACGAGGGCTGCCACGACCTGGCGGCGACGACACCACGAACGGAGGCCTCGGTGGCTGAGCCGCTGGTGCACATCACGAACTTCCGCATGGACTTCGGAGACAAGACGGTCGTCCGCGACCTGTCGTTCGACGTGCACGCGGGGGAGACCTTCGGGTTCCTGGGCAGCAACGGCTCCGGGAAGACGACGACGCTCCGGGCGCTGCTGGGCATCTACCAGCCGACCGGGGGAGTGCTGCACATCGACGGCAAGGTGTTCGAGCCGCGCGACGGGGCTCGCCTCGGGTACCTCCCGGAGGAGCGGGGGCTCTACAAGAAGGAGTCCGTCCTCGACGTCATGGAGTACTTCGGCCGGCTCAAGGGCCTGAGCCGCACCGGGGCGGTGTCCTGGTCCCGCGCCTACCTCGAGCGGGTCGGCCTCGCCGACAAGGTCGCGACACGGCTCGACAAGCTCTCCGGCGGCCAGCAGCAGAAGATCCAGCTCGGCGTGACGATCATGAACGAGCCGGAGCTGCTGATCCTCGACGAGCCGACGCAAGGGTTCGACCCGGTCAACCGCCGTCTCCTGATGGACATCATCGACGAGCAGAAGCGCGCGGGATCGACCGTCATCATGGTGACCCACCAGATGGACGAGGTCGAGCGGCTGTGCGACCGGGTCATCCTCCTCAAGGACGGCGTCGCCGCGGCGTACGGCACGGTCGAGGACGTCCAGGACTCGTTCGGCGCGACGACCATCCGGTTGCACTGCACCGGGACGTTGCCCACCTCCGAGCTCTACGACGTGGTCTCGACGGACGGCCGATCCGCCGACCTCGCGCCGCGGCCCGGCGCCGACGCGGCGACGATCCTGCGCGAGCTCGTGACCGCGGGCGTCGCCGTCACCAGCTTCACGACCGAGCGGACCTCTCTCGAGGAGATCTTCATCCGGGTGTACGGCGACCAGCACGAGCTCGCGGAGGCCTGAACCATGTCGCAGCACAACCTCCGCACCGTCGTCGCCTTCGAGTTCCTCCGCGTCGTGACCAAGCGGCGCTTCTGGGTGGCGTCCCTGGCCGTCCCGCTCGCGGTGGCGGTGCTGTTCACGGTGGTCCTCCTCAGCAACCAGAGCACCGACCAGACCAGCCAGGCCCAGAAGAACGCGCAGTTCTCCTTCACGTACACCGACGCCTCCGGCCTCGTCACCGACGCCGTCGCCGCCGAGTTCGGCGGGACGAAGGCCTCCGACGGGGCCAAGGCGATCGCCGACGTGAAGAGCGGCACGGTGGAGGCGTACTTCGCCTTCCCGGCGAACCCCGCGACCGAACCCGTCCACGTGTACGGCGTGGACTCCGGGGTGTTCGGGAACGGCAAGTACAGCGCTGTCGCGCGGCAGATCCTCGTCACGGCCGCGCAGCAGAAGATCGGGTCGCCGGAGCTCAGCGCGGTGGCGCAGGGCAACGTGTCCATGACGGAGGAGATGTACCGGGCGGGTCAGCTGACGAGCGGCCTCAACGGCGTCATCCCGCCGTTGCTCTTCCTGCTGATCTTCTACGTGAGCATCATCCTGCTGGGCAACCAGATGCTGAACAGCACGCTCGAGGAGAAGGAGAACCGGGTCACCGAGATGATCCTCACGACCATGAACCCGACGACGCTGATCGTCGGGAAGGTCGTCTCGCTGTTCCTGGTCGGCGTGGTCCAGATGGCCACGTTCGCGGTGCCCGTCGTGGTCGGCTACCTGTTCTTCCGGCAGAACCTCAACCTCCCGAACCTCGACCTCTCGCACCTGACCCTCGAACCGCAGGCGATGATCGTCGGGTTCCTGCTCCTGGTGGGCGGCTTCCTCCTGTTCACCGGCACCCTCGTCGCGATCGGCGCGGTGGTCCCGACGGTCAAGGAGGCCGGCGCGTTCTTCGGCCCGATGATGATCATGATCTTCATCCCGTTCTACGTGGTGAGCCTGATCGTGAGCGACCCGCACGCGGTGATCGTGCAGGTGCTGACCTACTTCCCGTACACGGCTCCCGTCACGGCGATGCTGCGGAACGGGCTCGGCTCGCTCTCGTTGCTCGAGTCGCTCATCGTGCTCGTCGAGGTGTTCGGGCTCGGGTACCTCGCGCTCCGGGTGGCCGTGCGACTGTTCCGGTACGGCTCGATCTCCTACTCCTCGAAGCTGTCGGTGCGGACCGCGCTGCGTCGCGAGGGTGCCGGCTGACCCGTGCACGCGTCGGGTCAGCCGCGCGGCTCGGTCCCCAGCAGCGTGGTGCTCGACCTCGCGCCGCCGAGTGAGCTCAGCGTCGAGCGGAGCCGGGCCGGCAAGCCGGCCACGACGTTGTCGTACGAGTCCTCGATGAGCTCCTCGACGAGCGCCCTGTCCACCCGGGAGGCGAGCTCCACGGAGACCCAGTGCCGCTTGTTCATGTGGTACCCCGGGCGGACGATCGCGTGCGTCTCGATGAGCAGTGGCACCTCGTCCGGCTCGGCCTTGAGGTTGACGATCATGTGCTCGCTCAGCCGTAGGTTCTGCAGCAGCAGGGCGAACATCTTGCCGCTGACCCGGAAGACCTCGCTGTCCGGACCGAAGGGCTGGTCGACGGTCGCACCGGGCAGGGCGAGGCAGGTCGTTCTGCACCACAGCGCTGCGTCCTCCGACGGTCGCGTCATCGGATGACCAGTGCGACCGGCGTGACCCGTCCGGCGATCCGCGGCGCCGCGGCGGTCACGTCGGCCGGTCCGAGCGTCTCGCGGAGGGACGTGGCCTGATCCATCGGCGCGGGCTCTCTCTCGGGGGGTGGTCCGGCGCGGGCTGCTCGGGGTCGAACGGTCCGCCTCTGACGATACCGACCCGGGTCGCGCCGTGGCGGCGCCTAGGACTTAAGGCCCGGCCTCCGGCCTCGGCCGCCGTCGATGGTCAGTCAACGCCGGAGCCGTGCGGCGCTCACCGACCCGCGACAGGAGGACCGTGACCGCCGCCGAGGCCATGGGCACCGCACCGCTCGCCGAGGTCCTGGACCTCCTCACGGAGCGGATCGTCCGGTACCGCATCGACGACCTCACGGTCCTGTACTGCAACAAGGCGTGGGCCGAGTCGAACGGTGGGGAGCCGGAGGACTTCCTCGGGCTCCCGCTCGACTCCCTGCTCACGGCAGGTGAACGGGAAGGCCTGTTCCGCCAGCTCGGCCGCCTCGGCCCGGACACCCCGTTCCTCAAGGACAACATGACGCGGGTGGGCGCGAATCGCTGGACCGAGTGGACCGACCTGTACCTCCCCGGCCCTGACGGCGCGCACGTGCTCGCCGTGGGACGGGACGTGACCGAGCGGCGCGAGGCGGAGCTCCGGCTCGCCGCGAGCGAGGAGCGCTACCGCGGCCTCGCCCTGCGCGACGAGCTCACCGGCCTGGCGAACCGGCGTCTGCTGGACGAGCTCCTCACCACCGCACTGGCCCGGACCCGCCGGTCGGCGACCTGCCTGGTGGTCTCCTACCTGGATCTCGACGGCTTCAAGCCGATCAACGACCGCCACGGCCACGCTGTCGGGGACGCCGTGCTCGAGGAGGTCGGCCGACGGCTCCATGCCACCGTCCGGGACGCCGACGTGATCGCGCGGGTGGGTGGCGACGAGTTCGTCGTGGTCCAGGAGTGCCAACCGGTGCAGGCCGGTCGGACCGTCGCCCGACTCCGCACGCTGATGGTCGAGCCGATCGTGCTCTCCGACGTGACGATTCGCTGCGGGGTGAGCGTCGGATCGATCATCGCGGAGCCGGGGCAGGACGCCGCGGCGCTGGTCGCAGCGGCCGACGCCGCGATGTACGTGGTGAAGCGCAGCCACGGCGGCGTGCGGACCCCACCGGACCCCATCGAACCCCTGAGGATCGATCCCTGACGGGTCAGTCCTTGCCCGGGTGCGTGAGCTCGACGACCCGGGCGCCGAACCACTCGGCCTCCGCACGGTCGTGGGTGATCAGGAGCGTGGTCCGACCGGCGCAGCGCTCGCGGACGTGACTCATCAGTGCGACCTTCGCCTCGACGTCGAGGCCGGTGAACGGCTCGTCGAGGACGACGACGTCCGCCCGCACGATCAGTGCGCGGACGATCGCCACCCGCCGGCGCTGCCCGCCGGAGAGCTCGCGGACCGGTTTCGCCAGGGACTCGTCGTCGAGACCGACCTGATGGAGCTCGTCGACCACGTCGGACGCAGGCGTCGTGCGATCCAGCACGAGCCGCACGTTGCCGACCGCTGTCAGCTGCTCGCACAGGCGGTCCTCCTGGAACACCGCCGCGCGACGCCGCCCCTCGAGCCCGACGATCGTGCCGCCGTCGGGACGCTCCAACCCCAGCAGCAATCGTCCGAGCGTGGTCTTCCCGGACCCGTTCGGCCCCATCACGGCGGTGAGCGCACCCGGGGCGAGGTCGAGGTCGATCCCGTCGAGCACGACCTCGTCCCCGAACCGCTTGGTGACCCCACGCAGCGCGATCACGCCGCGGGTCCGTTCGCGAGCCTGGCCTGCGCGCGGGCGAGCACGGCGAGCGCGAACCGCTCGAAGGCGAAGCTGAGCGCGATGATGACGACGGTCCAGGCGAACAGGTCCGCGGTGCTGAGGAAGAGCTTCGCCTGGTACAACCGCTCGCCGATGCTGCCCTTCGGAAGCCCGATGACCTCGGCGGCGATCCCGCTCTTCCAGGCGAGGCCGATGCCGATCTTGCACGCGGCGATGAAGAACGGCAGGACGGCCGGGACGTCGATCGCGGACAGGCGGCGCAGCAGGGGAACCCCGAACACGGTCGAGACCTCGAGCAACGAACGGTCGCGGTGACGGATGCCGTCGAGCACGTTGGTGTAGATGACGGGCACGACCATCGTGAAGCTGATGATCGTCGCCAACCGGCTGCTGTCGGCCCACATGAGCACCAGGATGATGAAGCTGACCACCGGCGTGCTGCGGATCGCCGCGATCACCGGGGTCGCGAGGGCATCGACGATCCGGGAGGCTGCGGCGAGGGCCGCGCCGAGGACGCCGACCACCGCGGCCAGCAGGAAGCCGGCCACGATGCGGACGAACGAGTACCAGACGGTGCTCCAGAAGTCGCCCGTCACGACGAGCTCGGTCAACCGGACGAGCACCGCTCCGGGCGACACGAGCAGGAGGTCCTGGTGGACGGCGAGCGTCGCGACCTGCCACACGCCCAACCAGAAGCCGAGAACCAGCAGCGGGCGCGCGACCTTCCGCCACCCGCTGCCGGTCGCCGCCTCAGCGGCTGTAGTAGAAGTCGTCACCCGGCATGCTCCCACCGACCGACGCGGGGTCGGCCGTGAAGAGCACCTTCAGGTAGCCGTTGAGCGTGCTCGTGAGCTGGCTGCCCTCGATGTCCGTGATGTGGCACGCCGGGATCGCGGTCTCGGCGATCGCCGCCGTCGGGACGATGCCCGCTGCGGCGATCAACGGGGCGGCCTTCGCCGGCTGGGCGTTCGTGAAGGTGGTCGACGCCTTGTAGTCGGTCAGGAAGTCGTTGAACGCGGCCTTGTGGGCCGTGGCGAACGCGGTGCGGACGGCGACGACGCCGGTGACCATCTGGGAGTCCGGCGTCACCTTCGCCCACTCGTCGGTGAGGCTCAGCGCGGTGCGGATCGCCGGGTTCTTCGACTTCAGGACCGTCACGTACGGCTGCGGGAGCACCCCGATCGCGTTCGGCTTGGTCGCGAGCGTGGCGGCCAGCTCGGTGGCCTCGCTCGTGAACTGGACGTTGACGTCCTTGGCGGGGTCGAGGCCGTTCTTCTCGAGGAGGTAGTCGAGGACGTACTCCGGCGAGGCACCCTTGCCGGTGCTGTAGATCGTCTTCCCCTTGAGGTCGGCGATGCTGTGGACGGTGTTGCCGGCCTCGACGACCTCGAGCATGCCGAGCGTGTTGATCGCGGCGACCTCGAGCTGTGACCCGCTCGCGGTCTTGGTCTTGTTGTAGAGCACGCTCGCGAGGTTGGCCGGGAGCAGGGCGACGTCGACCTCGCCCTTGGCGATCAACGGCACGATCTCGTCCGGCGTGCCGTACATCGTCACCTGGTAGTTCTGCTTGCCCTGTCCGGCCGCGGCGTCGCTCATCAGCTTGACCAGACCCATCGTCGTCGGGCCCTTGAGGGACGCGATCCGGATGGTGGTCCGGGCAGCGGGCGCCTCGGTGGCGGACGCGGTCGGTGTCGAGGGTGTCGACGCCGCCGAGGGCGCGACGGTGCTGCAGCCGGACACGAGGGCGGCCATCAGCATCACGCCGGTGAGCGCGCTGGCGAGTCGCTTCATGGGGGTCGTACCTTTCGTCGGAGAACGCTGGTGGGCGATGCGCACCAGGTGTCGGAGGGCGCTAGTCCCGGAACGGGGCGTAGCTCGTGTGGAGCAGGTGGTGGGCGGTCTCCGAGTTGGGCTCGCCGTAGAACTCGTCGTACAGCCGCAGCACGTCCGGGTTCTCCTGGGACTTGCGGAACCGGGAGGTGCGGTCGATGTTCACGAGAACCTTCTGGCGGGCCGCCATCTCGCCGACCTTGTCCGGGACCGGGTGCCCCGCGCCGTTGATGCAGCCGCCGGGACAGGCCATGACCTCGACCAGGTCGTAGCCGACGTCCTCGCCGGCCACGATGCGCTTGACCAGGGGCTCGATGTTGTTGAGCCCCGAGACCACGGCGACGCGCACGGTCGTGCCGCCCGCGGTGACCGTCGCCTCCTTGAACCCGTCGAAGCCGCGGACCTCATGGAAGTCGAGCTGGTCGACCAGCGGCTCGCCGGTGAGCTTCTCGACGGCCATCCGCAGGGACGCCTCCGCGACGCCGCCCGAGGCGCCGAAGAGCACGCCCGCGCCGCTGACCCGTGAGTAGGGGGCGTCGAAAGCGCCCGGCGTGACGTCCTGCGGCTCGAGACGGAGCATCTGGATCATCTCGAGGAACTCGGTGGTCGTCAGCACCGAGTCGACGTCGCGGATGCCCTCAGGGGCGAACTCCGGCCGGGCCGCTTCGTACTTCTTCGCGAGGCACGGCACGATCGACACCACGTACAGGTCGTCGAGGCTGACGCCCGCCTGCTGCGCGAAGTGGTTCTTCACGGTCGCGCCCATCATCTGCTGCGGTGACTTGCAGCTCGACAGGTGCGGGATCATCTCCGGGTACCGGCGCTCGACGAGGTTGACCCAGCCTGGGCAGCACGACGTGAAGTGCGGCAGGACCCCGCCGCTCGTCACGCGCCCGAGGAACTCGGTGGTCTCCTCCATGATCGTGAGGTCTGCCGCGAAGCTGAAGTCGAAGACCTTGTCGAAGCCCACCCCGCGCATGAGGCCCGCAATGAAGGCGGAGGCCTCCTCGAACGGGATGTCGTACTCGTCGGCGATCACGCTGCGCACTGCGGGTGCGACGAACCCGACCACGACCTTCGTCGGGTCGTTGATCGCGGTGAACACGTCGCCGCGTTCGCGCACGTAGTCGAGCGCACCGCACGGGCACGCGCGCACGCACTGACCGCACGAGACGCAGTCGGTCATGTCCAGGGGCTGGCCGTTGTGGGTGCCGACCGTGAGCCGGCCCTCGTGGAACTGGAACGCGAGCACACCCGGTCCCTCGACCTCGGCGCACGCCGCGACGCAGCGGCCGCAGGAGATGCACTTGTTGTTGTCCCGGATGATGAACGGGTGGTCCCGCACGATCGGGGAGAACGGCCGGATGTGCAGCGGGGTCGCGAACGCGACGCCGTGGGCGGTCGCCTCCTCACGAAGCGAGCAGTCGTTCTGCTTGGCGCACCCGCACTTGAGGCAGCGGGCCGCCTCGGCGCGGGCCTCCGCCTCGGTCAGCCCGGACTCGACCTCGACGAACGAGTGGACGCGGTCTGACGGCTCGAGCTCACCGAGGTGCGCGCGGGTGAGCCGCGGGATCCGCTCGAACTCGTCGCGCGGGAGGTCCTCGAGAGACCCGCGGCTGCAGCTGTAGTCCTCCTGGCTCGGTCGGACGTAGCCCCGCATGACGAACTCGTCGATCGCGGCCGCGGCGCGCCGTCCGGCCGCCACCGCCTGGATCACCGTCGCCGGCCCGGTCACGCAGTCGCCACCCGCGAAGATCTTGGTCTCCGACGACTGCATCGTGTTGCCGTCGATGTCGATGTCGCCCCACTTGTTGAGGCGCACCGGGAGGTCGTTGTAGAGGAAGCCGGTGTCGGTGCTCTGCCCGATCGCTCCGATGATGGTGTCGCACTCGATGACGAAGTCGCTGCCGTCGACGGGCAACGGGCGGCGACGACCGGAGCGGTCCGGCTCGCCGAGCTCCATCCGCAGGCAGTGCAGCTTCTTGACGCCGCCCTCGGTCGTGATGCGTTCCGGTGAGGTGAGGAACACCATCTCGATGCCCTCGCGCAGCGCCTCCTCCACCTCGATCGCCTGGGCGGGCATCTCGTCGCGGGTGCGCCGGTACACGAGCTTGACGTGCTCGGCGCCCTTGCGCAGCGCGGTGCGCGCGCAGTCGATCGCCGTGTTGCCACCGCCGATCACGAGGACGGTCTTGCCGAGCGGGATCTCGATGTCCTTGTAGACCTGCTCGAGGTACTGGATGCCGAGCCAGACACCCTCGGAGTCCTCGCCGTCGATGCGCAGCGGTGACGCCCGCCACGAGCCGATCGCCAGGTAGACCGCGTCGAAGTCGCGCTTGAGGTCCTCGAGGTTGATGTGCGTGCCGAGCGCCTTGCGCGTGATGATCGTGACGCCCAGCGACTCGATGAGCGCGATCTCCTTGTCGAGGGTCGCCTTCGGGAGGCGGTACTCGGGGATGCCGTAGCGCATCATGCCGCCCGGCCAGCTCCGCCGCTCGAACACCGTGACGTCGTGGCCCGCGATCGCGGCGTAGTACGCGGCCGACAGGCCCGACGGCCCGGCGCCGACGATGGCCAGGCGCTTGCCGGACGGCTCCGCGACCCGGGGGACCCACGGCTCGTCGCGCGCCATGTCCCAGTCGGCCGCGAACCGCTTGACGTAGTTGATCGCGACGGGCTCGTCGGCCAGGCTGCGCCGGCACTCGGACTCGCACGGGTGGGGGCAGACCCGGCCGCACACCGACGGGAACGGGTTGCGGTCCTTGATCACGCGGACGGCGGCCTCGTAGTTGCCGTCCGCGACGTGGCTCAGGTACGTCTGGATGTCGATGTTGGCCGGGCAGGTCTGCACGCACGGCGCGACGCAGTCGGCGTTGTGGTCGCACAGGAGCTGCTGGAGCCGCACCTTGCGGTACGCCTCGAGGCGCGGGGTGTGGGTCTGGATGACCATGCCGGCGTGCACGGGCGTCAGGCAGGCCTTCACGTCGCGCGGGGTGTCGGTGCCGACCTCGACGACGCACAGCCCGCAGCTCCCGTTCGAGCGGGTGAGCCGGATGTCGTGGCACAGCGACGGGACCTCGATGCCCTCCTTCAGCAGGGCATCGAGAATCGTCAGGCCGTCAAAGACCTGGATCTCGCGGCTGTTCACCGTGATGGTGAGCCGTTCGTTCTCCGAGAGCTCGCGCACGTTCGGACCTCCGTCGATGTGATCTCAGTCGCAGCGACGAGCGAACACGTGTCCTACCGGCCCCTGGGGCAGCCAGGAAGTCCGTGCCGACGCTGGCTGATAGCAACGGTATTGGCACGATCATGGTCGAAGCCTTGGACTTCCGACCTAGGCGAGGGGCAGATTTTACCCGGGGTCGTCGGTCGTCGCGGCCGGGCGGCGAGGACCGGGGTCAGCCGATCCCGGCGGCGACGACCGACCGCTCCCACCGGTCGGTCGTCGGCCGCGCGGGAGCGCCGTGGATCACGGTCCCGCTCTCGCCGCGCATCGCGAGCGGGGCGTTCTCGAGCGAGCAGATGACGGCCGTGCGTCCGGGGCCGCTCGCGGCGAACTGCATCGCGGCCTGGACCTTGGGCAGCATCGACCCCGCCGCGAACTGCCCCTCGTCCACGTAGCGCTGCGCCGTGGCCAGGTCGATGCGCGTCAGGTCGCACTGCTCGGGCGTGCCGAACCCGATCGCGACCCGGTCGACGGCGGTGAGGATGAACAGGTGGTCGGCGCCGACCGCTTCGGCGAGCGTCGCCGAGGCGAAGTCCTTGTCGATCACCGCGGACACCCCGTGCAGGTCCCCGTCCGCGTCCCGGACGACCGGGACGCCACCGCCACCGCACGCGACGACGATGAACTCGTGGTCGAGCAGGTTGAGGATCGAGTCCCGCTCGACGATGCGCACCGGGCGCGGCGACGGCACGACCCGTCGCCACCCGCGCCCCGCGTCCTCGACCATGACGAGGTCGGGTTGCGCCGCCATCATGGCCCGCGCCTCGGCCTCGCCGTGGAACGCCCCGATCGGCTTGGACGGGTGCCGGAACGCCGGGTCGTCGGCCGCGACCTCGACCTGCGTCACGACCGAGGCGACGTGCCACGGCATGCCCACCCGCCGCAGCTCGGCCGCGAGCCCCTGCTGCAGGTGGTACCCGATGTAGCCCTGGCTCATCGCGGTGCACTCGGGCAGCTCCATGCGGGAGACCCGGTCGGTGTGCTGCGACGCGATGTCGAACGCCAGACCGATCGCGCCGACCTGCGGGCCGTTCCCGTGCGACACGATGATCTCGTGGCCCTGGGCGATCAGGCCGACGAGCGAGGGCGCCGCGGTGGCGATCCGTGCGCGCTGCTCGTCGGCCGTGGTGCCGAGCGCGTTGCCGCCCAGCGCTATGACGATGCGTGACATCCCCGCGCCTCAGAGGATCCCGGCGAGGAGGGTGTCGAGCTCCGCCTTCGCGACGTCGACCTTGACCGGGTTCGCGATCTCGGGCCGCAGGAAGTACACGAGCAGGGCGCGCTGCGCGGTGAGCCGGTTGCCGGCCTCGTCGAACGCGATCGAGGCCTCCGAGTCGAGGACGTCGTCGGTGACCTCCTCGCCGCGGGTCGCCGGGAGGCAGTGCATGAACTTCGCCTCGGGGGACGCCAGCGCCATGAGCTCGCGGTTCACCTGGTACGTCGGCATGAAGGCGGCCAGGCGCTCCGCCTCGCCGAGCTCGGCCTCGTAGTCGCCGTACCAGACGTCGGTGTAGACGAAGTCGGCGCCCTCGAGCGCCTTGTGGGCGTCGTCGGTGACGAGGACGCTGCCGCCGGAGACGGCGCAGTTCCGACGTCCGAGGTCCTGCAGCCCCTCGCGCAGCTGGAACGCCTCGGGCCCGAACTGCACGAACTCCATGCCCATCTTCGTGGTGATCATCATCAGGGAGGCGCACACCTGGGTGGCGTCACCGACGAACACGACCTTGCAGTCCTCGAGGCGCTTGCCCGCCGGGAGGTGCTCCACCATCGTGATCAGGTCGCCGATCTCCTGCGTCGGGTGGTTGTAGTCGGACATGCCGTTGAGGACGGGGATCGTCGCGTGCCGCGCGAGGTCCACGACGGTCTGGTGGCGCGCCACCCGGGCCATCACGACGTCGACGAGCCGGGACAGCACGCGGGCGGTGTCCTCGAGGGACTCGTGCCCACCGAGCTGGATCTGGCCGGGCGCCAGGTACTGCGCGTGGCCGCCGAGCTGCGACATCGCCGTCTCGAACGAGACCCGCGTGCGCGTCGACGACTGCTCGAAGATCATGCCGAGGGTCCGGCCGTGCAGCAGCGGTGGGAAGTAGCCGACCTCGACGCACTTCTTGAGCGTGAGCCCGAGGTGGACGATGTCGAGGATCTCGCTCTTGGTGAGGTCCTGGGTGTCGATGAAGTGGCGGACGGGCATGGCTGTCTCCTTGACGTGGTGTGTGAGGACGGCACGCAGGTGCCGGGTGACGGCCCGCGGGGTGCGGGCGGCGGGATCCGACCGACGGCGACCGGGTGCCCCCGGCGGTCGGACCCCGCGCGGCTAGCGACCGGAGGGCTGCTGCTGCGTGATGCAGTGCACGTTGCCGCCGCCGAGCAGGATCTCCCGGCCGGGCACCGTGACGACGCGCCGCGGTGCGAAGAGCTCGGTGTAGGCGGCGACGGCGGCGTCGTCGTGCGGGTCGTCGAACACGGGGAGCACGACGATGTCGTTGCCGATGTAGGAGTTCACGTACGAGCCGGCCAGGCGGTCACCCGCCACCCGGGGAAGGGTGCCCTCGATCGAGTCGACGCCGCGGGACTCGTCCTCGGTGATGGTGATCGGGCCGGGCTGGTGGATCGTGACGACCTCGATCGTGCGACCGCGGGCGTCGGGGGTGCTCTCGAGGACCGTGCGCGCCGCGGCGGACCGCTCGTGCTGCGGGTCGGTCGGGTCGTCGGTCCAGGTGAGCATGACCTTGCCGGGCGCGACGAACCGGCAGAAGTTGTCGACGTGCCCGTTGGTCTCGTCGAGGTAGACGCCGTACGGGAGCCAGATGACGACCTCGACGCCGAGGTGGTCGCGGAGCAGGGCGTCGAGGTCCTCGCGGGACAGGTCGGGGTTGCGGCCCGGCGAGAGGAGGCACTCCTCGGTGACGAGGAGCGTTCCTTCGCCGTCGACGTCGATCGACCCGCCCTCGAGCACGAAGGGCGCCTTGTAGCGGTCGATGCCCTCGATCTCGAGGACCTTTCGGGCCACGGCGTCGTCGGCGGCCCACGGGAAGTAGAGCCCGTCGACGAGACCGCCCCACGCGTTGAAGTCCCAGTCGACCCCGCGGACGTCGCCCGCGTCGTTGACGACGAAGCTCGGTCCGATGTCCCGCATCCAGGCGTCGTCGTTGGACATCTCGACGACGCGGACACGGCTGGAGAGCGAGCTGCGCGCGTTGTCGTACTGCCGCGCGGAGACGGCGACGGTCACCGCCTCGGTCTCGGCGATGGCCTCCGCGACCTGCGCGAACGCCGTCTGAGCGGGCTTGCCGCCGAGGCGCCAGTTGTCGGGCCGCTCGGGCCAGACCAGCCAGCAGCCGGTGTGGTGCGCCCACTCGGCCGGCATCCGGTAGCCGTCCGCCGCGGGGGTGGTGTCGAGGGTGCGAGACATGGGGGTCAACCTTCCAGGGACGCGACGGCGACGTCAGCGAACTGGCGCACGGTGTCGGGGTCCTCGCCGCGCTCGAGGGCGCGCAGGCGCGTCCACTCGGGCGACTTGAGGCAGAAGTACTCCTGGAGCCCGACCGTCACGGCGAGGCCGATGAGGATCGACCCGGTCACCGCGAAGGAGAAGTCGTACGGGTTCCAGACGAAGAACACGGCGGCCGCGGCCAGGAGCGCCGTCGGCACCCAGGTGATCAGCCAGGTCAGGACGGCGCCGCCCGGGACGCGGTACGGCCGCGGCCGGTTCGGGTCGAGGCGACGGAGCTTGCCGAACGCCAGCATCATCACGATGTACGGGAGCAGGAAGATCACCGACGAGAACGCGAACAGGTTCCAGAAGACGGCGTCGATCGAGCCGCCGGTCAGGGAGAACAGCGCCGCGTAGCCGAGGGTGAAGACGGTCCCGACGATCGAGCAGAGCATCGCTGCGCCGAGAGGGGTGCCGCGCGTGGCATGGGTCTTCGCGAAGACGGGCGGGAGGTCGCCCTGCTGGGCCGCCTCGGCGGCGGCGATGTTCGCTCCGATGGTCCACGGCACGAGGCTCGCGAAGAAGCAGAACAGCGCACCGATGCCGAGGATCGTGACGACCGTGCTCGCCACGGCCGAGTCGCCGAAGCCGTGCCGCAGCGCGTCGACGAGCCCGGTGGTCTTGGAGATCTTGTCGGCCGGGAAGATCAGCTGCATGCCGACGGTCGCGATCAGGTAGAAGCCGCCGATGAGGGCGCCCGCGATGGCGATCGTCCGGGGGACGTCGCGCTTGGGGTTCTCCATCTGCGTCGATGCGGAGGACATCAGCTCGAAGCCGAGGAAGTTGTAGATGATGATCGGCAGGGCTGCGACGAACGCCGGGAGGGCGTCGGTCGGGATGACGCTGCTCACCGTCCACGAGGTCGCGGAGCCGTGCGCCGAGGCGTAGATGCCGCCCGCGACGGCGAGGGCGACGATGACGGCGATCGTGATGCCGGCGCCGACGTTGGACACCCACGTCCCGGTCTTGAGGCTGCGGATGTTGACCCAGAAGTTGAGCCAGATCAGCGCGACGGTGATCGCGACCTGGACCCAGAAGTTCAGGTTGCCGCCGAAGAACATCGACGAGATCGCGCCCGAGAACATCAGGTACACGCTCGGGACCCAGAGCCCCACGTTGAGCCAGTACCACCAGGAGACGCGGCTGCCCCAGCGGTTCCCGAAGGCGCGGACCACCCAGGCGTAGATGCCGCCCGCATCCGGGTAGGCCGATCCGAGCTCGCTCGTCACGAGCCCGTACGGCACGAAGAACACGATGATGATCGCCACGGTCCAGAAGATCGCGGTGGGCCCGACGGCGGCGGTCACGGTGAGCTGCGAGAGCAACAGCATCGCTGCCACGGAGAAGAGCACCATGTCGAACATCCGGAACGTCGGGCGGCCCGCGGCTCGCTCGCCGGTCGGGGGCCTGTCGGTCTGCACGGTCATTGCTGCTCCTTTGCGTCGCGTACCGCGGGACGGGGTGCTCGGACGTCGTGCGCCGTACGGGAGCTCGGATCGCAGTGCCGGTCGGCGCCGCATCCCGATGTGTACAAACGTACAACCTTCGATGCTGTACAAACGTACATGTCTCGAAATGGGCGCTCAGGGACCTATGTCCCACCGGTGGACATGGCTCGAGATCGCCGGGGTGAGACCGGAATGCCGAGGGTCCGGCGGGGCGGGCGAGGCGCCCCGAGGGCGCGGCGGTGCCGCCCGGTGAGGCCCCTAGGCCGAGGGGCACAGTCGTCGGACGACGAGGTCCAGCCGCTCCGCGAGGTCGGCGACGGTGAGCTCCCCGTTCGACACCGCCTCGAGCATCAACCCGTCCACCAGGCAGGCCACGATCTGCACGACGATCTCGCGAGGGAGCGCGGGGTCGCTCGGAGGCAGCACGCGATCGACGAGCGTGCCGATCATCCGTGACCACTGGCGCGCCTCCTCGCGCACCGTCACGTTCCGCGTCGCCTCCATGAACATCTCGAACAGCGCGAGGTCGTACAGCGGGTCCGCGACCGTCTTGTCGAAGAACATCTCGGTGAGCACGACGACCGCGCGGTCGACCGTGAGCGTCTCGTCGAGCGCGTCGACGATCGACGTGAGCCGGATGGCCTCGGCCGCGCGGGCGTGCGCCATCGTCTGCAGCAGGAGGTCGTCGCGGTCGGTGAAGTAGTAGGTCGTCGAGCCGAGCGGCACCCGGGCGACCTTGGCGACCGCGCGGTGGGTCACCGCGGCCGCACCACCGGTCCCGAAGACCCGGACGGACGCGTCGAGGATCTGCTCGCGCTTGCGCTCGCCGGTCGACGTCCGCGGTCGCGGGCTCTCACCGCGGGACGGCGTGCGCGCCTCGTCCATCTCGTCCACTCCCGTTCCTGACGGTCGAGACCCGGCACGTGCCTTCGGTCGGGCCCGCCCGCTGCGAGCGCCCGGCGTCGCCCGACGGTCGAGTCTTCTGCCTGGTCAGGCTACCGCCGGTGCGCGAGTCGACCTGGGACCGCCTACCCCGTGACGCGTGGCACGGTGCCGCGCTCGTCCCCGGTGGACGTGGCTGTCCGAGATCGGCGCCCCTACTCCGCCGGTTCCGTCGCGAGGGCGTCCATGATCGGCTGCAGCTCGAGCCACCACGGGTCGATGGGCCGACGGAACTCCATGTCGACGAGGTCCGGCATCGTCTTCAAGGGCACCGTGGACAGCACGCCGTCCGTCAGCGCGACGAAGCCCCACTCGCGCTTGTCGGCCACGATCTGGCCCGAGAGCCAGTCCACGCAGTAGGCGGCGAGGCGGGTCGCGTGGACGCGGTCGTACGGCGACGGGTTGCCGCCCTGCTGCAGGTGGCCGAGGACCATCGGCCGGACGTCGAACGCCCCGCCCGACTCCTCCGCGAACAGCTGGCACAGGAACTCCGTGCTGTACCCGACGCTCGCGGCCTCGTTCCGGATCGCGAGGTGGAACCGCCGGCCGGCCGCGAAGCTCGCCACCATCTCCGCGACGTCCGTCGTGAGGTCGGCCAGGTGCACGCCGTTCTCGTGCAGGTAGACGCGCTCCGCACCGACGGACATCGCGCCCATAAAGGCGAGGTAGCCGCAGTAGCGCCCCATCACCTCGACCACGAAGCACCGGCGCGACGCCATCGCGGACTGCTTCAACCGGTCGACCGCGCTGACGATCTCGCCGAGCGCCGTGTCGGTGCCGATCGTCATCTCCGACCCGGGCAGGTTGTTGTCGATCGTGGTGGGCAGGCAGATGACGGGTATCTGGAACCCGGGGTAGCGGTCCCGCTCCTGCAGCATCCGGTAGGTGGCCTCGTAGGCGCTGTGACCGCCGATCACGAGCAGTGCCTCGATGCCGTGGTTCTCGAGCGCGCGGCTCACGGCGTAGTACTGCTCGACGCTCGGCACGGCCCGGCTGGTGCCGAGCTCCGCACCGCCGACGCCGACCCAGCCCTCGACGTCGCCCCAGGTCAGCTCGCTGACGTGGCCGTCGATCAGGCCCTGGAAGCTGCCCTGCACCCCGAGCATCGTGTGCCCGCGTGAGAGGCCGAACCGCACCGCGGCGCGCACGGCGGTGTTCATGCCCGGTGCCAGTCCGCCGGCGTGCAGGATCGCGATCCGCGAGCCGGGCGGCACGTCCGTCGGGGCCACCTGGGCGATGCCCTGGAACACCCGCACCATCTCGGTGAACGACGAGCCGCGTGCGGCCATCGCCCCCTCGTAGTCACCGGTGTCGATCAGCCGGGGGATCTCCCGGGTGCGCTCGACGGCCTCCATGAGCGGGGTCCGGTGCACGCGGTTGTTGTGGATGCCGATCAGCTGGGGCTCGGCGTCCGGCCTGGCGTCGACGACCTCCATCGCGGCGGCATGGCCCACGAGGGTCGGCATCCACCGGTCGAACGCGCTGGGGGTGCCACCTCGTTGCACGTGGCCGAGGATCGTGACCCGGGTGTCCTCGCCGAGGCGGGCCTCGAGCAGGTCACGCACGCCCTGGCTCGTGATCGGCTGTCCGGAACGGTCCCGGGCGCCCTCGGCGACGACGACGATGCTGTCGCGGCGACCGGCCGAACGGCCCGCGCGCAACCGGGCGCACATGTCGTCCTCCCAGCCGTCGGCGGGCGGGTTCTCTGGGATGAGCACGTAGTCGGCGCCGCCCGCGATCGCGCTCATCAGCGCGAGGTAGCCGCAGTGCCGGCCCATCACCTCGACCACGAACGACCGTTGGTGGCTCGCCGCCGTGCTCGCGAGGGCGTCGATCGCCTCGACGATCCGGTGCAGGGCCGTGTCGGCGCCCACCGTCATGTCGGTGCCGACCATGTCGTTGTCGATCGAGCCGACGACGCCCGCGATCATGAGATGGGTGTGCCGCTCGGCCTGCTCGGCGCTGATCTCGCCCTGCTCGACCAGCTCCGTGAGCAGCCCGGTCCACTCGCTGCGGAACAGGTCCGCACCCGACAGCGAGCCGTCACCGCCGATCACGACGATCCGGTCGATGCCGAGCTGCACGAGGTTGCGCGCCGCGCGGAGCCGCCCGTCGTGGCGCCGGAAGTCGGCCGAGCGGGCGGTCCCGATCACGGTGCCGCCGCGGTGCAGGATCGAGCCCACCGATCCCCAGTCGGCCTTCTTGATCCGGTCGCCGCCGTCCACCAGGCCCTGGAGGCCCTCGTAGACCGCGTAGACGTCGGCCCCGGCGCCGATGGCGGTGCGGACCACGGCGCGGACCACGGCGTTCATGCCCTGGGCGTCACCGCCGGAGGTGAGCACGGCGATGGCGGTCCTCGGGCTCACGGTCCCGTTGTCGGCGGGCGCTGCACTGCCCATGTCTGATCCCTTGTTCGCGGCGGTGAGGGTCTCGCAGCAGCCTAGGGCGCCCGGGGACAACTAACCTGGGTCGCATGGTCCTTCTCTCCTTCGCCGGACGCACGCCCGAGGTGCACGAGACCGCGTGGATCGCGGCGAACGCCTCCCTGATCGGGAAGGTGCGCGTGCACGCCGACGCGAGCGTGTGGTTCGGCGCGGTGCTGCGTGGCGACATCGACGAGATCGAGCTCGGTGCCGGGTCGAACCTGCAGGACAACGTCGTCGTGCACACCGAGCAGGGCTCCCCGGCGATCGTCGGTCGCGGCGTGAGCGTCGGTCACGGAGCGGTGGTGCACGGGTGCACGATCGAGGACGGCTGCCTGATCGGGATGAACGCGACGGTGCTCACCGGGGCCGTCGTCGGGCGCGACTCGTTGGTGGCTGCCGGGTCGGTGGTTCTCGAGGGAGCGGTGATCCCGCCGCGGTCGCTCGTGGCCGGGGTGCCCGGCAAGGTCCGTCGCGAGCTCACGGACGACGAGGTCGCGGCGCTGCACGGCAACGCGTCGCGCTACGTGACGCGCGCGGGGGTCTACCGCTCGGAGGGGTGAGCGCGGCCGACGACGCAGGCACCGGGCGCCGTTGACCAGCCCGTCAGCCGCACTCGTCGCAGATGCCGGTCGCCGGGAGGGTCATCGAGCACGTCGGGCAGATCGCGACCGGGGCCTCGCGGGAGGCGACGGACCGCACCGCGGGGGTCCGTGGGGTGCGCGCGGCGCGGGGGGCACGCGCGGGCATCGCTCGTGACACCGATGCCGGTTCGGACACCTCGAAGCCCCGCTTGCGCAGGATCGCGACGGCGCCCTGCATACCGCTGCTGACCTCGTCCGACGTCGCGAGCCGCCCGGTGGCGAACCG
>JAKBFW010000190.1 GCA_021833345.1 Pseudomonadota bacterium | reverse complement strand
GTAGCGGGAGAAAGCCGATAGCATCATAGCCAACGGCTATACCCATGCGGGTCTCAGGTGAAGGTGGGAACGAGCCGGGAGCGCCCCAGGGCGTCAACCGGAGGAGAGGAGACCTGGTGCCCGCCCAACGTCCGGCGCTCGACCTCGAGTCGCTTCGGATGCTCGCGCTCGTCGCGGACCTCGGCAGCATCTCGGCGGCGGCCCGCGCAGAGCAGATCAGCCAACCCTCCGCGAGCAAACGGATCCAGGTCCTCGAGCGCCAGCTCGGGCTCGAGCTCCTCGATCGCCGCTCCCGGGGCGCGACCCTGACGGACCACGGCCGGATGGTCACCGGATGGTGCCGGACCGTCATCGAGGCGACGGATGCGTTGGTCACGGGCAGCCAGGCGCTCGCAGCCCGCGAGGCGGAGCAGCTCAGCATCGGAGCCAGCCAGACGATCGCGGAGTACCTCGCCCCGACCTGGTTGGGCGAGTTCCGTCGGCGAGCGGGGGAACCACCCGTGCAGCTGCGGGTGGCGAACTCGCAGGAGGTCATCGCGGCCTTGAGGGCCAGAGAGATCGAGCTCGGCTTCGTCGAGACACCGCAGGTGCCATCCGACCTCCGGCGGCGGCGCGTCGCGAGCGATCGTCTGGTCCTGGTCGTCGCGCCGGACCACCCGCTCGCGCGCCGACGCCAGCCACTCGGCCGGGACGAGCTCGCCGAGACACCGCTGGCGTCACGCGAAGACGGGTCCGGCACCCGGGACACGTTGCGCATGGCCATCGGACGACCCATGGTCGCGCCGGCGGTGGAGCTCGACTCGAACGCGGCCGTCAAGGTGCTCGTCGGCTCGGGCAGCTTCCCCGCCGTGCTCAGCGAGCTCGCCGTGGCCAACGAGCTCAGGGACGGACGGCTCGTCGAGGTCCCCCTCGAGGGTGTCGACCTCGCTCGGTCCCTCGACGCGGTCTGGCGACGTGGCACGCGGCTCGGTGCGGCCGCGGAGCACTTCATGCAGACTGCGCGCCCTGCACGGGCCGCGGCGCACCGGGCGGCCCGAGCGGAGCCCCGGCCCTGACGGCGTCCCGTCCGGCCACGACGCACGTGTCCTCGTGTCGAGGGCGCGATCGGGCCGTCGTCGGTGACGGATGCGTCAGCGAAGGTTGAGGGGGGCGGCGAACGCCGAGTTCGCCTCCGCCGCGGTCAGGACCCCGGTGGCGACGAGCCGGTTGAGCACGTGACGTTGTCGCAGCCGCGCCGCGTCACGGTGCCTGACCGGGTCATAGGCCGATGGCGCCTGCACCAGTCCGGCAAGAAGGCTCGCCTGCGCCCAGCTCAACGCGGAGGGTTGCGTGCCGAAGTAGCCCTGGGCGGCCGCCGGAAGGCCGTAGTACCCGTGCCCGAAGTACACGGCGCCGAGGTACATGACCAGGATCTCCCGCTTCGTGTACGCGGCATCTAGCTTGAGCGCGACCTCAGCCTCCTTCACCTTGTCCACCAGGCCGTCGTCCTGAGGGAAGTAGAGGTTCTTCGCGAGCTGCTGCTCGAGCGTCGCCGCGCCTGTGTCGACGTTCCCGGTGATCGTCGCGACGGCCGCACGGGCGGCGCTGATCGGGTCGACCCCGGGGGTGACGTAGAACCTGCTGTCCTCCGTCGCCACGAGCGCGCGAGCCACCCTGTCGGAGCGAGGCAGCGAATCCAGGACGGGCGCACCGTGCGCAGCGAGGCGCGCTCGGATGAGCGAGCCGGCATCGCCCACGCCAGGGGTCGCGGGCCACAGCGCGGCCACGACGAGAAGTGGTACGAGCACGACGGCAGCGGCGGCGAACCACCATCGACGCCGTCGAGGCGGTCTCCACGCCACGGTTGTCGCTCCCCTCGCCAGCCCGCCGTCGTTGTCCGGCATGACTCTAGGGAGCCATCCTGTGGGGGTCCGCCTCGGCGCGACGTGGATAGGGCGGCGTCCCCGATGCCCCGGCCCTCTCATCGCTCCCAGGTTCTGTCCAGGTAGCTGTGCCACCCTCGCGGGTCATGAATCACCGAGCCCGCACGACCGCCTCGGCGGCGACGCGACCGGTGGTCCAGCGGCGAACCGGGCGCCCCGTCGTCGTGGTCTCCGCATGACGCGGGCTCTCACGCCCACGCTCGGTGAACCGGTCTCTGCAGGCGCCTGCACCGCGTCTCGTCGCACGGGTTCGCCCCTGGCCGCCTCGAAGGCGTCCCCCGAGTCCCGGAAGAGGTCGACGCGCGGATGGCGGTAGTCGAGGCGCAGGAGACACGTGTCGTCGGCTCCGCCCACCAGGAACGTGCGCTCCCTGTGGTGAAGTGGATCGAGACGGCCTGGTTCCCGTGGTTCTGGATGGGCGTGTGGGCGGCCTTGAACGCGACCGACGCGCTCGTGTCCTGGCACTTCGTGGTCTCGGGTGGCGCACTGCTCCGGTCGTCCGGGCAGCTCGGGGGTCTCCACCTGTACGCGACCCACCCCGAGCTGCAGATGGGACCGCTGACCTTCCTGGTGGCAGCGCCGCTGAGCGCAATCCCGGAATGGATGTCGGGCCTGCTGGCTTCCACCGCCATCGCAGCCGCCGGGCCCCTGCTCCTCCACGCCGTCTCGCGCCTCCCGCAGATGAACGTCACGGCGCGGCAACGTGGTCTGGCGGCCGTGGTGCTGATGCCGGTGTGGGCGGAGCTCGCCATCCATTACACCCATCTCGACGACGCCCTGGCGCTCGCGCTCCTGGTCGCTGCGCTTCACGCGGTCTCGCGCGGACGCGCAGCCACCGCCGCCCTCCTGCTTGCCGCCTCAGCTGACGCGAAGCCGTGGGCGCTGGCCTTCGTCCCGGTGCTTCTCGCGCTCCCGCGCGAGCGATGGCAGCGTGCCGCGTGGTCGTGGGTCGCGGGAGTCGCTCTCGCGTGGCTCCCGTTCGTGATCGCAGATCCGGCGACGCTGCACGCCGGCCGATTCTCGATCCCCAACGTCGCTTCCTCGTCGCTGCGGCCGTTCGGGGTCACGGCGCCGGAGACACCGGTCTGGGACCGCCCGGCTCAGGTGCTCCTGGGGGTCGCTCTCGGGATCGCAGCTGTGCTGCGGCGACGCTGGATGGTGGTGCCCGCTCTCGTGCTCGCGGTGCGGATGCTCCTGGACCCGGGAACGTATCCGTACTACACGTCGGGCCTCGTGCTCGCGACGGTGATCGCCGATCTCCTGTGGCGGCGGACGCGCTGGCCGTGGTTGAGCATGGTCGTCGTCGCCGGCCTGTACGTCCCGCGCCACCTCGGACCGTTGACGCCGACCGATGCCGGGCTCGGGGTGCTGCGCGCGGTCACGCTGCTGCTGGTCATCGCCGTCACCCTGGGCCCCGACTGGCGTGTCGTCGCCCGTCGGCTGACCTCGTGGGTGGGCGACGCCGTCAGGTCCTGAGCGAGCCTGGAGGCGCTCAGAGCTCCCCGGTGGACTGGAGCCGACGCAGGGCGAGCCAGCCGATCGGGATCGGGAGCCAGTAGGTGAGCACCCGGAACAGGATGGTGACTGACGCCGCGATCCCCGGGTTGATCCCGGCCGCGGTCAGGCCGCCGATGAACGCGACCTCGATCGTTCCGAGTCCTCCTGGTGTCGGGACGATCGCACCCGCGGTGTTGCCGATGAGGAAGACCAGCGCGACCTGGACCAGGCTCAGATGCTGGCCGAACGCGGCGAGGGTCGCGTCGAAGGCGAGGACGTACCCCATCGTGAGCAGCACGTTGCCGGTCACCGCCACGGCCAGACGGCGGGGCTCTCCCGCGATCTCCACCAGGCGCGGCCAGGTCTGTCTGATCGTCGGCAGGGTGGTTCGCACGAGCCACTGACGTACGGTCGGCACGAGCAGCGACGCGCCCGCTGCCGCGGCCAGGACGGCGATGAGCACGAGGGTGCCGGTCGAGGGGGCGAACTGGGTCGAGGTGGTCGTTCCGGACACGACGGACAGGAAGACGAGGAGGAGCACCGTCACCGCGAGCTGCGAGACCTGCACGAGCGCCACGGTGGCGACCGCGAGGGACGTCGTCACACCACGCTTCGTGAGCATCCTCAGGTTCAGCGCCGCCGAACCGAGGCCCGCGGGCGTGACCAGGCCGACGAATGCCCCGACCGCATGGACGAGCGTCGCCGACCAGAGCGAGATCCGGACAGGGGCGAACGCGGCGAAGGTGAGCCCGGCGCCGACGAACGTCGCCAGGCCGAGCAGGAACGCCACGGCCGCCCATCGCCAGTCGCTCGAT
>JAKBFW010000189.1 GCA_021833345.1 Pseudomonadota bacterium | reverse complement strand
CGCGTGCGCGTGGCCCTGGCTGCCGTAGCCGATGACCGCGACCTTGCGGCCGGCGATGATGGACAGATCGGCGTCGTCGTCGTAGAACAGCTCAGCCACCGTGGATCTCCTTGGTTCGTCGTGTCGTGCGGGGTGTCGTCGTGTCGTGCGGATGTGGTCATGGGGGTGACGGTGCGACGCGGAGCTCGCGTCGATGCGTGCGCCCGAGGTCAGGCCGTCCTGGTGACGCGTTCGACGGCCCGGTCGGTGATCGAACGCGGACCTCGGGCGATCGCGACCGTACCGGACTGCACGATCTCGCGGATGCCATAGGGCTCGAGCGCGGCGAGCAGCGCGTTGAGCTTCCCCGGGCTCCCGGTCGCCTCGACCGTCACCGTGTCCGGGACGACGTCGACGACGTGGGCGCGGAAGAGGTCGACGACCTCGAGGACATGCGTGCGCTGCGCCGCCTCGGCGCGGACCTTGACGAGCAGGAGCTCGCGCTGGACCGAGGACGCGTCCTCGAGCTCGACGATCTTGATCACGTTGATCAGCTTGTTGAGCTGCTTGGTGACCTGCTCGAGCGGAAGGTCCTCGACGTCCACCACGACGGTGATCCGGGAGAACTCGTCGTGCTCCGTGGGTCCCACCGCGAGCGAGTGGATGTTGAACGACCGCCGCGCGAACAGCCCGGCGACGCGCGTCAGCACGCCCGGCTTGTTCTCGACGAGGACGGAGAGTGTGTGCCTGCTGGTCATCGTCCTACTCCTCGCGGTCCCACGCCGGGCTGATCCCCCGGGCGTACTGGATGTCGTCGTTGCTCACGCCCGCAGCCACCATCGGCCAGACCATCGCGTCCCGGGAGACGGTGAAGTCGACCACGACCGGCTGGTCGTCGATCTCGAGGGCCCGCTTGATGGTCGCGTCCACATCGGCCTTCGTCTCGCAGCGGAGCCCGACGCAGCCGTAGGCGTCGGCCATCTTGACGAAGTCCGGGATCCGCACGGTGCCGTGCCCGGTGTTCAGGTCGGTGTGCGAGTAGCGGGACTCGTAGAAGAGGGTCTGCCACTGCCGCACCATGCCGAGCGACGAGTTGTTGATGATCGCGACCTTGATCGGGATGTCGTTGATCGCACAGGTCGCAAGCTCCTGGTTGGTCATCTGGAAGCAGCCGTCGCCGTCGATCGACCAGACCGTGCGGTCCGGCGCGCCGACCTTGGCCCCCATCGCGGCAGGGACCGAGAAGCCCATGGTGCCGAGACCACCCGAGTTCAGCCACGAGTTCGGGCGCTCGAACTGGATGAACTGCGACGCCCACATCTGGTGCTGCCCGACACCGGCGACGTAGATGGCCTCCGGCCCCGTCAGCTCGCTGATCCGTGAGATCACGTGCTGCGGAGCGAGGTGGCCGTCCTCCGGCTCGTCGAACCCGAGCGGGAACGTCTCCCGCCACTCGTTGATCTGCCGCCACCAGGCCTCGACGTCCGGCTTGCCGTGCTGCGCGTGCTCGCGGGCCAGCTCGGGGAGCAGGTCCGCGATGACCTCGCGCAGATCCCCGACGATCGGGACGTCGACCACCCTGTTCTTCCCGATCTCGGCCGGGTCGATGTCGGCGTGGACCACCGTCGCGTTCGGCGCGAACGAGCTCAGCTTGCCGGTCACCCGGTCGTCGAACCGGGCGCCCAACGCCACGATCAGGTCGGCCTTCTGCAGCGCCGCGACGGCCGGCACGGTGCCGTGCATCCCGGGCATCCCGAGGTGCTGCGGGTGCGAGTCGGGCAGAGCGCCGCGGGCCATCAGCGTCGTCACGACGGGGGCGCCGCTCTCGTCGACGAGCCGCCGCAGCTCGGCGGACGCCCCGGCCCGGATGATCCCGCCGCCCACGTAGAGGACCGGTCGCCGCGCGGTCGCGAGCAACCGGGCCGCCTCGCGGATCTGCTTCGCGTGCGGCTTGGTCACGGGGTGGTAGCCGGGCAGGTCGAGCACCTGCGGCCAGGAGAACGTCGTCGTAGCCTGCATGGCCGATTTCGCGATGTCCACGAGCACCGGCCCCGGACGTCCGCTCGCAGCGATGTGGAAGGCCTCGGCGATCACGCGCGGGATGTCGTCGGCGTTGGTCACCAGGTAGTTGTGCTTGGTGACCGGCAGCGTGATGCCCAGGGTGTCGGCCTCCTGGAAGGCGTCGGTCCCGATCATCGACGCCGCGACCTGCCCGGTGATCGCCACCATCGGGATCGAGTCCATGTTGGCGTCGGCGAGCGGGGTGACGAGGTTCGTCGCACCCGGGCCCGAGGTCGCCATGCACACCCCGACCCGGCCGGTCGCGTGCGCGTAGCCCGAGGCCGCATGGCCGCCGCCCTGCTCATGACGGACCAGGATGTGCCGGAGCCGCGTCGAGTCCATCAGCGGGTCGTAGGTCGGGAGGATCGCGCCACCGGGGATGCCGAAGACGACCTCGACGCCGGCCTCCTCGAGCGACCGGACGATCGACTGGGCTCCGGTGACCTGGACCGGCTCGACGACGCCGTCGAGCGGGACGAGCCTCGTCGGCTCACCTGACGGACGGGTGCTCGCAGCGGCGGTCGTCGCGCTGCGCGGAGGCGCGGGGTGTGGGCCCTGGACCATCGGATTCTCCCTGACGTCGGTACACGGGTGCTGCTGGGTGGTGCGGGTGGTGCGTGCTGACACAAAAAAGCCCCTCGGCCCGTGAAGGGCGTGTCGAGGGGCGAGCGCGCTGACGAGACCGATGAGTTCTGGCGGTCAGCCAGCGCGCCCGGGAAGTACTACGACCACGATCGTCTGCACGCGAAGGACACTACGCCCGCGCCGGCCCGATGTCACGTCTGCACCAAGCCGTCCCATATCGTGGTTCACAGGTCCACAGTGCGAACACGGTGCGTGCTGCGTGCCGTGGCGGGTGGAGGCGCCGGGCCGGCGTCGTGCTCACTCGGCGACCACCTCCGGGACGGTCCTCCGATAGATCCGCGACTCCCACGGGCGCAAGGCCGGGATCCGACCTGCCGGTACCGGGGTCGGGTCCCCGGCGTTCCCGAGCAGCAGCTCGGCCTCGGCCCAGCGGAGCGCGTCGGGCACATCGACGGGACGCACCTGCGAGGTGAAGTTCCCGAGCACCAGCAGCTCGATCCCCTCCCACCGACGCAGGAACGCGTACACCGCGTCGTCCTCGGGGAGCAGCATCGTGAAGTCGCCGAGGGACACGACCAGCTCGGTGTGCCGGAGCTCGATGAGCCGGCGGTAGTGGTGGAACACCGAACCCGGATCCTCCCACTGCGCGGCGGCGTTGATCTCGGTGTAGTTGGGGTTGACCTCGATCCAGGGCGTCCCCGTGGTGAACCCGGCGTTCGCCGACGCGTCCCACTGCATGGGCGTCCTGGCGTTGTCACGGCTCACGGCGCGCAAGGCCTCCAGCAGGGCAGCGGGCGACCCAAGACCGTGCTCGAGCGCTTCGGCATAGAAGTTCAAGGACTCGATGTCGCGATACTGGTCGATCCGCTCGACGTGCGCGTTCGTCATCCCGAGCTCCTCGCCCTGGTACACGTACGGCGTGCCGCGATGCAGGTGCAGCACCGACGCGAGCATCGTTGCCGACCGCTCGCGGTACTCGCCGTCGTCGCCGAACCGCGAGACGATGCGCGGCTGGTCGTGGTTGTCCCAGTAGAGGCTGTTCCAGCCCACCGAGGCCAGCCCCGCCTGCCATCGCCCGAGCGACGCCTTGAGATCGACCAGTCGCAACGGGTGCACGTCCCACTTCGTGGCTCCGTGGTCGAGGCCGACGTGCTCGAACTGGAAGACCATGTCGACCTCCTGGCGCGCCGGGTCGGTGAACAGGATCGCGTCCTCGACCGTCACCTCCGGCATCTCCCCGACCGTCAGGATCCGATCGGGCCGCCCGGCGACGACCTCGCGGTGCATCTCGTGGAGGAACTCGTGGATGCGCGGACCGCAGACGTACGACGGCCGGCCGTCGCCGTACAACGCGCCGTCGACGACGGTCCCGTCCGCGAGTGCGCCGTCCGCCCCGAGGTCCTTGGAGATGAAGTTGATGACGTCCATCCGGAAGCCGTCGACGCCCCGGTCGAGCCACCACCGCATGATGTCGTGGACAGCTCCGCGCACCTCGGGGTTCTCCCAGTTGAGATCCGGCTGCTTGCGCGAGAACAGGTGCAGGTAGTACTCGCCGGTCCGCTCGTCGAGCTGCCAGGCCGGTCCCGAGAAGAAGGAGCCCCAGTTGGTCGGCTCGGCTCCGGGC
>JAKBFW010000188.1:1297-4311 GCA_021833345.1 Pseudomonadota bacterium | reverse complement strand
GGCGGCAACGTCCTCAAGCTGCGCCCGCCGCTCGCGTTCACCGACGCGGACCTCGCGACCTTCTTCACCGCGTTCGACGAGGTCCTGGCGACGCTCCGGACATGAGCACCCCGGTCGACCTGCTGTGCTCGCGGATCCGCTCCCTGATCCGCGAGCACGAGGTGCGCGCCGGGGACCGGATCGGCGACGAGCGGTCCCTCGCCCTCTCCCTCGGCGTGCCGCGATCGCGACTGCGGCAGGCCCTCGACCGACTCGAGGCCGACGGGATCGTGCGGCGACGGATCGGTCGCGGTGGCGGGATCGTCGCGTCCGACGGGCGCCTCGAGCGGAACCTCAACACGATCGAGGGCCTGCCGGAGATCGCCCGTCAGCAGGGCGTCCGGCTCGAGACGCGGGTGCTGCGCGCCGAGATCGCGCAGGCCTCCGGGCAGGACCAGCGGCTCCTCGACCTGCAGCCCGGAGACCACGTGTACCGGCTGCTCCGGCTGCGCGTCGCCGACGGGCACCCGCTGTCGCTCGAGGCGACCCGGCTGCCCACCACGCCGTTCCCCGACCTGCTCCAGCACGACCTCTCGAGCCTGTACGCCCTCTTGCGCGGGCACTACGGCGTCTCCCCCGGCTACAGCGACGAGACGCTCGAGCTCACGCTCGCGGACGACGAGCAGGCCCGCCACCTCGAGGTCGCGACGGGCACCCCGCTGATCCACGTGCACCGGGTCACGACGGCGTCCGACGACCGACCGATCGAGATCGGGCGCGAGTACTTCGTCGGCGCGGACGTGCGCTTCCACCTGCGCAAGTACGGCTACGTGCGGCACCGACCCCGGCACGACGAGCACGGTCACCCCGAGGGAACGAGCTCCGGCGCGGCGTCGAGCCAGCACGCAGTCGAGTGAGCGCGATGTCGAGAGAGCACGACGTCGAGCCAGCACGACGTCGAGCCAGCACGGGGTTGAGTCAGTGCGAGGTTGAGCCAGTGCGGTGACCGGACGCGATCGCCAACCGACGGGGGGCAGCCGCCGACCGGCTCAGTCGATCAACCACGTCGGTGACCGGAGGAACTTCTCCGCCACGACGAGCGTGCCGTCGACCCGGGCGGCCCAGAGGTCGGCCGGCACGGCGTCCCCACGGTGCGTCGTCGTCCAGCCGAGCATCTGCAGCCGCCGGATCATCGACAGGGCGCACGCGACCCGGACGTCGGACCGGGTGAGCGGGCGGACCTCCGCGTACCCCTCGATCCACTCGTGGGCCATGGTCGGTGCGGCGTCGAGGTGCTCGACCAACGACAGCGCCGCGGCGAAGTCGTACATGTACCAGCAGTAGCCGGAGTCGTCGAAGTCGATCACCGTCAGGCCGGCCTCGTCGATCATGATGTTCGACGGGCGGAGGTCGGCGTGGATCAGCCCCCAGTCGCTGGGTGAGCGCACGACGCTGCCGAGCGTCGCCAGCGCGGCGAGCTCGGCGGACTTGACCAGGCCCCGCTCGGCGGAGGTGAACGCCACGTCCTGCCACATGCCCCACCGGCACGTCGGGCCCACCATGTCGGACGGTGCCCACGAGTGGCGACGGAAACCGGGGGGCGGGGTCCAGGACCCGGTGTGATCGTGCAGGTGCGCGGTCGTCCGTCCGATCTCGCGGTAGTACGGCAGCGGGTCCGTGACGTCCGGCAGCACGCCCCCGTCGACGTACGAGAAGCTCACGCACCACCAGCCGCGGCCGTGGTCGTCCAGGATCACGGCGACGTACGAGCCGTCCTGGGTGCGGATCCCGCGAGGTACCCGTACGTACTCCGAGGTCGCGAGCGACGAGACCCACGCGAGCTCCGACTCGAGCTCGTCGGCGCTCGTCATGTACCCGGGTCGGGCGACACGGGTCGCCGCCACGGGCACACCACCGGAGGAGACGATGAAGGTCGCATTCTCGGACACGGCAGCGAGTACGACCGTCGTGCGTGCGGGGTCGAGCTCCCACGACTCGACGATCCCGGCCACCAGCCAGTCGGGCGCGGCGGCGCCGGCGGACGAGGAGTCGAAGAACCCCGTCGGGAGGTTCAGGTCGACGACACGATGGGCACCCACGGCCGACCTCCCCTCAGACATGCTGCGAGACGGGCCCGGTGATGTCCTCGAAAGTAGGCGCGATGTGGAGCTGCGGCAAGGCGTGACGACCGCAATTTCCGCATTCTGGTACGCACCCGCGGAATGTTTACACGCCAGAAACACGCGCCAGAATTCTCGCGTCCGTTTCCCCGACGACGGGCCTCGCACATGGGACCCTGGTCGACGATCACCGGTGGTCGCCGCTCGAGCTTGGAGTCGATCCATGTACATGGCACAGGGCTTCGGTCTCCTCGCCGCGCTCATCCCCGTGGCGCTGTTCCTGCTCGCGGTCGTCGTCCTGTACCTCGTGATCCGACGAGCCGTCCGCGACGGCATCCGCGATGCGCGGGACGACCTGCCGCCCGGGCCGGGACCTGGGCCGGGCGGCTGGGGCTGACACCGTCACCGCTCGTCAGGTGATCGAGGCGCGACCGGTCATCGGCGGAGCAGGCCGGCCGCCGCGAGGAATGGCGCCGCCCCCGCGCGCGTTGCGAGCCGATGGACGCCAGGAGACACATCGGTGCACGTCATCAGGCCGGTCGCGAACCTGAGCGGGCGGGATGACGATGCGCATGGGCGTCCGTGACCCGTCGCGCGCCGACACGCGGCCGCGTGCGGACAGGAAGAGGAGTGGTGCGTCGTGGTGGTGCTGTTCGCCCTCGGCTCGTTCGCGACGACGCTCCTCGGGGGGCTCACGGCGCTGCGGGTGCGTGACTACCGGCACCTGATGCTCGGCCTCGCCGCCGGTCTGATGCTCGGCGTGGTCGGGCTCGACCTGATCCCCGAGGCCCTCACGCAGGAGCCTCGCGTGGTGTTCGGGGTGCCGGCACCGCTGCTGACCTTCGTGCTCGGCTTCCTGGTGCTGCACGTGATCGAGCGGACCCTGGGCATCCACCGCGGTCACGAGAGCGAGTA
>JAKBFW010000188.1:0-1197 GCA_021833345.1 Pseudomonadota bacterium | reverse complement strand
CCACCGGCCCCGACGTGACGCAGCGCAGCGATCGCGGCCGCCGCGCCGGCGAGCCCGAGACCCACGACTGCGGCCACGACCGCGATCCACGCATCCACCCGCGCCGCCCACAGCACCGCACCGAGGACCGCGACGACGGCCCCCCCGATGGTGAGCGCGTGCGCATGCCGGTCACCGCGCCCCCACCAGCGCGCGGCCAGGAAGGCGACGAGAGCAGCCCAGGCGATCGTCGGCAGGGCGAACGGCCACGGATTGCCCGAGCGTGCCACGTCGTCAGCCGTCGCCATCCCGAACGCCACGAGCGCGAGCGAACCCAGAGCCGCCAGCCGCGCCTCGACACCGGCAGCCGACGCCCCGCCGCGCATGCTTCGTCGAATCACGTGGACACACCCCCTCTGGCCGCCAGCACCCTACGCCACTCGCGCACGGGTCGCGGCTCGAGCCTCGACACGCGACGGCGACGCACGCCGGCGAGGAACGAGAGCCGGAACCCGCGCTCGTCGGACGACTCGAGCAGCTCCGAGGGGACCTGGCCGGGTGGACCGCCAGGTCGAGACCCGCACACCGTCCCCACGCCGTGGCAACCGCGCCTGAGGACGCATGCTTCGTACCATCCCGACATGGATCTTCGACGGATTGCCACCGTCGGCCCGACGGCCGCGCCTGACGTCCCGCGATGAACGACGCCGACACGCCGCCCGGACGGTCCGCGAGCCGAGCCCCCCGAGGCGGGCCCGTCCGCCGCGTCGACGGGACCGGACGCTCATCGGCTCGGCCGACGCCACCGAGCTTCCCGCCCCAGGACCCGACGACCTCACGCGCGCCGCGCGTCGACGACGACGGGGTCACGGTCGTGCCCGGCCGCACGCCCCCGGACCTGGCGACTCCGTCGAGCCCGCGCGCGCAGGCACGCCCGGCTGCTCCGCGGGCGCAGACGAACCCGGCCGCACCCCGGGTGCAGGCACGCCCGGTCGCACCGCAGGCACGCCTTGCGACGCCCCGCGCTCTCGCCCGGGCGGCAGCCCCGCGCGCACCCCGTGCACCCCGCCGTCGTCGTCGGAGGGTCGTCGCGCTGGTCGCCGGTGGGGCCGCGCTGGTCCTCGGCGCCGGGGCGGCGTTCGCCGCGTACACCTACCTCGACCTCTCGAACGGGATCCACCGGTCGAGCATCGGCGCTGGGGCCCAGCAGCACACCGG
>JAKBFW010000187.1 GCA_021833345.1 Pseudomonadota bacterium | reverse complement strand
GGGACGCCCGCGGCCGCGAGACGGACCCCCAGAGGCGCGCCGAGCCGCAGCCGCCGCCGCGCCGCGGCCCGATCCGCTAGCCGCTGCACCGCGACCCGCCGGCCGTCCGCCAGCGTCGCCAGCGTCGTGCGGTTGGTGAACCCCCACCGGGCCGGGGTCGCCGCGACGACGGGCGAACCGAGGAGCGCGGCCACGCCGCCCCACTCGTCGTCGAGCAGACCGGGTTCACGCCCGAGGCCGGGCCGACGCTGCGGTCGCTGCGCTCGGGGGGGGCGGGGAAGTCCAGTCGGCACGGTGCCATCGTGCCACAGCGGTCCGGTTGTCGCTTGACACTGTCCGGGGCCCACCTACACTCCGATTCGGCCGGCGCCGTTGCGACGCCCGGCCGCGGGGGGTCCTTGGACGCCGAGCGACACGGACAAACTTCCCAGACTCCGTCTCTCGCCGTCGATCTCAGCGGCGAGGCCGAGTGGGTGCCGTTCGACGGCAAGTCGCTGGTCGGCGAGTCGCTGCGCTTCGTCTCGGACGACCCGGAGGGGAACCGCTTCCGCATCCGCTACTACCTCGACCCGGAGCGCCGCCTGCACGCCCGCATCTGGTTCGGTCCCGAGACCGAGGGCCCTCCCGGCCACGCCCACGGCGGCTCGATCGCGGCGGTGATGGACGAGGCGCTCGGCCTCGCCGGGTGGGCCGCCGGCTACCCCGTCGTCGTCGGCAACCTCAACGTCAGCTTCCGCACGATGCTGCCGCTGCGGCGGGTGGTCACGCTCGCCAGCGAGGTGGTCTCCGCCGCCGGCCGCAAGGTCACGGTGCGCGGCCGCCTCGTCGGCCCGCGCGGCACGGTGTACGCCGAGGCCGAGAGCCTCTGCATCACGATCCCGCACCAGCGCTGACCACAGCCCTCCCGGCCCATCACGTCAGCTTCACGTTGCGCGCCGGCTGCTGCGGTTCGTGACGGCCCATGGTCACACGACGGTGCAAGGGCGGCGACTGGTCGGCGCTGTGACTATGGTGTTGGACGCGAGGCGCTACCTCGTCGAGTCGTACGTCTGGCCGTCGTCGACCGGATTGGCGTCCTTGCCCTGGTCGTGCGGCACGCCGACGGTGACGACGCCGGTGCACGTGCCTCCCTTGCCGTCGTCGGCGCGGAACGAGATCGCGTAGACACGGCCGTTGCCGGTGCCGGAGCGCTCGGCCCGCACCTGCGGCTGCGCCGTGCCCACCCCGGCTCCGTCGGGGCTCGTGTCGCCGTCACCGAGGCCGTTCGTCGGCTCGTCCTGCGTGATGCCGGTGACGGTCACCCGCACCGGGTCGCCGTCCGGGTCGGTGACGCCGGCGATCGTAATCGGCACGAGGCGGTGATCGGGCGGCCAGAGCAGGTCCGGCACCGCCCTGGCCTTGCTGCAGTCGGGTGGGAGGTTGACGCGCTCGGCGCCGACCACGCCCATCGTGGCGGCGAGGTTGGTGGTCGTGCAGTTGTTGGTCTCGTTGCTCTCGACGACGGCCTGGTCGGCGTCGGCGCAGGCCGCAAGATGGTAGAGACTGGACTGGAGGCCCGCCGGTACGGTGAGCTCCAACGCCTCGACGCGACTCTCCTGGCCGGGTGCGAGCGCCGGCACGGAGCGCTGGCCCACCACCGTCGCGGTCGCCGGGTCCACGGGCCACGCCGCTGACAAGAAGTAGCGGGTCACGCTCGCCCCAGCCGGGAGGTTGCCCTCGTTCGCCGTCGTCTCGTAGACGACGAACGAGCGGCCCGGCGCCGACTTCAGTAGCGGTGGGGTGAACGTGGAGACGATGAGGTCCGGCCCGCCCTGCCAGGTCACCGAGGCCTGCACCGCGCCCGGCGGGAGCGCCGCCGCGCCGGCGCTCGTGCGCAGGGACGGGAAGATCGGGACGTAGTAGGCGATGACCTGGTCGACCCCGACCGCCTTTCCGGTGATCGTGAGGGAAGCGGCGCCCTGCGCATCCGTCGCGACGTCGTGCTGCAACCCCGAGTCCGGCCCCGAGGTGACCTGGAAGGTGATCGGGCACCCGACGATCGCACTCCCGTCGACGACGTTGCGATAGGTCACGGTCAGCGTTGCGGTCTCGCCCACCGCGTGCGTGGCGGCCGGCGGCGCCAGCGTCAGCTCCGACTCGAACGGGGACGGCAGCGTGCCCGCGACACGGGTCTTGAGGTCCAGCGCGTTGAGGTACGCCAGGGCGTGGCCCTCGCTCGTGCACCGCGCCGGCACGGCCTGCTGCACGAGGTCCATGATCGCCTGCAGCTTCGCGATGGCGGTCGCGCGGTCCCTGGCGACCACGGCCTGCCGCGCCGCCGCCACGTCCGCTTGGACAGTGACCAGGAGCGTCGCGTCGGTGATCCAGCCGAGCTGCCCGGCCCGCGTGAGGTCGGCCGCCCAGCGGTCCCAGTGCGCGAAGCTGCCCGGCTGTACCGGCGTCGGTCCGATGGTGGGAACGCGCAGCGTCGTCGCAGCTTCGAGGGAGGCGGTCTGCTCCTCGCTCATGTCCGTTCCCTCGGGTTGGAGGTCGATGTACCCAATCCAGACATCGCCCTCGACGACACCGTCCAGGACCGCTGGCGGGCGCGCGGATTGCAGCGTCAGGTCGCTGGTCGTCTGACCCGGGCGGAAGGTATCGCCGCAATTGAGCCAGGTCACAAGGAAGCTGCCGTCCGACTGGCGGAACTCACATGGCTGTGGGCCGCCGCCGCCGCTCGCCGGGAATGCGTTGCCGAGGTCGATGTCGACCTCACCAACATCAAGGTTGTTGCTGGCGGGATTGGTCACGGCATAGCTGTAGTGATAGCCAGCCGCATCGACCGTGGCGCCCGCCGAGATCATGACGCTCTGGAACACCGGTGGGGGTGCCGTCGCCAGGGTGGTAAGAAGCAGCAATGTCTTCACGAGCATCTCATGCCTCCTCGTCTACGGGTGGCAGGGATTCACCGGCATCAGCGGTACGAGTTCATAGTGAATCGGGCCCTTTTCGCCCTCGAAAATTCTGTGCATGTGGAGGTCGTGTACTGCGATTTGACTGAGGTCCCGTATCTGCGAAGCGGCCAGGTACTGGCGCGAACCAGTTGTCTTGTTCCAAGCTTTCCGACTCACGTCCACCGAGCGGCCGTTGCGGTGGCGCTTGTGCGGCGGCTCCCACGTGGCCTGGAAGTCGAAGAGGCCGCCCATGGGGAGCGACATGTCGGTGAGCTGCAGCTCCCGGTCCGGGTAGAGTGCCTGGAACCTCTGCACCACGGCCTGCACCTTGGCCACGAGCCGCGGGTCACCGAAGAAGGCGCTGGGATGGACCGGCGACACGTTGTCCTGGCCCGTGCACGATGCCGTGATCCCGCAGCGCACGTAAAGCCCCGGGCTCGGCGGCAGCTCCACCAGCCCCGGCACGGCGACCCTAAACCCGAGCTCCATGTGCGCCGTAACCCCGTCGTCGCATGCCCAGAACGGAGGCCCGGGCACACAGTGGTAGCCCGGCTGAAGGAGCCGGCCCGTCGCGCAGATGCGGACGACGCCGCTGGCCTCGGGCGCGTTCTTCACCGCCCGCCAGAACTGGTTCCCAGTCCGCCCCGAGAACGCCACCATCGCGTCGACCGGCAGGTCGGGCTCGAGGTCCGACCACAGAATGCCCTTGGTCGTCGCCAGCTCCCCGTCCACCCTCTCCGAGTCGTGCGCGTGGCCGCCGGTAAACTCCGTGACCCGTTACGGGGGGACGCCGTTCAACGACGTGGACTCCTGGTAGTTCACCAGGCAATCGAGGGGCCGGCCGTTGCCGACGTCGAAGCACCCGACCTCGAAGTTCGTCGGGATCGGCAGCTCGACGTACGGCGGTTGGCAGTTCTGGCTTCGCGAAGGGAAGGTGGACGGGAGCGACTCGAGCCACACCCCCGGGAGCTACGCCGAGACCCACCTCGAGGTCGCGGAGCATCAAAGGACGGCAACGACGGCAGCACGTTTTGGAGTCTTCCGAGCGGGATCCTCTCATGATTTCTTCCGCAGTTTGGACGTTCATGTGGCAAGAGTCAACCAACAGCGAGGTACCCGCCACGACGCGACCGAGACGGATGCCGCCGTATGCCTACCGGCGCGAGGCAGAAAGCCCGGATGCCCGGTGGGCTAGAATTTGACGCAGCAAATGTGTGGGGGGAGAGCGGGGGGGTCGCGCGACGCGGCGCTGCCGCGGGGTACCGGAGGTCGTGACACGGGCCGCCTGACCGGCGACCCCGGCGATGACACCGGGGGTTCGTCCCCTCATTCGGGCGTGGCCGGGCGCGAATCCCGGCGCAAGGGAGGCACGGTGTCGTCGACGGACGCGTTCCTGCAG
>JAKBFW010000038.1 GCA_021833345.1 Pseudomonadota bacterium | reverse complement strand
GCGGCGGGAGCCTCGGGCCCGTGCTCCGCCGGTGCGACGCGCCCGAACCCGAAACCGGCGCGGGGCGCAGCGGGCGTGGAGGCATGCGCCGGGGACGTGGAGCCTTGCGTCGGAGTCGGAGTCGGAGCCGAATGCGTTGCCGGAAGCGCCTGTCGCGCGGCGTCGACGACCGCAGCGAGGACCGAGGGCGGTGCGGCATGGCTGGTCAGGGACGAGAACCCGGACGTCGCCGTGGGAGGCGTGACCGCTGGAGCCGTGACCGCAGGAGCCGTGACCGCTGGAGCCGCCGGCTGCGGCCGCGAGGAGGCGCCTGACGAGGCGTCGTGGCTGGAGGACGCGCTCACGCCGGGCGACGCCGTCGTCCCTGCTGCCTTGCCGAAACCGAAGCCGCGGCGCGGAGCCGCCGACGTCGCCGACTCGGCGGGCCGCACCGGCGTGCCGCCGCGTCCGGCAGGCAGTGTCTCCGCCTTGTTGACCCGGACGGTGGACTGCTCGGCGGTGTGCCGGGGCTTCACGTGCAGGTAGTACGTCGTCTTGACGCCCTTCTCCCAGGCGGTCGCGTACAGGCGTGCCATCTCGGAGATGTCGCGGGACTCGAGGTAGATGTTCCGGCTGATCGCCTGGTCGATCCACTTCTGGGCGCGCGACGCCACGTCGAGGTACGCGTACGGCGAGAGCTGGAACGACGTGCGGTAGACGGCCTTGAGGTGCTCCGGGACGCCGGGCACGCGCGACAGGTCGCCCTGGGTCGCGAGGAGGTCGTCGCGGACCTGCTCCCAGAGCCCGAGCTGCTGCAGGTCGCGCACGAGGTTGCGGTTGACCTCGAGGAACTTCCCCGAGCTGGTCGCCCGGGAGAAGATCTGGGAGAACTGCGGGTCGAGACCCGGCGTCGTGCCGGCGACGAGGCCGATCGACGCGGTCGGGGCGATCGCCATCAGGGTGGCGTTGCGCATGCCGCCGGCGACCTTGATCCGCATCGAGTCCCAGTCCTGGCGGGTCGTCCGGTCGACCTGCACCGGGACGCCGCGGTCCGCCTCGACCCGGGCGATCGTGTCGATGGGGACCAGGCCCTGGGACCAGCCCGAACCCGCGTAGGTGTCGTACGAGCCGCGCTCGCGGGCGAGGTCGGCGCTGGTGCCGATCGCGTGGAACGAGATGAACTCGACGACCTCGTCGAGGAGCTCGACGGCCTCGGCCGACTCGTAGGCGTACCCGAGGCGCTCGGTGACGTCGGTGAAGCCCATCACGCCGACGCCGATCGCGCGGTTCTGCTGGTTCGCCCGCTCGGACTCCGGCACCGAGGACAGCGTGATGTCGACGAGGTTGTCGAGCTGACGGACCGCGTACTCGACCGACGTCCGCATCCGTTCCCAGTCGAAGCCGAGCGAGCCGTCGGCCTGCGGCACGAGGTGCTCGGAGAGGTTGATCGACGCGAGGTTGCAGACCGCGATGTTGTCCCGGTCCTGCGGCAGCGTGATCTCGGTGCAGAGGTTCGACAGGTGGATCGTGCCGGTGTTGTTGTTCAGGGCCCGGAGGTTGATGGTGTCCTTCCAGGTCAGCCACGGGTGCGACGTGGTCTGCAGGGTCACCAGGATCGCGTTGTACTGCTCGCGCGCCTTGAGGCGCTTGAACGAGCGGATCGTCCCGGCCTGCGCCTGTGCGACGTAGTACGCGTACCGCTCGGAGAACTCGCGCCCGTACAGCTCGACGAGGTCCGGCGTCTCGGCCGGGTCGAACAGGTACCAGTCGGCGTCCGCGGCGACGCGCTTCATGAACTCGTCGGAGATCCAGACCGCGGTGTTGGCGGTCCGGACGCGCCGGTACGGGTCGCCCGAGTTCTGCTTGAGGTCGAGGAACTGGGCGAAGTCCAGGTGCCAGTTCTCCATGTAGAACGCCAGCGCACCGAACTTCTTGCCGCCGCGCGAGATCGCGCGCAGTGTCGAGTCGATCGTGTGCATGAACGGGATCGGACCGGTCGAGGTCGTGTTGTTGGACCGGATCGGCGAGCCCTCGGCGCGCAGCTTCGTCACGGACAGCCCGATGCCGCCGGTGCCCTTGGTGAGCCACATGACGTTGCGGACGGACGTCGCGATGTGCTCGATGTCGTCCTCCATCTGCATGACGAAGCAGTTGGAGAGCTGCGGGTAGGACGTCCCGGCGTTGACGAGCGTGGAGCCGGCCGGCAGGTAGTCGAGCCGCGAGATCTTGTCGTAGAACCGGATCGCCCAGGCGGTCGGGTCGGCCTCGTTGAGCGCCAGGCCCATCGACACCCGCATCCAGAAGTACTGCGGGACCTCGAGCGCCCGGCCGTGGCGGTCGTTGATCATGTAGCGGTTGCGCATCGTGACCGTGCCGATGTACCGGAGCAGGTCGTCGCGGCTCGGGTCGATCGCGGCCGCGAGCGCGTCGAGGTCGAACAGCGTCACGAGCCGCTCGTCGAGGAGCCCCTGCTCGACCGCCTCCCGGATGTAGCCCGGGAACCGCGCCTGGTGCAGCAACGTCATCTCGAGGTCGGACTCGTAGTTGCCGAGCACGCGCTTGTTGATGACCTTGCGGAGCAGCCGCGCGGCGATCGTGTCGAAGTCCGGGTCGTCCTTGACGTTCTGCACCGCGACGCCGATCGCGGCCTCGTCGAGCTGCTCGGTCGTGATGCCGTCGAACAGCGTGATCGCGAGCTCGGCCGCGACCTGCATGGCCTTGCCGATGTGGTTCTCGAGACCGGCGGCGGCCTTGACGATCGCCTGGTTGATCTTGTCCGCGTCGTAGGGCTCACGGGTGCCGTCGCGCTTGGTGACGTGGATCTGGCCCGACCGTGCGGGGGTGAGGGGAGCGGGCGCGCTCGGCGCACCGGGCTCACCGGCAGGGGTGCTCGCCAGGTGCTGGGTGGGATCGGTGAGGGTCACGGCGCAATACCTCGCGACTTGATGGAGCGGTGGACGGACGGTGGTGGCGGAGCACTCGGCACCGGCGCGGCGTCGGGCGGGTGCTCGAGAGGTCGGGCGGGTGCTCACGAGCAGGGTTCGACGCTATCCCGCATCACTGACATGAGCAACGCCAGCGGCTAGATGTTGTGGTGGGGGCGCCGGGCCACCCCCAGATGTGGGTATCCCTGTGGAAGAGGCTGTGGAAGGCGGTGGATAAGTGCCCACCTCGTCCACAACGCATGTGGACGACCTGGTGATGCCCGCGCAGCGGTGACGATCCCGTGCCGATGCGGACGAAACGGGGGGCGGGACCCGTCAGGCCCCGCCCCCCGCCTCGTGCCGCGCCGCGCTTCCCGCGCACTCCCCCAAGTGCGTCGATGCTGCGGCGCGAGTTCTCACCGAACATCCCCCGAGTCGGTGAGAACGCGATCACGGGCGGGCGGCGCGTGGCCGTCGTGCCCGTGCAGTCTGGTGGTTGTCGTGATGATCTTTGCGCGGATCCGGCGCCGATGCACCCATCCGCGACGTGGGTGCGCCCATCCGTCCGCTTTGGCCGGTTTCAGGCCGACGTCAGACGATCCCGTACAGCCGGTCTCCCGCGTCGCCCAGACCGGGCACGATGTACGCCTTCTCATTGAGGCGCTCGTCGACCGCCGCGACGACGATGGTGACGTCGCCCCGGTCACCGACCGCGTCCTCGACGGTCTTGAGCCCCTCCGGAGCCGCGATGATGCACACCGCGGTGACGTCGCGCGCACCGCGGTCGAAGAGGTAGTTGATCGCCGCGACGAGGGTGCCTCCGGTCGCGAGCATCGGGTCCAGCAGGAAGCACTGGCGACCGGAGAGGTCGTCCGGGAGCCGGTTGGCATAGGTGATCGCCTCGAGCGTCTCCTCGTCGCGGCGCATCCCGAGGAACCCGACCTCGGCGGTCGGCAGCAGGCGCGTCATCCCGTCGAGCATCCCGAGACCTGCCCGCAGGATCGGCACGACGAGCGGTCGCGGGTCGGCGAGCTTGGTGCCGATCGTCGGGGCCACCGGGGTCACGATCGGGAACGGCTGGACCCGCACGTCACGCGTGGCCTCGTAGGCGAGGAGGGTGACGAGCTCGTCGACCAGGAGGCGGAAGGTGGGCGACACCGTGTCCTGGTTCCGCAGGACGGTGAGCTTGTGGGCGACGAGCGGGTGGTCCGCGACGTGCAGGCGCATGCGGACAACCTACCGCCCGCCGGGTGGCCGCCGGGTCGGGCAGCGCGGCGGACGCGGACCCGTCGGGCGAGGGAGGATGGGTGGCATGGGAGCGCTGCACGAGGACGACGTCGTCGCGATGCGCGCTGCTCTGGCCGAGGCCAGGCTCGCCCTGGCGACGGGGGACGTCCCCGTCGGCGCCGTCGTCCTCGGCCCTGACGGCACGGTCGTCGGACGCGGGCACAACGCGCGCGAGGCCGACGCGGACCCGACCGCCCACGCCGAGGTGCTGGCCCTGCGGGATGCCGCACGGCGGCTCGGCCGCTGGCGGCTCGACGACTGCACGCTCGTCGTGACCCTCGAGCCGTGCGTCATGTGCGCGGGGGCGACGGTGCTCGCGCGGGTGCCCCGGCTCGTCCTCGGGGCGTGGGACCCGAAGGCGGGCGCGTGCGGGTCGCAGTGGGACGTCGTCCGCGACCGGCGGCTCAACCACCGCGTCGAGGTCGTCGGCGGTGCGCTCGAGGACGAGTGCGGCGCGCTGATCCGGGAGTTCTTCGCGACGCAGCGGTGAGGGGTCTCAGCGGGACGGCGGCGGCACCGCCGGGAGGTCCAGCGCGAGCCTCGAGAGCACCTCGGAGGTCCCGGCATCCACCCGCACGGTCGCGAGCGGGTCGCCGCGGGTGGCGCCTCTGTTGACGATCGCGACCGGCTTCCCGGTCTTGGCGGCATGCCGGACGAACCGCAACCCTGACATCACCGTCAACGACGAGCCCGCGACGAGGAGCGCGTCCGCGGCGTCGACCATCGCGTACGCCCGGTCGACGCGCTCGCGGGGCACGTTCTCCCCGAAGTACACGATGTCGGGCTTGAGGATGCCGCCGCAGCGGTCGCACGCGGCGACCACGAAGTGGGACGTCGACTCGACGACCGCGTCGGCGTCGGGCGCGATCTCGACGTCGGCGACCGCACCGACCTGCTCGGCGAACCCGGGGTTCAGCTCGTCGAGGCGTGCCGCGAGCTCGGCGCGCGGCACGACCGTCCGGCAGCTCAGGCAGACGACCCGGTCGTAGCGTCCGTGCAGGTCGATCACGTTCCTCGAGCCCGCCTGCTCGTGCAACAGGTCGACGTTCTGCGTGATCAGACCGCCGACGACGCCGCGCGCCTCGAGGTCCGCCAGTGCGCGGTGGCCCGCGTTGGGGTGCGTCCGGTGCACGTGCCGCCAGCCGACGTGGTTCCGCGCCCAGTAGTGCCGGCGGAACGCCTCGTCGCCCAGGAACTGCTGGAAGGTCATCGGCGTGCGCGGCGGTGAGTCGGGTCCGCGGTAGTCCGGGATACCGGAGTCGGTCGAGACGCCGGCGCCGGTGAGGACGGCGAGGCTCGCGCCGCTCAGCACGGTGAGGGCAGCGGTGACCGACGAGGAGACGCCGGCGACGTCGGCGCTCATGGCCGTCGCGGGGGAGGGGCAGGGAGGAGTGCGGACGCGTCGAGCACGGCTCCACGGTACGTCGGCACCCTGGATTCGGTCGCCGGGGCCGGACCGGGTACGCTTCCCCGCGAGGTAGCGTGTCCGAGCGGCCTAAGGAGCACGCCTCGAAAGCGTGTGTGGGTGAAAGTCCACCGTGAGTTCGAATCTCACCGCTACCGCCACGGGGTCCTGACACATCTCAGGGCCCTGAAGTGACACAACCCCTTGCCGGGCGCTGGAAAGCGTTCTGGTGAGGGGTTTTGTCGTTCTGGCGGCGTCGGCCAGGCACCCGCGGGGGCGCACGCGGGTGGTTGCAGGCCGGGTGCGGGGTTCAGTGCGACGCGGTGGCGTGGTGGGTGCAGCACTGCGAGCCCGCCGGCCGGGGGCCGCGGGCTGTGGTGGGTGGTGGGTTGTGGTGCGGGTCGGTCAGGCTGCTGTGGGTGGTCGTGCTGCGTCGGCGAGCTTGAGGGCTGCGTCGATCGAGACGGGCTGGGGCCCCCCGCATAGGCCGGTGGGCTCCTGGCCGCGAAACCTCTTGCGATCCCGCGCCGAGGGGCGCAACCTGCGTCGGCGAGTCACGACGGAGCCGGCGAGGGAAGTCGCGCGGTCGCTACGCTCCCAAAGGTGGCGGGCGAGGAACTGCACCAGCAGGGCGAGGGCGGCGCTGGCCCGGAAGGATCTCGATCGGGGGTCTTGTCATGTGGCGCGCGGTCGTCGCCCGGGGCTGCTCAGGCCGTGAGCACGTCGTCGGTTAGCACGTCGTCGGTGAGCGCCTTGTCCGCAGCGGCTTCTCGCTTGAATCCGATCACGTTGAGGACGACGCCGGCGAGGATCCAGGTCGCCAACGTGAGGGCGGGCACGAGACCGCCGGCGCCGCCGAAGTACGCCGCGGAGCGGACGAGCGCACCCGTCGACCCGGGCGGCAGCAGCTGACCGAAGGTGCCCAGGCCCGCCGGTAGCCATGCGCCGGTTGTCGCGATGCCGGCCAGCGGGTTGCCCAGGAACATCATGGTCATGGCGCCGATGGTGAAGCCCTTGCCGCCCCAGAGCTGCTGCAGGCCCGCCAGCGGGACTGCGAGGGCGGCGATGCCCAGCGCCATGGACCCGGCGACGGGCCAGAACTCTGCGTTCACACTGCCGAACCAGAGCTGGAGCACGGCGGCGACGAGGGATCCGCCGACTGCGGAGAAGAGGACGACCCCGGCGAGCCGCCAGCTGTGGTGCCGTGGGAAGGCGGAGCGGAAGGCGACGACCGGGACGATGCCGCCGAACACCAGCGGGAACGCCAGGCCGCCGATCCCGATGCCGTTCGGATCGTCGGCGGGCAGGGGGACGATGTCCGTGACGGTGACCGGGAGACCGCTGGCTGCTGCCACCTGGTGGGCGGCTGCGGTGACCGTGCCGGAGATCGCCGTGGACCCGGCGCTCGCCACGAGGACGTGGACGTCCTGATTGGAGACGACGAGCCCGCCGACGACCTGGCGCTTCTTGATGGCTGCTGCGAGTTCGTCCGCGGAGTCGAACGACCGGGTGGTGTACGCGCCGGGCTCGAGTGACGACAGCGAGTCCTCGGTCTGCGAGACGGCCGAGGTGCTGCCGACAAGACCGAGCGGCAGGTCGTGGGCGCCACTCTTCAGCGACGGGAGGATGAACAGGGCGAGCAGCACGACCAGGATCGCCCCGAGGCCCGTGAGCATCGCCACCAGGGGAACGGCGGGGTGGCGTGCAGGCCGTGCAGGGCCGGTCCCTGCGAGGTCCGCCGTGCCCGGGTCGATCGAGGGCGTGATCGTGGTCATGGGGTTTGCCGATCTTCTAGTGGAGAGATTTCCTCCAGTTTAGCGGATGAATCTGCTCCGGTTATGATCGGTACGTCACATCGAGGTGCTCGCACGGACAGGAGCTGATCCATGAGGGCCGATGCGGCCAGACGCCGGGTGGCCCTCGTCCGCGAGGCTCGCCGCCTCTTCGCCGAGAACGGCAGCGACGTGGCGCTCGACGCGGTCGCCGAGGGCGCGGGTGTCGGCATCGCGACGCTCTACCGGAACTTCGAGTCGCGGGCTGCGCTCGTGGAGCAGGTCGGGCTGGCGATCCTGGCCGACCTCCGCTCTGCAACGACGCAGGCCGCCGCCGACCTGCCGCGCAACCCGGGCCACGCGTGGCGCGCCTACGTCGACCAGCTCGTCGCCCTCGACCTCGGTGCACTCACCGCGGCGCTGTCGCCGGACCTGGCCGGTGCGCTCCACGGCCCGGTGTCCGATGCCCAGCAGCTGTCGCTCGCCGCGGTGGAGTCCCTGCTCGTCGGTGTGCGCGCAGCCGGGCTGGTCCCTGCCGACCTCGGGGCGCTCGAGCTCGTCGTGGCGGTGGGCATCGTGACACGCCCGCAGCCGGAGGCGGTACGGCAGGCCGCTCCCCACCTGGTCGACCGGCTGGTCGACGTCCTGCTGGCGGGGCTGCTGGCTCGCGCGGGCGTGGAGGCAGCCGCGAGGGTGCGACCGACGTGAGGCTGCCTCCTGGCCTGCGTCGCGACGCGTGGCCGGCCGTCGGGTGGGTGAGCCGAGGTCCTGGATGGAGTAGGGGAAGCCGCCTGCGACCTCGACGGTGCGCCTCATCCGAAGTCCATGGAGTCCGACAAGACTCGCACGACGCTTCGCCTCCGGTCGTCGCACCGGCTTGCTCGGCTCGGTCGGACGTGGTGAGCGCGCCGCGTGGACACCGCCGTCGAGACCGCTCTCCGACTGCGAGTCATCGACCGGTTCCGTCAGCGCGCCGAGGCCAACGGCGGGTTCCTGCACCGGCAGGAGGTCCTGCGCTTGCGCATCGACGGGCGGGACCTGCCGGTCATCGACTTCTCGCGCGGCATCCGGAACCCGCACGACTTCGCGTCGACCCTGTCGATCGTCACGTCGGCGACCGGCCCGTACGACGACGTGGAGGCCGAGGACGGGCTGCTCCATGGGCGAGGTCCGTGACCTGGCGGAGCCGCAACGGGAGTACGCCCGTCGGCTCGCCAGGCAGAGGCTGCACCAGCCGGCGTTCCGGACCCGCGTGCTCCTCGCCTACGAGACCCGGTGCGCGATCTGCGAGCTGAAGCACGGCTCCCTGCTCGACGCGGCGCACATCGTGCCCGACTCGGAGGAGCACGGCGTCCCCCCGACGTCGAACGGGCTGGCGCCCGGCAAGATCCACCACGCCGCGTACGACCAGAACACGCTCGGCGTCAGCCCGGACTACCGGGTGGCTGTCAACCGCTCGCGGGCCTGGTTCCGGGTGACGGCGACGAGGCCCCGAAGAAGGCGCGGTCCTTTTGATCATGAGTCTCATGAGCCTGCCGATCGGAAGAGCGCATGACCACGGCGGTGCAGTCGGTGAGCACCGCCGATCCCCCTGGACCCCACCGTGAAGGAATGTCCCATGTTGTCGCGCCGAAGCGGCTTGCGCTTCCAGCTCGTGGCGACGGGTGCTGCCGCCGCCGTTGCCACCGCCGTCGTCCTGACCGCTCTCGCCGGGGTCCAGGTGTCGAGCCTGTCGACCCAGGCCGGGAAGGACATGGATCAGCTCACCAGCGAAGCCATGTCACAGACCTCGGCGCAGGCCCTCGCGCTGATCAACACGCAGGTCAGCACGGTCACCAGCCGGATGGAGTCGGAGATCCGGGTCGCCCAGCAGGTGCTGACCCAGGCCGGTGAGATCGCGTTCGGGCCGACCCGGTCATGGACGGCGACCGACCAGACCACGCGGGCGGCGAGCACCGTGCTGCTGCCCGCGCTGTCGGTCGGCGCGGCGGATCTCGGACAGATCGTGGACAAGACCGCTCATGTTCCGGTGGTCGACGACATCACGAACCTCCTGGGTGCGTCCACGACGATCTTCCAGCGCATGAACGACGCGGGCGACATGCTTCGCGTGGCGACGTCGGTCCAGACGGCCAAAGGTGCCCGGGCGATCGGGACGTACATCGCCGCAGCGGGCAAGGACGGCACACCGAACGCCGTCGTCGCGTCGTTGCTGGCCGGCAAGGCGTACTACGGGACGGCGGTGGTCGTCGGGCAGCAGTACGTGACCGCCTACGCCCCGATCACCCGGGGGGCGGACGTCGTCGGTGCGATCTTCATCGGTCTGCCGCAGTCCGAGGTGGACAAGCCCCTCCTGGACGCGATCGGCAAGGTCACCGTCGGAACGCACGGCTACCTGACCGTGCTGTCGGACGCCGGGCAGTGGGTCGTCCCGCCCCCTGGCGTCGCGGCCGGGTCGGCGACGGGCGCGGTCGACGCGCACGGCGCGACGTACGCCCAACCGTTGATCGACGCCGGCAAGGCCAACGCCTCCACGACCCCGGCGAGCCTCCGCGTGGACCTCACCGGCACCCAGAAGGCGACGGTCGAGGTGTCCCGGTTCGCCCCGTGGGGCTGGACGCTCGCGGCGTGGGGGTTCGACGCCGATCTGCGTGCGGCACCGGAACGGCTGGCGGCCGGAGCGTCCGACCTCGTCCGCACCCTGATCCTGGCCGCCCTGCTGGTGGCCGCGCTCGCCGTGGTGCTGGTGGTCGTCCTGGCCGGTCGCATCGTCGGACGCGTGACCCGACTGACGGAGGCGTTGCACGCCGTCGCGCGCCGCGACCTCTCCGGTGACGTGCACGGTGAAGGGCACGACGAGATCGGCCAGATGGGTGACGCGCTCGGCGAGGCGATCGGGGCGATGCGCGGAGCGGTCGTCCAGATGCAGACGTCGGCGGACACCATGCGCGACACCGCCGGGCATCTCCGCGTGTCCAGCGGGGGACTGGGACAGTCGGCCGGGCAGACCGCTGCCCGCGCGGAGCACTCGGCGGTCTCGGCGTCCACCGTGAGCGACGAGGTCCAGGCGGTCACCGCGGCGATGACCGAGATGCGCGCGTCCGTCGAGTCGGTCTCGCAGGACGTCAGCGCGACGTCCCGCGAGACGACGAGCGCGGTGACGTCCGCGCGCACCGCGGAGAAGGCCGCCGACGACCTGGCCGCCTCGTCGTCGCAGATCGCCTCGGTCCTGCGGGTCGTCACGACGATCGCCGAGCAGACGAACCTGCTCGCCCTGAACGCGACCATCGAGGCCGCCCGGGCCGGTGAAGCCGGTAAGGGGTTCGCCGTCGTCGCCGGTGAGGTCAAGGACCTCGCGCGGCAGACGAAGGAGGCGATCGCCACGATCACCCCGGTGCTCACCGCGGTGACGGCGGGCACCGACGCGGTCCGGGCCGCTGTGCAGGACATCGCGTCGTCGATCGAGACGGTCAACGAGCACCAGTCGTCGATGGCTGCGGTGATCGAGGAGCAGACCGCGACCACCGGTGAGATCGAGCGCAACCTGGTCGTGGCCTCCACCGCGACGTCGGAGATCGCCCGTGCGGCCACGCAGGTCGCTCAGGACGCGGCTGCGGCGCTCGAGGGTGCCGAGGGGCTCGGCGTGGTGGTGGCGAACCTGACGTCGCTGGCGACCGAGCTGGCGACGACGGTCGACCAGTTCACCGTCGGGCACGCGATGGCCTGACGCCGCGGCGTCGGCGCCGCGCTGCGCCGAGCGGGCAACGGGGCCCGGACCTGGCCGGCGGATCGACCACGGCACCGTCGCGCTCGACCCCGAGATCGCGGAGACCGCACGCCGGGTCGACCGGGACGTCAACCGTGGCCGAGCCGCGTCGTGGGGCTCTCTCTGAGCGACCTCGGTCAGGCCGTGGGTCAGGACGCTGAGCCGGCGGCGGTGGCCTTGCGCCAGTCGATCATCGTCGCGGTGAGGACCCGGGAGGACTCGGCGAACCGTCCGCCGGTGCCGACCGACTCGCGTGCGGCGGCGAGCTGACCCGCCGAGACCTGCCGCAGCACCGCGGCGGCCTCGGTGTGGAACGCCGCGTGCAGCCGCCGGCTCGTCTGGTGGGCTGCTGAGTCCCGGGCAGACGGCGTCGTGGTCGACAGCCAGCGCCCGAACTCGCACCGGTCGTCGGCCGCCACGGCCGTGAGGTCCTCGTGGTGCGTGCCGTCGGCGATCGCGGTGGACAGGCGCTTCTTCCACGCGCCGTGCGCGCCGATCGCCTTCGTGATCTGGGCCTCGACGGTCAGCTCAGTCGCGTCGGCGTGGCCCGCGAAGGTGAAGCGTGAGAGGAGGTCGGTGAGCTCGACCGACATGCGCGACAGCTCCGAGCTGGACGCGAGCGTCTCGGTCACCCCGTCGCTCGTGGTCGTCGCCGCCGTCGCGACGCCGGTGATGCCGGCCGCGATCTCGCCCGCGCCGGCGGCGGCCTCGGCGACGTTGCGGCTCATCTCGTTCGTCGTCGCGGTCTGCTCCTCGACGGCCGACGCGATCGTGGACTGGGTGTCGTTGATCTGTTCGATGATCCCGGAGATCTCGCCGATCGCCGTCGTTGCGGCAAGGGAGTCGGCCTGGATGGCGTCGATCCGGCGGCCGATGTCCTCGGTCGCCCGCGAGGTCTCCCGGGCGAGCTCCTTGACCTCGCCCGCCACGACGGCGAACCCCTTGCCGGCCTCCCCGGCGCGTGCCGCCTCGATCGTCGCGTTCAGGGCCAGCAGGTTCGTCTGGGCGGCGATCGAGCCGATCACCTTGATCACGGTGCTGATCTCGGCCGAGGACGCGCCGAGCTGGGCCACGGTGTCGTTGGCGGTCTGGGCGGAGTGCACGGCCTGCGCCGCGATCCCCGCCGCGTCGTGGGCGCTCTTCGCGATCTCGCGGATCGACGCCGACATCTCCTCCGTGGCGGCCGCGACGGTCTGCACGTTCGTGGACACCTGCTCGGCCGCTGCGGCGACGACGTTCGCCTGCGAGGACGACTCCGCCGCGCTCGTGACGATCGAGGTCGCCGAGACGGTCAGCTCCTCGGTGGCGGCGGACAGCCCGGTCGCGTCGCCGGAGGCCCTGGCCAGCACGTCGGACAGCGCCTCGATCATGGCGTTGTACCCCTCCGCGACGGTCCGCAGCTCGCCCCGGGAGGTGCCGGACGCGCGACCCGTCAGATCACCGCGCGCGGCCTGACCGAGCAGACCGGCCAGCTCGCACAGCGGCACGACGACGAGCCGGCCCAACCACCACGCGATCCCCGCCGCGGCCACGAGCGCGACGACCAGCAGCACCAGCAGGTTGCGCTCCGTCGCGGACGTCGCCGCGGTCTGGGCGGCGCCGGTGGTGGCGCGCACGTCGTGCACGCCGGCGATCCCGACGGCGACCAGGAAGGCGACGAACGCGCCGTACAGTGCGGCGCAAGCGGTCAGTCGTGCGCGGACTCCGGACATGCGGGCAGCTCCTCATCGATGGGATCGCGTCGCGATCGCTCCACTCATCGACTGAGCGCAGACAGTGACAAGCGGTCTCAGGATGTTGAACGGGTAACTACCGAGGGCCGTCCGATCGGGACCCGGATTGCCGGACGTCCACCTCGAGCCCTGTCGAGCCCTGCTGAGCTCTGCCGGCGCGCTCCGCGCCGCACGTGTGACGCGTGCGATGGGTGAGGCCCCGGTGATGTCACATGCGTCACAGCGGCCACTCGAGTCACAGGTGCGGCGCGGAGCGCGCGAGCGGGAGCGTGCGGGGGAGGAGAGGGATCCTTACCGCGACAACCGTCCGAGCAGGGCTGCGGCCGCCAGGATCCCCACCGCCGCAGCGCCGCCGAGCACCGCGAAGTCGACCCAGTAGTTCGTGGTGGAGCCGATGAGCAGGCCGCGCAGGGCCTCGACCTCGTAGCTCAGCGGGTTGACGTGGCTGATCGCCTGCAGCCAGCCGGGCATCAGCGAGATCGGGTAGAGCGCGTTGGACGCGAAGAACAGGGGCATCGTGATCGCCTGCCCGATCCCCATCAGGCGGTCGCGCTTGAGCACGATCCCGGCGATCGTCATCGACAGGCACGAGAAGAAGGCCGCCCCGAGGACCACGACGGCGGCGACGCCCAGCAGCCGCAGCGGGTTCCACGTCATCGCGACCCCGAGCAGGGCCGCGACGACCACGACGACGATCGCCTGGGCCAGCGCGCGGATGCCGGCCGCGAACGCCTTCCCGGTGACCAGGGCTGCCCGCGGGGTCGGCGTGACCAGGAGCTTCGTCAGGATCCCGGCGTCACGCTCCCAGATGATCTGGATGCCGTAGAAGATCGCGATGAACAGCGCCGACTGGGCGATGATCCCCGGGGCGAGGTAGTCGAGGTAGGGCACGTTGCCGGTGGGGATCGCCCGGATCCGGCTGAACGTCTCTCCGAAGACCACCAGCCACAGGATCGGCTGGACGGCGCGGGTCACGAGCTCGGTGCGGTCGTGCCTCAGCTTCTGCAGCTCCACGAGGCAGAACGTGACGACGCGCGACGCGAGCAGCCGCGGTCCACGGATCGCACGGGGGTCGTGGTCAGCCCAGACGAACGGTACGACGGGCGCTACGGACATTGCGGAGCCCTCCCTTCTCGTTCTCGACGAGGTCGCCACCCGTGAAGGCACGGAAGACGTCTTCGAGGCTCGCGCCGTCACCCTGGGCGGCCTTGAGCTCGTCCGGACGTCCGACGGCGCGGAGTCGGCCGAGGTGCATGAGGGCGACCCGGTCGCACAGCGCGTCGGCCTCCTCCATGTAGTGCGTCGTGAGCAGCACCGTGGTGCCGTAGTGCTCCTGCATCTCGCTCACGCGGTGCCACACGCTGTCGCGCGCGACGGGGTCCAGGCCGACCGTGGGCTCGTCGAGCACCAGGACCGCCGGCCGGTTGACCAGGGCCTGGGCGAGCTCGAGCCGGCGGACCATGCCGCCGGAATAGGTCGACGCGAGGCGTCCGGCCGACTCGGTGAGGTCGACCATCGCGAGGACCTCGTCCACGCGCTCGGCCCGTTCGGTCCGGGGGACGTCGAACAGCCGGGCGAACCACATGACGTTCTCGCGACCGGTCAGCGCGCCCTCGATCGAGAGCTGCTGCGGGACGTAGCCGAGCCGGCGGCGCACGGCCATCGCCTCGTGGCGCAGGTCGTGGCCGTACACGTGCACGTCGCCGTCCTGCAGTGGCAGGAGCGTGTTGACCAGGCGGATCGTCGTCGTCTTGCCTGCGCCGTTGGGGCCGAGCAGGCCGAAGATCTCGCCGGGGTGGACCTCGAGCGAGAGGTCGTCGACGGCGACGTGGTCGCCGAACCGGTAGGTCACGTGACTGATCGAGATCGCGTCACTCATGGTGGCGGGGCTCCTCGGTGTCGGTGGTGTCGGTGGGTCCTGGACCGAGCGCGGCTGCGAGCCGGGCGATCAGGGGGACCGCTCGCTCAAGGGTGACCCGGTCGGCCGCGTCCAGCTCGGCGATGGCCCCGGCCGTGACCGACGCCCGACGGTCGCGCCATCGTTCGACGCGCTCCTGGGCCGGCGCGGTGAGGGCGAGCCGTCCGACCCGACGGTCCTCCGGGTCGGCGACGCGCGTCATGACCTCGGCCGCGACGAGCTGACCGACGAGGGTCGACACGGTGTTCGGAGCCAGCGCGAGCTCCGCGGCGGCCTCGGCGACCGAGAGGCCGGGTCGACGGCGGACCAGCCGGACCAGCTCGGACTGGGCGCCGGAGAGCGCCCCGGCAGGGAACGGACCACCGCCCAGACGGCGGGCATGGCGGCGCAGCTGCCCGACCGCGGTGAACAGGCTGTCCGCCAGGGCCGCGTCGGCCGCTGCGAGGGGAGAGGCGTCTGTCGTGAGTGCCATGCCGACATGATACCTCTCATTACCTCTGACACAGAGATAGGTCGCACTCGGGTGTCGGACGCCGGCCGTCCCGGTCTGCCGGCTGTGCCTCGGCGCGACCGGCCCGCCGGCGTCGGAACGGCCGCGAACGACCCGCAGGCCTGCCCCGGGTCCGCAGCCGACACGGCGCTCACCCAAGAGGACGCTCGGACGCCGTCGCACCCGAGTCGCGTTCATCCAGAAGAGCGCCGCCGCCACGGCAGAGCACGGGCGCGCGATCGGAGCGCGACATCAGGCCCTTGGTCCCTTCCCCTCAGGGGGATTGACGCCACCCAAATCCCCGCAAATGCGGCAAATGGGTGGAACTGTCGCGATTGTCACGCACAGACGTTTCACAGGGTGCAGCGTGGGTCTGGCAAGACCATTCGACCTCTTGCGAGGGCACGGATGAGAGTCCGAGCCTTGGCGCGTCGATCGGACTCGATGGGCGCGGCGACCGGCGGATGGTGACCGAGAGCTGCACTGCCATGACTGCTGATACAGGCACCCTGAAGAGACGAAAGCGTCGCAGCGCGATGTTGGCCGGCGCAACTGCTGCACTCATGCTGCTGTCCCCCGCGGCCTGGGCGGCCGGCGCTGGTGGTGGTCACGGCGGCGGTGGTGGTCACGGCGGCGGGGGTGGCGGCGGAGGCGGTGGCGGCGGAGGTGGCGGCGGCGGAACCACGACAGGGTCGGTCTACTCCGACTTGGTGATCGCCCTGCGCGATGCGAACGGGGCGCCGATCCTGAAGAAGTACGTCGTTCCCGCCACGACCGAGACGGCCGAGACCACCGAGTACTGCGTCCAGCCCGTCTCCTACGAACAGGTTCCCGGAGTGACGGCTTCGACGAACACCGTGGACGGCCGAACCGTCTGGGTCATCCCGCTGCAGGGCGAGTGGATCGCCGCGGGCCCGCTGCCGGCCGAGTTCACCGGGGCCTGTGACCCGCAGCCGCAGTACGCCATGTTCGTCACCGAGGTCGAGCTCGAGCGGCTGAACCTCGCCCGCACCGCGGACGCCGTGATCGCCACCAAGCTCGCCGACGTGACGACCAAGTTCCTGCTCGCGACGACCATCACCCTGGAGGCGACCGGTCGGATCAGCAACGACGGCACTCCCATCGACGCGTCACCGGAGAACGCGGCGATCTACCAGTCGCTGATGAAGACCGGCACGATTCCAGGGCTTCCCGTCAGCCCGACCACCATTCCCGGCCCGCCGGCCTCGATCGGACCGGTCGGCGGCGCCGGCTCGAACAGCCGGTTCGACGCCTGGGAGCTGGCCGCGATGAACATCGGTGCGGCCGCGAGCAAGTCCACACCGCTCACCCTCGACGCCGTCGAGTACTACAACCGCATGATCGGGTTCCCGACGCCGGCCGACCCCACCGCGACACCGCCGGTGCCGGAGTACGTGTCTCCCTGGGGCGTGAGCTTCGTCAGGTCCGAGAACCCTGACAGCGCCGGCACCGAGATGACGACCGGTGAGCGGTTCGTGAACTACGACGGCTTCACCTACAACCGCTCGCAGACGTTCAAGGGCAGCGTCACCTGGCTCGACGTGCCGTCACTCACGTGGAAGGTCAGCAAGATCACCGACGTGGTGCCGTTCACCAACCTGTCAGACGGCGCGATCGGCAACCGCACGTTGACCGGCATCACGGCGTTCGCTCAGCTGGCCGACGACGTGCGGGCGCTGTGCAACTTCATCCCGGACAACACGTTCATCCCCGGCTTCTACATGGACGTCCCGGGCGTGGACACCACCGCGGCTCAGCTGAAGGCGATCCACGACCCGGCGGTCGACCTCGGCGCGCTGCCGGCGAACGTCTTCCAGACGTACCCCTTCCAGATGACGGCGTCGCTTCTCAACCCCTGGGGTGGCGACCTCATCGACAAGGCCCAGCTGCGCCTCACGATCCACGCCGACACTGCTCTCAGGGCAGGGGACGTGACAGCGACCGCCACCGCTGACGGCCAGGCTGTTCCGTTCACCCTCGACGGAGCCTCCAACCTCGTCGGGACGTGGGGTCCTGACACCGGCTTCCCCGTGGCCCCGGGCTACAACGCCTCGACGACGTTCGACGTCACAGTCGCCGACGGGGCGCCCGTCGGGGCGTACGGCATCACGCTCGACCTGGTCGACCTCGATGCCCCCACGACAGTGCTGGCCCAGGAGATCGGGACGATCACCGTCAACGCCAATGCCGCGACCGTCCTGTGGGGAGACTCCCTTCCCAAGCTCGCCACCCAGGGTGTGGTGATGCCGATCCCGCTGCGCGTCTACTCGCCCACGGTGGGCACCGGTCAGCTGGCGCTGACCGTGACCGGCCCGGGCGACGACACCACGACGCCGGAGACCGAAGTCACCAAGGCCGGTGACGTGGCGATCTACGCCAGCAGCGGGAGCGACATGGTGCCCATGGGGCTGACGCTGAACGCCGACGGCCAGCTGGTGGGCACCTGGGACGCCGCGCTCGTCGCCGGCTACACCTCGGTGACCTGGTACACCACGGTCGCCGTCGGGTCGCTGGTGGGGAACTACTCCTTCGACGTCCGGCTGGTCGGCGGGAACACGCTCCCTCCGCTCGTCGTGTCCGTGTCCGCCCCCGAGTCCCACGGCCAGAAGCCGCCGACCGCCGGCGAGGACACCACGACGCCGGCGGTCTCGGCGGTCTCCGCGGTGGCTGGCAACACCTCGGCAGACGTGACCTGGACGGTGTCCGGAACGACGGCCGTCACCGAGTCCCTCGTGTCGGTGTACGACGGCACCAGCGCGACAGCGATCCAGACCGTCCACGTGACCGGTGCTGACACGCATGTGTTGGTCACCGGGCTGACCAACGGCACGAGCTACACGTTCGATGTCGCGGCCACCAGCGCGGCCGGCACCGGCGCGACGTCGGTCCGGTCGGCCGTCGTCGTTCCCGCTGCTGTTCCGGGTGCACCGACTCTCGGTGCTGTCGGGGGCGGCAACGCGGTCGCGACGGTGAACTGGTCGGCGCCCGCCGACACCGGTGGTGCGCCCATCACGGGCTACGTCGTCACGGCGTACTCCGGCACGACGGTGGTCCAGACCGTTCCCGCGAGCGTTGCGGTCACGAGTGTCGACGTCACCGGGCTGACCAACGGCACGGGTTACACGTTCGATGTCGCGGCCACCAATGCCGTCGGCACCGGCGCGACGTCGCTCCGGTCGGCCGTCGTCGTTCCGGCTACCGTGCCGGTTGCACCGACTCTCGGTGCTGTCCGGGCCGGCAACGCGGTCGCGACGGTGAACTGGTCGGCGCCCGCCGACACCGGTGGTTCGCCCATCACGGGCTACGTCGTCACGGCGTACTCCGGCACGACGGTGGTCCAGACCGTTCCCGCGAGCGCTGCGGTCACGAGTGTCTTGGTCACCGGGCTGACCAACGGCACGAGCTACACGTTCGATGTCGCGGCCACCAGCGCGGCCGGCACCGGCGCGACGTCGCTCCGGTCGGCCGCCGTCGTCCCGGCGACCGTGCCGGTTGCACCGCTGGCCACGTCGGCCATGCCTGCGTCCCTCAGTCAGGTGCTCGCCGCGGCACCGAACGCGTACACGGCCTCGGTCCTGGCCGCGACGGGAGCGACCCCGCTGCCGTTGGCGATCATCGCACTGGTCCTCCTCGGTGCGGGTGCGATGGTCCAGCCGCGGGTTCGGCAGGCGCTCTTCACCCGCCACTGATCCGCAGGTGACCTGACCGCCACCCCCTGCCGCCGTCACAGTGGCAGGGGGTGGCGGCGTCGGCCGAGCCCGGGCCTTCCCACGCCACCGCGTCGGCGGGGTCGTTCGCGACCCAGGGTCGGTTCCGTCGCGCGACGTCGAGGCTCACGACACCCTCGTCGACCGTTGTGGGGGAACGGTGAGCAGGACTGACATGAACAGCAGGTGAAAGGGGGGAGACCAGGGCTGCGCCGTCGACCGGCACCACGCAACCCTTGGTACTGTCGCCGTCGCGGGGCGGGGCCCCGTGTGCGCGGGCACGGCCCGGCGCACCAGCAGCGACGACCTGTGACGAGGACTCCTGGGATGAACTTCTTCTACGCACTGCTGCTGGGCATCGTCGAAGGCGTCACCGAGTTCCTGCCGGTGTCGAGCACCGGCCACCTGACGATCGTCGAGAAGCTGCTCGGCCTGAAGGTCGACGACGCCGGCGTCACGGCGTTCACGGCGATCATCCAGGTCGGGGCGATCATCGCGGTGATCATCTTCTTCCGGCGTGACATCGGACGGCTGATCGCCGCGTGGGCCCGCGGGTTGGCGAACCCGTCGGAGCGCAGCCACCCGGACTACCGGATGGCGTGGTTCGTGATCATCGGGTCGATCCCGATCGGGATCGTCGGGTTCCTCGGCAAGGGTCTGGTCACGGGAGGCCTGCGGAACCTGTGGGTCGTCGTCGTCTCGCTCGTCGGGTGGAGCGTCGTGATGTGGGCGGCCGAGAAGGTCGGCCGGCAGAACCGACCGGAGTCCGCGACCACGCTCAAGGACGTCGTCGTGATCGGCCTCATGCAGTGCGTCGCGCTGATCCCCGGCGTCTCGCGCTCGGGCACGACGATCAGCGCCGGCCTCTTCCGTGACCTGGACCGGGTCTCGGCGACGAGGCTGTCGTTCTTCCTGTCGATCCCGGCCCTGACCGCCGCCGGGGCCTACGAGGGGCTCACCCAGGCGAAGGCCATCAGCGCGTCGGTGGGCTGGGCGCCGACGATCCTCGCGACGCTCGTCAGCCTCGTGGTCGCCTACGTCGCGATCGCGTGGTTGCTGCGGCTCGTCGCCCACCACAGCCTGGTGGTCTTCATCAGCTACCGCGTCGGGCTCGCCGTCGTGGTCGCCGGCCTGCTGATCACGGGCGTCATCAGCGCGACGTAGGCAGCGGGACGAGCTCGCCGACGGGCACCGGTCCCGCGAGGACGTTGCCGGCGGCCGGCAACGGGCACGTCCACGCCGGGTCGTACGCGCAAGACGGGTTGTACGCGAAGTTGAGGTCCACGACGAGCGTCCCGTCGGGCGACGCGCCAAGGTCCGCACCCTTGACGGTGTCGAGGACGTACCGGCCGCCGCCGTAGGTGCGGTCACCCGCCAGCGCGTCCTTGACGGGCAGGAACAGCCCGCCGCCGTACGACCGGAGCGACCAGACGTCGAGCGTGCCGAGGTCGGCAAGCGCGATCCGGCCGACCCGGGCGAACCGGATCGCGCCGTCGGCCCCGGTCGGGTCGACGAGAGGGCCGGAGCCCGGCTCCTGCCCCGAGGTGCCGACGGCGTCGGCCACCGCCGCCCGGACCACCGCGGGCGCGACCGGCCCGCCCCCTCGGGTCCCGGCCGGCGAGGGATCGGCGGGCGCAGGTTCGATCTCGACCACGAAGCGGTGAGCCGGGTCGTAGGGCATGACGCGCAGACCGGTGAAGTG
>JAKBFW010000037.1 GCA_021833345.1 Pseudomonadota bacterium | reverse complement strand
AGATCAGCAGCTGCGTGACGAGGAACCCGCTGACCAGGTTGAGCCACAGGAACCGCCGCCACCCGCGGTTGGCGACCTCGCAGCCGTCGTCCGTGAGGTGGCGGAACGGTGCCACGCTCGCGAGGTACCCGAGCGGGATCACGGCCGCGAGCCCACCGGGCCACCCGGCGCCGAGCATCGCGACGGCCGAGAGCGCGTACCCGGTCATCGCGAACCGCACGGTGCGGCGGGCACCCAGCCAGGTCGCGATCGACGCGATCGACGCGGCGCGGTCGGCGGTGACGTCCTGCACCGCACCGAAGGCTTGGGAGGCGACGCCCCACAGGAAGAACGCCAGGAACGTGGCGACCACGGCGACCGACGCCCGGCCTCCCGCGGCGGCGAGCCCGAACACGGCAGGGCTGACGAAGTGCGTGCTCGACGTGAGCGAGTCGAGCACCGGGCGCTCCTTGAACCGCAGCCGCGGCGCCGAGTACGCCACGACGGCGACCACGGAGACCACCAGCGTGAGCCGCGCGGCCGACGATCCGACGACGAGCAGGTAGACCAGGAACGGGACGTTGGAGAGACCGGCGGACCACAGCGTCAGCCGGTGCCAACGTCGGCTCAGCACGATCCCCTCGATGCCTCCCTTGCGCGGGTTCCGGAGGTCCGACTCGTAGTCGAAGACGTCGTTGATCCCGTACATGAGCAGGTTGTAGGGGACCAGGAAGTACACCGTGCCGACGACGAGCGTCAGGTCGACGTGCCCGGCGACCATCAGGTACGCCGCGGCGAACGGGTACGCGGTGTTCACCCAGCTGATCGGCCTCGACGAGCCGATCACCTGACGGAGCGCTGCCGCCGTCCGGGGGCGCATGGTGTCGACGCTCATGGGGTCTCCAGCGGGCGAGTGGGAGCGTGCGTACGTGCAGGAGCCCCCGTGCCGGTCCGAACCGTCGATCGGCCCGTTCCAGGCCGGAGTGAGCGGCCGAGAAGCTCCCAGAGAACCGGGAGGAGGACGGCCGCGACGAGCGGCCACGCCAGGTCCTCGACGGGCGTCAGGCCGATCCGACGGCCGATCAGCGCCGACGCGTCGTAGCGGAACAGGTCCGCCCGGATCATCACGGTGTCGAAGACCGCGGTCAGCACCATCAGCGCCGCGGCGGTCACGGCGGTCGCCAGCCACCAGCGTCGGTTCGTGAGGGCGCGACCGGCGGAGCGGCGTGGCACCGTCCCGACGAGCGCCACGACGACGGCCACCGCCACGAAGACCGCGTCGAGCCCGAGGTAGGTCATCGCAGCGCCTCGCGGTGTGCGTCGTGCGCGGCTTCGTACCCGGCCGCCGGCTCGGCGTCACCCCGGTCGAGCAGGCGGCGGACGAGCGCGTGTCCGATCATCGTCAGGTAGCTGAGGAACGTCACGAAGAACAGCTCCTCGACCGGGAGGTGGGGGGCGAGCTCCACGCCGACGAGCGCCTGGCCGTGACCTCGCTCGAAGAACCCGAGCCGGATCGCGGCCGCGTCCCAGGACAGGAACACGACGATCCCAGCGACCAGCACGATCGCGCCGCGCCGCGCGTCGGCCCACAGGAACAGCCGCCACCGGCGGTCCAGCACGGCCATGGACGCGAGCGAGACGACCAGAGCACCCAGGTACAGGCCACGGATCACAGCGGCGCCGCCAACGGTTCCGTGGAGCGGTCCGCCGCGAGACGCTTGACCATCACCTCGGCGCTGATCAGGCACATCGGCAGGCCGATGCCCGGGATCGTGCTGCTGCCCGCGTAGAGCAGGCCGTCGATGTGACGCGACGCGTTGCGTCCCCGAAGCAGCGCGCTCTGGCGCCACGTGTGCGCGGGCCCGAGCGCCCCGCCCGACCACGCGTGGAGGTCAGCCGCGAAGTCGCCCGGTCCGACCGTCCGGCGCACGACGATCCGTTCCCGGAGGTCCGGGATCCCGGCCCACGACGCGAGCTGGTCGATCGCGGCGTCTGCGGCCTTCTCGACGGCCGGGTCGCCCCCACCGTCCAGGCCACCGCGCCCGATGCTGACGTCCGCCGGGACCGGGACGAGGATGAACACGTTCTCGTCGCCGTCCGGGGCGACCGTCGGGTCCGTCGCCGAGGGCTTGCACACGTAGGTCGACGCGGGATCCGGCACCCGGCGGGCGGCACCGAAGACGTCGTCGAAGTTCTGCTGCCAGTCCGCGGTGAAGAACAGCGAGTGGTGCGGGAGCTGCGGCAACCGGCCCTCGACGCCGAGGTAGACCAGCACGGCGCCCGGCCCGGGGTCACGCGCGTCCCACCAGGACTGCGGGTACGTCTGCAGCTCCGGCATGACCAGCTCGGTCTCCAGGTGGTGCAGGTCGGTGGCCCCGACGACGACGTCCGCCTCGAGCGCGCCGCGGGTCCCGCCAGCGCCCTCGTACGCGACGCCGGTGACCCGTGCGCGTGGCCGCCGGCGGAGGCGACGCGCACGCGAGCCGAGAGGGAGGGTGGCGTGAGCGACGACGTCGTCACCGGGGTGACCGTGCGGCGCCACCGTTGCCAGATTCGTGGCAGTCGTGGCGGCGGTGGCCGTCGTGGTGATCGCGGTGGCCGTGACGCCGAGGTGGATCCGGACGCCCTCGCCGCGCGCGAGGTCCGCGATCGCCTCGATGAGCCGCGTGAACCCGCCCTGCGGGTACAGCACGCCGTCGTCCAGGTCGAGGTGGCTCATCAGGTGGTACATGCTCGGCGCGCGGTCCGGCGAGGAGCCGAGGAACACCGCCGGGTACCCCAGGATCTGCCGGAGGCGAGGGTCGTCGAACGACCGCGCGACGTGGCGGTCCAGCGTCCGGGCGAGCAACGAGACCAGTCGCGGCGCACGCCGGAGGACGTCCGCCCGTAGCAGCGGGACGAGCGACTCGAAGCTCGTGTAGAGGAACCGTCGCACCGCGACGTCGTAGGCGTCCTTCGCCGAGGTCAGGTACGCGTCGAGCGCCCGCCCCGCGCCGCGCTCGATCGCCTCGAAGGTCGCGACGTTCCGGGCGCGGTCCGGATGGATGTCGATCGGATCCGGGCGCGCGGCGTCCGCCGATCCACCCGGCTTGCCCTCGAAGAACACCCGGTACCCGGGGTCCAGCACCGTGAGGTCGAGCTGCTCGGCCGCGCTCGTGCCCAGCAGGGCGAAGAAGTGGTCGAAGACTTCGGGCATGAGGTACCAGGAGGGGCCGGTATCGAACCGGAAGCCGTCGGACTCCCACGATCCCGCCCGACCGCCCACGGCGTCGCCCCGCTCGAGCAGGTCGACCTCGTAACCCTGTCGCGCGAGCAGGGCGGCCGACGCCAGGCCGGCGATGCCGCCGCCGATCACGACGACGCGTCGGCCGGCGCCGGGACGGGCCGTCACGCGCCACCCCTGACGAGCGCGCCGAGCGTGATCCGTGCCTTGACGACGGTCGGCACGCTGACACGGTCCCGCATGATCTGCGACGCCGGGGTGCGACGCAGTCGGCGGGACAGCTCGGCGAACAGACCGTGCGCGGCGCCGACGGCACGCCGGCTGCTGCGCGGCAGGTGCGCGATCGCGCGGGCGGCGACGGCCAGGTCCGCGTCGACGTCGTCCAGGAGGACGTCCCGCTCGGCATCGGTCAGGTGCTCGACGTCGGCGGTGGCGACGTACGTCCGCCCGAGCACGTCGTGGTCCGCGGCGAGGTCCCGCAGGAAGTTCACCTTCTGGAAGGCCGCGCCGAGCCGTCGGGCACCGGGCGCGAGGAGCGCGTACGCCCCCACCTCGTGCGGCTCGCCCGCCAGGAACGCCCGCAGGCACATGAGCCCGACGACCTCGGCGGAGCCGTAGACGTACGCCGACAGGCTCGTCGCGTCGTGGCTGCTGATGTCGAGGTCGGCGCGCATCGACGCGAAGAACGGTCCGATCAGGTCCGGCCCGATCCGGCAGGTGCGCGCCGTCTGCGCGAACGCGTGCACCACGAGGTTCGTGCTGTGCCCGGCGCGCACGGCGTCGTAGGTCTCGAGCTCGAGGGTGTCGAGGAGCCGTGCGGTCCGGTCCGGGTCCACGGCGCTGAACGGGCCGTCGACGATCTCGTCCGCGAGCCGCACGAGGGCGTAGATGTTGCGGACCCGCGTGCGGACGGGCTCGTCGAGCAACCGGCAAGCCAAGCTGAACGACGTCGAGTAGCGACGGATGACGATCGCCGCGCTCGCGGTCGCGACGTCGTCGTACAGGTCACGGGCTCGGCCTGCGGTGTCCGCGGCACGGGCGATGCCGTTCGGGTGGGCGCGGCCCAGACGGGTGCCGACCGGGTCGGTGCCGGTCGGAGCGGGGTGCTGGTCGAGTCTCATGCGGCTCTCCGGACGAAGTCGTCGGTCATGGTCCCGACCCAGGAGACGAAATCCTGGGGCAGGTCGAGGTCGGTGGCGACGCCGAGCGCCGCCGCCACGTAGCCGTCGGCGAGGTCCTCGATGAAGTCGCGGGCCCCGCACGCGGCGAGCAGGGTGCGCACCGCATCGGCGCGGTCGTCGTCGAGCGTCGGGTCGCCGAGGTACGGCTCGATCAGGTGCCAGTCCGGCGTGCTGCGCGCGTACGCGATCAGCGGGGTCGCCTTGCCCTCGCGGAGATCGGTCAGCACGCTCTTGCCGGTGGCCGCCTCGTCGCCGAACACGCCCTGCAGGTCGTCGAGCAGCTGGAAGCCGATGCCGAGCAGCCGGCCGAGCTCGCTCAGCCGCCCGACGACGGGCTCCGGTGCGCCGGCGAGGACGGCCCCCGCCTGGAGCGGGAGCTCGAACGAGTAGACGGCGGTCTTGTGCTCCTCCATCGTGAGGACCGCCCCGAGCGACACCGGCGAGAGCCCCATGCTGAGCGTCACGTCGGCGAGCTCTCCTGCGGCGCTGACCTGCACCGCGTGGTCGAGGAGATCGAGCAGGCGGCGGGTGGTGGCGGCGTCCGCGCCGCAGAGCGCGACCATGCGCACCGCCGCGACGAGGGCGAGGTCGCCGGCGAGGATCCCGGCCGTCCGCCCGAGGGTCGCCGCTCGGTCGTCGTCGAGACCGGCGTCGGAGGCGCGTCGGGAGAAGCTGCCCGAGACGTTGAGCCGTCCGCGCCGGGTGACGTCGCCGTCGATCACGTCGTCGTGCACCACGAAGGCGGTGTGCAGCAGCTCGACGGCGGCACCCACGCGGCCGACGAGGGCGGGGTCCTGCCCTCCGAACGCGCGGTACGCCGCGGCCACGAGCGCCGGTCGGAACCTCTTGCCGCCCTGGGTCGCCGCGTCGAGGCTCGTCCACAGGTCGCGGTACTCGGGTCCGACCGCCGCGGAGCGCTCCGTGCCCTCGGCGAAGAACGTCTCGAGCAACGCGTCGTGGTGGCTCATCGCGCCGCCTCCACGAGCAGGTCGTGGCCACCGGCGCGCAGCTGCTCGACCATCCACGGGCTGACCGCCCACGGCGCGGCCGCCACGAGGCCGACGACCTCCTCCGGCGTCGACCAGCGCAGGTCCATCACCTCGTACGGGTCCGGTTCGGGGTCCTCGTCGACGCATGCGACGTACACCGGGCACACCTCGTTCTCCACGGTTCCCGAGGCGTCGACCGCGCGGTACCGGAAGTCGGGGAGGGCGAGGCGAGCGTCGTGCACCGTGAGGCCGAGCTCGTGGCAGGCGTGCCGGGCGACGGCGTCGGCGACGTCCTCGCCGGGTCGCGGGTGGCCGCAGAAGGCGTTGGTCCACACCCCGGGCCAGGTCCGCTTGGTCAGTGCCCGACGCGTGAGGAGGACGGCACCGTCGGGGCGGACCACGTAGCAGGAGAACGCCAGGTGCAGCGGGGTCGTCGCGGTGTGCACCGTCGACCGCGACGCGCGGCCGACCGGGGCGCCGTCGTCGTCGAGCAGCACGACGTCGTCCGCGGCCTCGCCGTCCAGCAGTCGGGGGCTGTCCATCGCGCTCTCCTCGCATCGTCGGGGCCTGATGAGTTTCGCTAGCCAGGCTAGTTAATAGTTACGGTAGCATCTAAGCGTGTCAACGGACAGCACTCAGGAACACCTCACCCGGCGGCCGTCGGCCGACCGGTCGGCAGGACCGAAGGGACCGACGCTCGCGTCGGAGCAGGCCGTTCCAGCGGGCCCACCAGAGCCGGGGGGAGAGGGCTACTGGTATGACGACGAGCCCGACGTCATCGGCGTCCTGCGCGCGCTCCGGCGGTTCGGGCGCGCCGACCAGGAGATGCGCCGACGGATGAGCGCCGGGATGGACATGAACGAGACCGACCTGCGCGCGCTGCAGCTCGTGATCGAGGCCGAGACCCGTGACGACCACCTCACGCCGCGCGACCTCGCCGACCACCTCGCGATCTCGTCCGCGTCGACCACCAAGCTGCTCGACCGGCTCACCGCGTCGGGCCACCTCACCCGGGCGCCGCACCCGTCCGACCGCCGGTCGTTGATCCTCGCGTCGACCCCCTACGCGCACGCCGAGATCCGCGACCGGCTGACCCGCATGCACGAGCAGATGGCGGCGATCGCCCGGGCCGTCCCGGCCGAGTCGCGCGGCGCCGTCGTCGCGTTCCTCGACGCCCTCGTCGTCGAGCTCGACCTCGAGGAGCAGACCCGGCCGCTCGCCGCGGACCCGCGCCGCACGCCAGCATCGAAGGTCCCGAGCACGGCGCCGCCGTCCTGACTAGCCTGTCCCCAAGGCCCGACTCCGACGAAGGAGCACCGCATGGGAACGGCAACGACGCCGAGGATCCGCAACGTCGCCCTGGTGGGGCACAGCGGGAGCGGCAAGACGACGCTGACCGAGGCGCTGCTGCTCAGGTCCGGAGCCCTCACGCGCGCGGGCCGGGTCGAGGAGGGCACCACCATCTCCGACCACGAGCCCGAGGAGATCGCCCGCGGCATCTCGCTCTCGCTGGCGGTCGCGCCCGTCGAGTGGACCGCGCCGGACGGTGAGACCTACAAGATCAACCTGCTCGACACCCCCGGCTACGCCGACTTCGGCGGGGCCGTCGACGCCGCGCTCGCGGTGGCCGACGTCGCCGTTCTCGTCGTGAGCGCGGTCGACGGCGTGGAGGCCGGCACCGAGCTGGCCTGGGAGCAGTGCACGGCCCTCGGCATCCCCCGGATCGTCTTCGTGACCAAGGAGGACAAGCCGCGCGCCGACTTCCAGCGGGTCCTGTCCGACCTCCGGGCCGCGTTCGGTTCCGGGCTCGTGCCGCTCGAGCTACCGCTCGGTGAGGCCGAGCAGCTGCACGGCGTCGCGGACGTCCTCTCCGACCACGGCTACGCGTACGACGCCGCCGGCCGCCACCACGACGAGGCGCTCCCCGCCGACGTCGCCTCCGCCGAGCACGACCTGCACGACGAGATCGCCGAGGAGATCGTCTCGGGCGACGACGAGCAGCTCGAGCGGTACCTCGCGGGCGACGTCCCTTCGGCGACCGACCTCGAGCGCTCGCTCGCGCACGAGGTCCGTGACTGCCTCGAGTTCCCGGTGGTGCTCGGGTCCGCGATCACCGGCGTCGGAGTCGACCGCCTCGCCGACTTCCTGTGCGAGCTCGCGCCGTCGCCCGCGGACCGGCTCCGCACCGTGACGGTCGGCGGGGCCGAGGTGCACGTCGCGGCCGATCCTGCGGGTGACCCGCTCGTCTACGTCTTCCGCACCGTCGCCGACCCGTTCGTCGGGCAGGTCTCGCTGTTCAAGGTGCTCTCCGGGACGATCTCGGCCGAGGACCACCTGGTCAACACGACGACCGGTGCGACCGAGCGGCTGCACGGCCTCTTCACCTTGCGGGGCAAGGAGCACCTCCCCACCGACTCGGTGGTCGCGGGTGACCTCGCCGCCGTCGCGAAGCTCAGCGCCAGCCCGACGGGGTCGGCGCTCGCGCGCACGTCCACGCCCGTGCGCGTCGTCGGACCCGCACCTCGGCCCACCCCGTTCGCTCTCGCGCTCCGACCGGTCACGCAGTCCGACGACGACAAGCTCTCCGGGTCGCTCGCGCGGCTCGTCGCGGAGGACCCGACGCTCGCGGTCGAGCGCACCGGAACCCCGGGTGATCCCGGTCAGACCGTCCTGCGCGGTGCCGGTGACATGCACCTCGCCGTCGCCCTCGAGCGGCTCGCCCGGAAGTTCGGCGTGAACGTCGAGACCGAGCCCGTCCGGATCGCCTACCGCGAGACCATCGCCCGGTCGACCCAGGCCGAGGGCAAGGTCAAGAAGCAGTCCGGCGGTCACGGCCAGTTCGCCGTCGCCCAGCTCAAGGTCGAGCCGACGCCTCGGGGCTCCGGCTTCGAGTTCGTCGACAAGATCGTCGGCGGGTCCATCCCCCGGCACTACCTGCCGGCGATCGAGCGCGGCATCATCGAGGCGATGGCGTCCGGTGGTCTGCACGGCTTCCCGGTGGTCGACGTCCGCGTCGAGTGCGTCGACGGGAAGTTCCATGCCGTCGACTCCTCGGACATGGCCTTCAAGACGGCCGCCGCCCACGGTCTGCGCGAGGCGCTCACCGCAGCCGGAACCGTCGTCCTCGAACCGGTCTCCGCGGTGACGGTCACGGTGCCGGCCGCCCTCCAGGGCGAGGTCCTGGGCGATCTCTCGTCCCGGCGTGGTCGCATCACCGGCACGAGCGCGCTGGCCGACGGTCGCAGCGCGATCAGCGCCCTGGTCCCCGAGGCCGAGCTGGGCCGCTACGTCCTCGACCTCCGCTCGCTCACCGGCGGCCGTGGCGAGTTCGCCGCCGCGCACGACCACTACGAGCCTCTCCCCGAGAACGTCCCCGTCCCGACCCGCTGACCTCGACGCACCCCCGGTCATGACCGGGGACCCCGATCGTTCGCGTCGTCGCCCGACGCCGCCGACCCTCGGTCTCAGCCGCCGGAGCCGAGGGGACAGCCGTGGCAGGCCGCGGGGCGCTCCGGACCGGAGGGACAGGTCGAGCTGCAGGTGCGGCCCGCGACGCTGAGGATCCCCAGGCGCTCGGCATGGTCGAGCACGGCGCTGACCAGGGGCGCGGGAAGGCCGAGGCGCTCGGCGACCTGGGACGCGGTCCCGCCGTGCGCGGCTGCTTCGGCGAGCACCCGCGACCAGGCGCCAGGGGCGCGGCTCACAGCCGTGACCCGATCTGGAAGACGAGCACCGCCAGCAGCCAGGCCGTCACGAGCTGAGCGCTGACGGCTCCGAGCGTCGGTCGCCACCCGAACAGCCGACGTTGCTCGGCGAGCGTGGCGACGCACGGCGTGTAGGCGAGCACGAACACCAGGAACGCTGCGGCAGCCGCGGCCCCGTGTCCGCCGGACGACGTGGCGAACGACTCGCGGAGGCGATCCCCGAGGCTCCCGGCGCGAGCCGCGTCGCCGGGCTCCGCGACGGCATACGACTGGGCGAACGAGCCGACCACGACCTCCTTGGCCACGAACCCCGTGATCAGGGCGGCGCTCGCATGGTCGTTGCCGAAGCCGGCCGGCGAGAAGATCGGCGTGATCGCGGAGGCGACCCGCCCGTAGGCGCTGTCGGCGACCGGGACGTCGCCGACGGCGTGCTGCCCGGCGACCGGGATCGCCATCAGCACCCACACGACCAGCATGGTCGCGACGATGATCTTGCCGGCACCGGCGACGAACGCCCCGACGCGCGAGCGGACCGTGAGCGCCAGCGGGCGCAGCCGGGGGCGTTGGTAGGCCGGCAGGACGAGCACCAGCGGCTCCGGCCGGACGTCACGGAACGCCGTCCGACGCAGCAGGAGGCCCCCGCCGAGCACGAGCGCGACGCTCGCCACGTACATCAGGAAGATGGCGGTGCCCGCATACCTGGGGAAGAACGCGCCCGCGAGGAGCACGTACACGGTCAGCCGCGCCGAGCACGACGTCAGCGGGATGAGCAGCCCGGTCAGGAGTCGGTGCCGCGCGTTCGGGAGGGTGCGGGTCGCGGCGAGCGCCGGCAGGTTGCAGCCGAACCCGACGACGAGCGGCAGCAGTGCGCGCCCGTCCAGCCCGAGGGATCGCATGGCGCGGTCGGCGACGAACGCGGCGCGCGCGAGGTAGCCCGAGTCCTCGAGCACGCCGAGGGCCAGGAACATGACGGCCATGACCGGCAGGAACGTCAGCACCGTGCCGACGCCCGCGAGCAGGCCGTCCACGAGGAGCCCGTGCAGCCAGCCGCCGTCGAGCCCGACCGTGCCGAGGGCCCAGGTGACGGCCTCCGCGACCGGGCCGTGCACGATCCCGTCGATCAGGTTCACGAGCGGCGCGGCGAGCGCGGTGGTCAGCTCGAAGAGGAGCCACACGACGGCGAGGAAGATCGGGATGCCCGCCCACGGGTGCAGCAGGACGCCATCCACACGATCGGAGAACGACGACGTGGCCGGTCCCGGAGGCGCGTCGACGCTCTCCTGGGCGTCGGTGGCCACGCCCAGGCGGGCTGCGACCTCGGCGGCGACGCGCTCGACCCACGCGAACGTCAGCTCGGCCTGGGCGAGGTCGGTCGCGAGGTCGGTCACGTCGGTCTCCGCGCAGCAGGAGGGCAGCGGGAGGTCGCGCACGGGACGCGGGTTCGCGGTGACCGCGTCGACGGCCTCCCGGAGCGCACCGAGCCCGCGGGGCGACCGGTCCCGGCAGCTGAGCGGCACGACCGGCACACCGAGGATGTCGGCCAGCACGTCGGCAAGCACCTCGGGCGGCGCGGCGCCGGTCGGCGAGTCGGGGACGACCACGTCGAGCATCGTGAGGCCGACGACGACCGGCGCCCCGGTGCGCGCGACCTGGGCGAGCAGGTAGAGCGACCGCGTCAGCGCGCTCGCGTCGAGGACGACGACGGCGACCCCGGACCCGGGTGTGCGCGCGAGCTCGAGGACGGCATCGGCGGTGACCTGCTCGTCGGCCAACCGGGCCAGCAGGCTGTACGTACCGGGCAGGTCGACGAGGGTCCGCGAGCGGGTGGTCGCGTGTGCCGTCCCCGTGCTGACGGACTGCCCTGTGCTGACGGACTGCCCTGTGCTTGCGGACTGCCCTGTGCCGACGACGTGCCAGGTCCCGGTGGCGAGCTCGACGGTGGTGCCGGGGGCGTTGACGGTCCGCTGCCGCGCGCCGGTCAGCGCGTTGAACAGCGTCGACTTGCCGACGTTCGGGGCGCCGACGAGGAGCACCCGGCCCGACGGCGGCGCGGTCGCGACGGCGCCCCGGACCAGACCGGGGCCGGTCTCGTGGCAGCTCATCGGCCGACCACGGCGGACGCCGGGGCGGTGCGGTCGCCCGCGGTGCCGGCGATCGCCCGTGCGTCGTGCGACCCGATCGGTTCGACGTCGATCAGTGCGGCGGTCTGGGTATCGATCGCGTAGCGGGACCCGGCGACGGCGACGACCCGGCCGCCGAAGGCGGCGTGCTGAACCACCCGGGCGACGGCCCCGGGCCGTAGCCCCATCTCGCGGAGCCGGAGCGTGACCTCGTCCGACAGGCGGAGGCCGGTCAGACGCACGTGGGCACCCTCCGGGGCGTCGCGCAGCGTCATGACCCCAGACTACGGAGTAGGTAAGCCTTACCTCATGACCTTGGGCCTAGACGTCACGCCTCGCGAGCGGCGCGTCGAGCGAGTCGCCGCGACTCGTGGCGCCGCCCGGTGTGGGAGCCTGGGGCCGCCGACGTCGCAGGACGCCCGGTGCCACCCGTGCCGAGGGAGTGACGTGAGCGCGCAGGAACAGGCCTGGGACGGCCTCAGGAGGTTCGTCGTCACGCAGCGCCTCACGATGACGGTGAACCGGTACGAGATCCGCGCGCTCGCGACGGACGGCGGCGAGGGCCCGGTGCTCGCCGTGGCCCAGCAGAAGAGGATGGCGTTCAAGGACCAGGTGACCTTCTATGCCGACGACGCCCGCACGATCCCGGTCTTCTCGTTCCGGGCACGCCAGGCGATCGACCTCGGCGCGACGTACGACGTCCTGGATGCCGCCGGCACCCCGATCGGCCTGTTCCGCAAGGACTTCGCCGCGTCGTTGCTCCGTTCCACGTGGCACCTCGAGGCCGGTGCGGTGAGCGCCGTCGGGCAGGAGCGCAACGTCCTCGTCGCGATCCTCCGGCGGGTGACCGATGCCATCCCGCTCGCGGTGCACATCGACTTCACCGACCCGCAGGGACGGCCGGTGATGTCCTCCGTGCGCACGTGGGGGCTGCGCGACCGGTACGTGATCGAGGTGCCCGACGTGCGCCTCGACGGCCGGGTCGCCGCAGCGATGGCCGTCGCGCTCGACGCGCTCCACGGACGCTAGACCGGCCGCCCGCCGGCCTGTCGCGGCGTCGCGTCCGCCCGCAGCGTGCTGAGCAGGGCGGACGGTCCTAGGCTCGATCCATGGCCAAGTTCTTCGACGTGCACCCGGTGAACCCGCAGCCGCGGTCGATCGCGCAGGTGGTCGCGATCCTGCGCGACGGCGGGCTCATCGCGTACCCGACCGACTCCTGCTACGCGCTCGGCTGCCTGATGGACAGCCACACCGGCGCCGACCGGATCCGGGCCATCCGCCACCTCGACGAGCGCCACCACTTCACGATCGTCTGCGCGGACTTCGCTCAGCTCGGTCAGCTGGTGCACCTCGACAACGCGCCGTTCCGGGCGATCAAGGCCGCGACGCCGGGCCCGTACACGTTCATCCTCCCGGCGACGAAGGAGGTCCCCCGACGTCTCGCGCACCCGAAGAAGAAGACGATCGGCGTGCGGATCCCGGATCATCCCCTGGTCCAGGCGCTGCTGCGCGAGCTCGGTGAACCTCTCCTCTCGAGCACGCTGCTGCTGCCCGGCGCGGAGGAGCCGCTCACGGAGGGCTGGCTGGTCAAGGAGGAGCTCGACCACCTGGTCGACGCGGTGATCGACGCGGGTGACTGCGGCACCGAGCCGACCACCGTCGTCGACTGGTCGGAGGGTGCCCCGGACGTCGTCCGGGTTGGCGCGGGGGACCCGTCGCGCTTCGAGTGAGGTCGGTCGTCTGCGGTGCGATGATCGAGTCATGGCCTCACGAGTCGTCACGTGCCCGTCCTGCGGGACGAGGAACCGTGTCCCCGCCGCCGCGTCCGGGCACCCGCGCTGCGCGTCCTGCAAGACCACGCTGCCGTGGGTCGCGGACGCCGCCGACGCCGACCTCTCCGCCGCGCTGGACACCCACCAGCTCGTGCTGCTCGACCTGTGGGCGCCCTGGTGCGCGCCCTGCCGGATGGTCGCACCCGTGCTGGAGAAGCTCGCTGCGCGGTTCGCCGGTCAGGTGAAGGTCGTCAAGGTGAACGTCGACCACAACCCCGCGACGGCCGCGAGGTTCGACGCGAGCAGCATCCCGACGTTGGTCCTGCTGCGTGACGGCGCCGTGGTGCGCCGGATCGTCGGCGCGCAGCCCGAGCCCGTGCTCACGCGCGAGGTCGAGCAGGCCCTCGCGTCGGCCTGACCCGGACGACGGGCCGTCCGTCCCCCCGCGGCCGGCCCTGCCGGGCCGACGGGACAAGGGCTCCGTCGGCCGACGCGCGGGCCGGCCTGCGGGCATCGGTCAGCACCATGTGAGCGCCAGCAGGCCCGCGACGTCAGGAGCGGTCACACCTCGGGATCGGGAGCGGCCAGCACCTGGCGCACCTCGATGGGCTGCTGGATCGGCGCACCGCCCGGCCCGGGGGCGGCGGACGAGCGCGCGGCGATCTCCAGCGCGCGGTCCAGGCTGTCGACGTCGACCAGTCGATAACCGGCCAGCAGCTCCTTGGACCCGGGGTACGGGCCGTCGATGATCCGCGCCGGGTGGACGCCGTCGGACACGACGAACGTCGCGAGCTCCGGGCCGGCGAGGCCCTGAGCGTCGACCAGCTCGCCGCTGTCCAGGAGCTCGGTGTTGAGCGCGTGCTGGAAGTCGATGTGCGCCCGGACGTCCTCCGGTGCCCACTCGGACATCGGCAGGCAGCCCTCGAGCTCGACGGCCCCGTAGGCCTGCATGAGCATGTATCGCATGGGGTGATCCTCTCCTGCTGTGACACCGGCGTGACACCTGTGGCCACCGTGACCGCGTGTCACCCGGGGGTCGAACCTGGCGCACCGTTCTCGACGTCGCCCGCACCACCCGGACACCGCGCGGAGCGCGTGGTCGGCCACGAACGTCACCCGAGCCGGGCGGCTGGAACGCGTCGTCGCCGAGCTCGCCGAGGGACGTCCCCTGCACCCGCAGGAGCGCCGTCCGGCCGACCTCCGACACCCCACCCGTCACGTCGGCGGTCGCGGCGCGGTGCGGCCGCCGGGGTTCTCGTCCACCGCGCGTGGACCCGGCTTGACCAGCGCGAACGTGAACGTCCCGCCGGCTGCGACGTCGCGGTAGGACCGTCGGTACGCGATCGCGAGAGGACCGGACGCGAACATCCGGGTCCGGACGGTGAGCGTGTCGTGGTCGGCCTCGACGTCGAGCAGGTGGCCGCGGCAGCGCAGGCTCACGGCGACGCGGTCGATGTCGTCGGGGAGCGCCGGGTCGAAGTGCAGCACGTTCGCGCGCATCTCGACGCCGAGGTAGCAGCGTTGGACCAGGTCGCTCGTGCCGGCCATGGCCCCGATGTGGATCCCCTCGCGCGTCGTACCGCCCTGGGCGTCCGCGAGGTCGCTGTCCAGGGCGTCACGGAACAGGTCCCACGAGCGCGCCCGCTTGGACCGCGCGAGCACCCACGAGTGCACCAGCCGGCTGAGCGTCGAGCCGTGCGACGTCCGCGCGAGGTAGTAGTCGATCGTGCGCGGGATCGTGTCGTGGTCGAACGGGTAGCCGAGCTGCTCGAACAGCAGCGCGAGCTCCTCGGCCGAGAACAGGTAGAAGAGCATGAGGACGTCGGCCTGCTTCGACGCCTTGTAGCGGTTGGGCGAGTCGCCCTCGGCCTCGAGGATCCGGTCGAGCCGGTGGATGTCGCCGTAGGTGCGCTCGTACCGCGTCCAGTCGAACTCCTCGAGGTCCCCGTACCCGTCGAACTGGCTGATGATGCCGTCGTCGTGGAACGGCACGCGTAGCCGTCGGCTGACGTGCTGCCAGTGCTCGAGCTCCGCCGGTTCCAGGGCGAGCCGCTCGAACAGGCTGCGCGCACGGGGGGCGGGCAGCTGGTCGGCGAGCTCCGCGGCGTGGCTGAGCACCCACGACGCCATGACGTTCGTGTAGGCGTTGTTGTCGATCCCGCCGGCGGTGTCGGGGTCCGCACCCGGGTAGGCGGTGTGGAACTCGTCGGGCCCCATGACGCCGGTGATCACGTAGCGGTCGGTCCCCGGGTCGTGGTGCGCGATGCTCGCCCAGAACCGGGCGATCTCGAACAGCATCTCCGCGCCGTACGAGTACATGAACTCGTGGTCCGCGGTGACCTGGTGGTAGCGCCAGATGTTGTAGGCGATCGTCGAGTTGATGTGGTGCTGGCGGTGCGTGTTGTCCGGGACCCAGCGCCCCGACACCGGGTTGAGGTGCAGCAGCTGGTTCTCCTCGCGTCCGTTGCTGCCGCTCTGCCACGGGAACATCGCGCCGGCGAACCCGGCCGCCCGGGCGGCGCGGCGGGCCTCGGGGAGCCGCCGGTACCGGTACTCGAGCAGCGACCTGCTCAGCGTCGGCAGGTGCAGGCTCAGGTAGGGGAAGACGAACACCTCGTCCCAGAAGATGTGCCCGCGGTACGCCTCGCCGTGCCAGCCGCGTGCCGGGATGCCGACGTCCAGGTCGCCGGTGTGCGGGGACGCGGTCTGCAGGAGGTGGAAGATGTGCACCCGCACCTTGAGCTGGATCTTCTCGCCGTCGCGGTGGTCGACCTGGACGTCGCACGCGGCCCAGAGCTCCTTCCACGCGAGGGCGTGGGCGGCGAGGAGGTCGTCGAACCGACCGGCGCGGGCCACGGCCCCGGTGGCCTCGAGCCGGGGCTCGCTGATCGCCCGGTCCCGTGAGGTGTAGATCGAGACGATCTTCTCGACGGTGATCGGGGCGCCCGCCTCGATGTCGCACGAGACCTCGTGGGCGACCACGCCGTCGACGACGAAGGTCTCGTGGTCGCCGCCGATCTCGACCGCGTCCCGGTAGAGCCGGGTGCGCGCCGCCTGCGCGATGCCGAGCATCGACTGCTTGGTGCGGCAGCGCAGCAGCACGGTGTCCGCACCGACGTGGTCCTGCACGAGCACGTCGAGGTGCTCGTGGGCGAGGTCGCCGTAGCGGGGGACGCCCGTGTTCGTCACGCTGCCGTCGACAGCGGATCGCACCGTCAGCCGACCGGACCAGCCCTCGGCGGTGAGCTCGACGCTCAGCGCGGCGAGGTGCGGATCGGCCATGCTGACCAGGCGCCGCTCGGCCCACCGCGTCGTGCGACCGTGGTCGTCCCGGAACCGGAGGGTGCGCCGCAGCAGCCCGCGGCTGACGTCGAGCTCCTGCCGGTAGTCGAGGACCTCGACGTCGTCGAGCCGGAACCATGGACCGCCGTCGGCGCGGAACGTCAGCGGCAGCCAGTTGGGGATGTTGACGAGCGACTCGTTCTCGATCGTGCGGCCGGCGACCTCGGTCGACTGGCGGTCGTACCCGCCGGCCAGGTACGTGCCGGGGTAGTGGATGCCGTCGGCGGCCGAGTCGGGGCTCGCCCCGCGCGTCGCGACGTACCCGTTCCCGAGGGTGCACAGCGCCTCGCGGTGACCTTCGAGCGCCGGGTCGTACCCGTCGAAGACGAGGGTCCAGTCGCTCATCGCGCTCCCCCGTCCGCGTCGGTGCGGACGGCCAACCTCCTCCCGGCCACCGTCACCTCGCTGAGGTCGTCCACGACGACGCTCGCGCCTGCGGCCAGGAGCCCGCGGCGGCAGGCGTCGCCGTCGCTGCTCCCGTAGCAGGTGCCACGGTCGATCCCGATGACGAACGCGAACCCGCCGTCCCTGCCCGCCTGCACCCCGGAGGTCGCGTCCTCGACGATCGCGGCCCGCTCGGGCTCGACGCCGACCCGTGACGCGGCCTCCCACAGCATCGCCGGGTGCGGCTTGCCGGGGATGCCGAGGCGGCTCAGGTCGGTGCCGTCGACGCGGACGTCGAACAGGTCGATCACGTCCGCGCTGGTCAGCACGCCCTCCGCGTTGCAGCTCGAGGAGAACACCGCGGTGCGGATGCCCGCCGCGTGGAGGTCCGCGATGAACGTCATCGTCCCGGGGTACGTGCGCACCTGGTTCTCGGTGAGCCAGGTCTTCACGTACCCGTCCTTGCGGTTGCCGAGTCCGCACACGGTGATCGCGGTGGGAGGGTCGTCGTCGTGCCCGTACGGGAGGGAGATGGCGCGTGACCGCAGGAAGGTCTCCACCCCGTCGTACCGCGGCCTGCCGTCGACGTACCGGCAGTAGTCCTCGCTCAGGTCGAACGGCCGCGCCCAGCTCCGATCGGCGCCCGGCCGCGCGGTCGTGTCGTCCTCGGCCGCCCGCACCGCGAGGAAGTCGTCGAACAGTCGCTTCCACGCGAGCGCGTGCACCGTGGCGGTGTCGGTGATGACGCCGTCCATGTCGAACAGCACGGCGTCGAGCTCGGGCGAGGTGCGGGGCTCGCCGGGCGCCGACGGGCCGGGCGTGGACACCTGCGTCCCGGTCATGCGCGCACCTCCCGGTCGCGACCACGGACGAACCTGCGCGCGGGGCGGATCACGACGTCCGCGCTGACGTGCAGGTCCGGGCGTCGGGCGACGACGGACGTGGCGCCCGGTCGCCGCTCATGACCAGCCCTTCGGCTGAAGGAGTGGTCGATTCCGACCCTAGCAACGGTCCGACGGTCCGGCTCGGTCAACGACGCCCCCCGTGCACGGCGCGCGAGGCCGTACCGCCGAGGAGCTCGACGCGCTCGTGGTCGAGCGGCGGGCGTCGTACCAGCGCGGGCCGTGCTGGGCGCGAACCGCACGGGACGGATGTTCACCGGCGACCGCAGCGGGGACTTCCTGTTTGCGGCCCTGCCAGGTTCCCACCCGCCGGGTTCCGTCCCACCGGGCTCCCCGTTCACGCGGCCGGTGGCAGTAGGACCCCGAGCACACTGACGCCCGTGAACGTCAGCCACTGCGCGCGGGTGCCGCGCTGCGGGTCGGTGACCCACAGCGCGGTGCCGGGCGTCGTGCCCGACGTCGGGTCGGCTCGCGCGACGAGCATCCCGTCGGCGAACAGCATCGGCACGAGGGACACGTCCGTGGAGGGCGGAGCGACCGTCGCGGGCGATGCCGTCCCGGTCGTCGTGTCGAGCCAGAGGGCCGTGCCCGAACCGGTGCTGTCGAGCCCGGCGCCGAGCAGCGTGTGGTCGTCGCGCCACGGGTCCACCACGTTGACGGCGAACGTGCCCGTCCACCGCACCACGGGGGTGCCGTCGCGCGCGACCACGTCGACGACCCCGGCGTTGTCGCTGCCGACGTCGAGCACACCGACCACGATCGTCGTTCCGTCCGGCGAGTACGCGATCGAACCCTGCGGTGGCGGGTAGGTGCCCGGCAGGGTCTCGACCTGGCGGACGTCGCCGGTGCCGAGGGTCACCTCCTCGACGGCCACCGACCGGCCCGGAGCCCCCTCGGACAGCTCGGTGCCGCACTCGGACAGCACGGCAAGGTGCAGCCCGTCCGGGGAGAAGGCCGACCAGGTCGGTCGGCACCCGGTCGTCGCGGCGGGCGGGATCGTCACGGTGCGGGTGGTGCCGGTCGCGAGGTCGATGAGCGCCACGCCCTCTCCACCGTCGGTGTACGCGATCGATCGGCCGTCGGCTGAGAGGGCGACACCGCTCTTCGCCGTCGGGATGCCGTCCGGCAGGTCGAGCCGCACCCACGTCCGGTCTTCGTCGAGCGCGTACAGGGCCTGACGTGGGCCGGACGCATCCTCGGGGTCGGGCGTGCGGACGACGGCTCGCGCGAGGTCGACGTGCCCTCGGGGTGCGGACGCCAGGTCGACGTCCCCGGCCGGGATGGTCGACCAGAGCGGCCACGCGGCGAGCGCCGACCCGGGAGGAGGCGCGCTCGGTGGTGCGGTCGACGCCGCCGTCGGCGTGGGGACGAGGACGCCGGGGGACGCCGTGGTCGCGGCCGGCGGGAGCGTGCCCTGGCTCGTGAGGTGCACGACGGCGAGCACGGCGCCGACGACCACGACGGCCCCCGTGACGGCGAGCACGGCGCGTCGGCGCCCGGCGATGCGCACCGATGTCGCGCCGGCGTCGACGCCCTCCGCACCGACAGGGTCGCCACCCTCCGGAGTGCCGTGCGTCATCGAGCCCCCTGTCGCGAGCTGGGCGGAGTCGACGGGAGCACGGGGCAGCCGTCAGCGGCTCAGCGTCACCACCTGGACATCCGGGCCGGGAAAGACGAGGGCCTCGTGACCGTCGTCGAACTTCACCAGGTAGGGCGGGGTCCCCTCGGGTCCCCGCGCCTCGAGCACCTCGCCCCGGCGGTCGGGGTTACCGGTGACTCGTCCGTGAATGATGATCTCGTCGCCAACTGAAGCATGCATCGTCGCTCACCTCGGTTCGAGACTAGACGCGCGGCGCTGCGTGCGCTTGCCGACGGGCGAGGGCTTCCCGCTCGCGGGCGGCCCCCGCAACCGGGCCGGTGGTTCACCTCCCCGGTGTCCCGTGCGGCCGAGCGGGTGAAATTCGGACGTGGGCGTCCATCTGTCTTGTGGCCCGGTATGTCCGGATTTACCCTATTCGTGCACGGGAGTCGCGGCACCTCGCAGTGGAGATCGGTCGCGTCGCGAAGGCAGCGCGACCTGGAGTCGCCCGTCGGGGCCCGCACCGAACGCGAGCGCAGAGACCGCTGCAGACAGAGAAGGAACGACCGTGAGACACAAGAAGCCCATCGCCTCGCTCGTCAGCGTGGTGCTCTTGTCGCTCGGTATGGCCACTTTGGCCACGTCGACGGCATCGGCGGACACGACGACGTCCCCCAGCGTCAGCAACCAGGGCAACGGAGGCGGGAACGACGACCCGAAGGTGTGGGTCTGCAAATACGTCGGTACGCCCGGTGTCGACGAGACTCTCAAGACCGGCAACGACGGCCTGATCAGTGTGAGCGCGAATACGCTCTTGGGCCAGACAGTCGCGGTGGGCGCCTCCTTCCCGGACGCGCAGGGACGCTCCCTGGTGGTTCAGATCGGCGGAAGTCAACCTGACCCCTCGATCTGCCCGGGATATGTGCCACCGACGATCAGTGGCTGGTACACGTGGAAGGCGCCGAACTACGCACCGCACGCGACCTCGCTCGCGGACGTCGGTCTTCCCCAGACGTATGTCGGGCCGGGAAAGTTGACCCCGTCCGAGTGTGGCATCACGTACCAGCAGGACTACTACGTCGGGACGGCGGCGGCGATCGCCGCGATCTTGGCAGACAACATGCTCACTGGCACACTCACCAAGCCTGAGGACGCGTCCGTCGTCCAGAAGTGGAACTTTGTCTCCAGCGCCGCCTGTGTCGCGCCGACCGAGGTGACGGCGGTCTTCCCGGAACCGGTCGCACCCACCTGCACGATCGACGGCTCGCTCCCGGCACTGCCGACAGACCAGACCGGCATCACGTTCAGCTGGGACAGCGAGAACCACCTGAAGATGCTGGCGACGGCGCAGAAGGGATACGTCCTCACGGGCGACACGTCGAGGACCTACGCCGAGCCGGGTACGGCTACGGGTGACTGCTACGTCTCGCCGGGGCCCGTGACGGTCGCTCCTGCGACGTGCCAGGTCGGCGACGGTGGCGTGGCCGACATCACTGGCGGGTCGATCACCTTGCCGACGACCGCTGGGGTGACCTACACGGTCAAGACGTCCGGCGGAGAGCCCGTCACGATCACCGATGGCAAGGCCACCGGTCTGGCGGCTGGTGACTACGTCATCACGGCGACGCCTGCCGAGGGCAAGATCCTGACAGTCGGTGACACCGCCTGGAAGCTCCAGGAAGACGGTACGGCGACGATGACGGTGACCGTCGACCCGGCGACCAACTGCGCGGTGCCGCAGCCCGATCCGCAGGTGACGGCGACCGAGTGGGTCGACGGTACGTGGGCCTGCGACGCCACGACGGTCACGCAGACGCGGGAGGTCACCACGACCCCGTACACCTGGGTCGATGGCGCATGGGTTCTCGACCGGAAGAACGCGACGACGGTGACCGCGACGCAGACCCGGGACCTGCTCCCCAGTGAGCAGACGGTGTGCGCCGAGGTGTTGGCCGCGCCGCCGAACGTATCGCTCACGATCGTTCCTCCGACGTGCACCGC
>JAKBFW010000186.1 GCA_021833345.1 Pseudomonadota bacterium | reverse complement strand
CTCGTGGTCGACATGTCGAGCCTCGACGAGGCTCAGCGCGCGCGCCTGCTCACCGTGGTCCGACGTGCGGTCGACCAGGTGTGCACGGTCGGCCGCACGCTCTCTCGGAGCACCCCGATCGAGCTCGTGATCGACCCGGGGCCGGGTGTCGAACCCGTCTCCGGCCCGCTCGCCGGCCTGACGCCCGTTCCGCACGCCCGGAGCGAGGCGTGACGACGAGGGAACCGAGCCTGGTCCGTGGTGGCTCGGCGCTGACCCGGGCCCTCGACAAGGCGGTCGCGATCCCGTCGACGACGATCCACGCGCACGTCGCCTCGGTGCGCCGCAAGAATCCAGAGGCGTCACCCGAGCGCGTCGTCCGTCTTCTCGAGCGCGAGTACCTCGCGGTGCTCGCGACCGCGGGCGGCGTGACCGGTGCGGCCGCGGCGGCACCCGCGATCGGTACCGGCGTCGGACTGTCGCTGACGGTCTCGGACATCGCGACGTTCTTCGGTGCGTCCGCCGCGTTCACGTTCGCGGTGGCGAGCGTGCACGGCATCGAGGTGACGGACACCGCTCGGCGCCGGGCCCTGCTGCTCGCGACGATCCTCGGCGAGGAGGGTGCCACGACCGTCGGCGAGATGTCGGGCCTCGGGCCGGTCGCGTTCGCCGGTGCCCTGCTCACCCGCGTGCCGACACCCATCGTCGGGCGGGTGAACGCGACCCTCACGCGGCGCCTGGTGCGCCGTCAGCTGGGCAAGCAGAGCGCCCTGGCCCTCGGTCGGCTGGCGCCGTTCGGGATCGGGGCAGCCGTCGGCATACTCGGCGCCCGCGCGCTCGGTCGCACGGTGGTCGACGGCGCGTGGCTCGCGTTCGGCGCGGCGCCGGAGTCGTTCGCCTGAGGCACCCCGCCGCCTGAGACACCCCGCCGAGCCCGCTCAGGCGTGAGCCGGGCGAGCCGGACCGAGCCCGGACCTCGTCGACGTCCGAGGTGAGGTTCCGCTCGCGTTCACCAGCGGCCGTGCACGTGCTCCCGGATCGAGGAGTCGTAGACCTGCGCGAGCCGGTCGAGCAGGTCCGCGTCCAGCGGCGCGATGACCGACGGGTCGGCCGCCGCGGCGTTGCCACGCGCCTGTGCCGCGTTGCGCGCCCCCGGGATGACGGTGCTGACGCCGTCCTGGTCGAGGATCCAGCGCAGGGCGAGCTGGGCGGTGGTCGCGCCGGCCGGGGTCAGAGCCGCGACCTCGCGAGCCGCGCGCACGCCGACGTCGAAGGGCACCCCGGCGAAGGTCTCGCCGACGTCGAAAGCCTCGCCGTGGCGGTTGTACGTCCGGTGGTCGTCGGCCCCGAACACCGTCGTCTCGTCGTACTTCCCGGAGAGGAGCCCGCTCGCGAGGGGGACCCGCGCGATGATGCCGACCCCCGCCGCACGCGCGGCCGGCAGCACCTGCTCGAGCGGCTTGCGCCGGAAGATGTTGAGGATGATCTGGACGCTCGCGACGTTCGGCCGCGCGATCGCGGTCAGGGCCTCGGCGACGGTCTCCACGGACACGCCGTACGCGGCGACCCGGCCCTCCTGCACCAGGGTGTCCAAGTCGTCGTACGTCGCCTCACGCTCGAACACCGCGGACGGTGGGCAGTGCAGCTGCACGAGGTCCAGCGTGTCGACCCCGAGGTTGGCGCGTGAGCGGTCGTTCCACGCCCGGAACGCGTCGAGCGTGTAGGCGTCCGCGACGTGCGGGTCGGCCCGGCGGCCCATCTTGGTGGCAACCGTGAGCCCGTGGCCCGGACCGCGGGCCGCGAGGAACCGGCCGATCAGGGTCTCGCTCCGCCCGTCGCCATAGACGTCCGCGGTGTCGAGGAAGGTCACGCCCGAGTCGACAGCGGCGTCCAGCAGCGCGAACGCGTCGTCCTCGCCCACGCTGCCCCAGTCACCGCCCAGCTGCCAGCACCCGAGACCGACCACGCTCACCTGACGGGCCGTGCGGCCCAGCTCTCTCGTCTCCACGCCCCAGACGCTACCGTGGGTCGCGCAGGCTGCTGACCCGGGAGAGGATCAGTCCATGGCGCCGTCTGAGGATGACCCCGGCACCGGCAGGCGCGCGCACCGTCGCTCGGAGCCTCCGGTCCGCACCGCGACCGCACGGCACTACCTCATGTGCCGGCCCGAGCACTTCACCGTGAGCTACGAGATCAACCCGTGGATGGACGCGAACCTGCCGACGGACCGCGACCTCGCCGTCGCGCAATGGCAGGGCCTGCACGACCTCTACGTCTCGCTCGGTCACACCGTGGAGCTGATCGACCCGATCCCCGACCTTCCGGACATGGTGTTCGCGGCGAACGGTGCGACCGTGCTCGACGGCGTCGTGCACTCGGCGCACTTCCACCACGAGGAGCGACGCGGTGAGGGACCGGCCTACCTGCGCTGGTTCGAGGAGCACGGGTACACGACGCACGTGGCGACCGAGGTCAACGAGGGCCAGGGCGACGTCCTCCTCGTCGGCGGCCTGCTGCTGGCCGGCACCGGCTTCCGCACCACCCTCGCGGCCCACGCGGAGCTCCAGGAGGTGCTCGGGCGCGCGGTGGTGTCCCTCTCCCTGGTGGACCCGCACTTCTATCACCTCGACACCGCGCTGACCGTGCTCGACGGGTCCGAGGAGCGCGCCGAGATCGCCTACTTCCCCGCCGCCTTCTCGCCCGGCTCGCAGCGGGTGCTGCGCCGGCTCTTCCCCGACGCCCTGACGGTCGGCGCCGACGACGCGCGCGCGCTCGGGCTGAACGCGGTCAGCGACGGCCTGCACGTCGTCGTGAGCCCGCAGGCCGTGACGTACCAGGCGCAGCTGCGGGAGCGGGGTTTCGACCCCGTCCCGGTCGACACGAGCGAGCTGCTCAAGGGCGGCGGCGGGGCGAAGTGCTGCACCCTCGAGCTGTGCACGACGTCGCCCGGTGCGGCCGCGGCGCCGAGCACGGACGGGCCGGACGACAACCACCGGAACGACGCGGCCGCATGACCGAGCGCATCGCGGCGACCGGACCGTCACGGCTCGCGCCGAACTACCACCCGCTCCCCGTCACGCTGGTCTCCGGCGAGAACGCCCGCGTGCGGGACGTCGACGGACGCGAGTACATCGACATGCTCGCCGGCTACTCGGCGTTGAACTTCGGCCACCGGCACCCCGCGCTCGTCGCCGCGGCGCGCACCCAGCTCGACCGGCTGACCCTGACCTCCCGCGCGTTCGGTCACGACCTGCTCGAGCCGTTCGCCACGGCCCTGGCCGCGCTCGCGGCGCCCGCACTTGCCGCCCCCGACCCGCTCGTGCTGCCGATGAACACCGGCGCCGAGGCCGTCGAGACCGCCGTGAAGGCCGCGCGCAAGTGGGGATACGAGGTCAAGGGGGTCCCGCAGGACCAGGCGACGATCGTGGTCGCCTCGGGGAACTTCCACGGCCGCACCACGACGATCGTCTCGTTCTCGACGGACGACGACGCGCGGCGCCACTTCGGCCCGTTCACCCCCGGCTTCCGCGTCGTGCCGTTCGCCGACGCCCACGCGCTCGCGGACGCGGTGGACGAGACGACCGTCGCCGTCCTGGTCGAGCCGATCCAGGGCGAGGCCGGCGTGATCATGCCCCCGCCCGACTACCTCGCCGACGTCCGCCGCATCTGCGACGTCGCCGGGGCACTGTTCATCGCCGATGAGATCCAGTCCGGCCTCGGCCGCACCGGCACGACGTTCGCCTGCGAGCTGTGGGCCGTCCGTCCCGACCTGATGACGCTCGGCAAGGCCCTCGGCGGGGGGATCCTGCCGGTCTCGGCCGTGGTCGGCTCCGCCGAGGTGCTCGGCGTGCTGACCGCCGGCACGCACGGGTCGACGTTCGGCGGCAACCCGCTCGCGTGCGCCGTCGGCCTCGCCGTGATCGAGCAGCTCCGAAGCGGCACGCACCAGGCGCGCGCCCGTGACCTCGGCGCGACCCTGCACGCGCGGCTGCGCGGTCTGGTCGCGGACGGCCGGCTCGCCGCCGCACGCGGCGTCGGTCTCTGGGCCGGCCTGGACGTGCCGGCCGACCGCGGCAGCGGCCGCCACCTGTGCGAGGCGCTGGCCGACCGTGGCGTGCTCGCGAAGGACGCGCACGGGTCGACGATCCGCCTCGCCCCTCCGCTGACGATCCCGCGGGCGGATCTGGACGTGGCCCTCGACCGGCTCACCGATGCGCTGAGCTGAGCCTCGGGGCGGCGTCGATCCGCTGCCACCGCGCACGCCCACGCGTCGAGGGTCGTTCAGTCGGCGGCCTGCCGGGACCGCATCGTGACGATCATCACCGGGCACGCGGAGTGGTGCAGCACCGCTTGGCTCGTGGAGCCGAGCAGCAGACCCGCGAACCCGCCCCGACCCCGTGAACCGACCACCACGAGGTCGACGGCCGTCGAGAACTCGGTGAGCAGCTCCGCGCCGGTCCCGTCGAGCACGTGCCGAC
>JAKBFW010000036.1:5657-21435 GCA_021833345.1 Pseudomonadota bacterium | reverse complement strand
GCCGACCTCGTCCTGCTCGACGACCACTTCGGCAGCATCGTCGCGGCGGTGGAGCTCGGACGCGCGACGTACGCGAACATCCGGCGGTTCCTCACCTACCACCTGACGGACAACGTCGCCGAGCTGACGCCGTTCGCGGTGTGGGCGCTGTCCGGCGGCGCGGTGCCGATGGCCCTGACCGTGCTGCAGGTCCTCGCGCTGGACATCGGGACCGACCTGCTCCCCGCGCTCGCGCTCGGGGCGGAGCGCGCGAACCCGCGGACGAGGCTCGGGCCGATGAGGCGCGGTGCGTTGATGAGCAGCGCGGTCGTCCGCCGGGCGTTCGGCGTCCTCGGCCCGACCGAGGCCGTCGTCTCGATGGGCTGCTTCCTCGTCGTCCTGACGCGGGGCGGCTGGGCACCCGGGTCGACCCCGTCGCCGGACCTCCTCGCGGCGGCCTCGGGGACGGCGTTCGCGGCGATCGTGCTCGGTCAGCTCGCGAACGCGTTCGCGTGCCGGAGCGAGAGCCGGTGGATCGGCTCCGTCGGGCTGACGGGGAACCGGCTGCTGCTGGTCGCGGTGACGATCGAGGCCGCGACCCTGGTGGTCTTCGTCGGCGTGCCGCCGATCGCCGGTCTGCTCGGCGGTGCGATGCCGGGTGCGAGCGGGTGGCTCCTCGCGCTGGTCGCCGTGCCGTGCGTCTGGGCGGCCGACACGGCGGGCAAGGTCGTGCGTGCCCGCACGGCCGCACGGTCACAGGCATCATCTCGACGCCCGTCCGTGCCGATACCCGGAGGGTGGGCCCCACCGTGAACCTCGTCGATGCGCCGCGCGCCGACGTCGCCGCGCGCGAGGGACGGTCGTCGACGTGACCCCGTTGGTGCCCGGCTCGCGTCGCCGCAGCGCCCTGGTCGCCGCGTGGCCGCGGATTCTCGGGCGACAGCTCGGCGTGGCGGCGTTGCTGCTCCTCGGCTTCGTCGCCCCGGTGGTCGTCACCCTGGTGCTCACGCACCTCGGTGAGCAGGGGATCCGGGTCGAGCGCGACCTGCAGTCCGTCGTGACCGAGCTGCACGTGCAGGACGGCTGGGAGTGGCGGGTGATCAGCGGGCGCGAGAACGCCCGCGCAGGTCAGGGGCCGATCACCGCCTCGCGCACTCGGTTGGACGAGCTCCTCGCGCGGGCGACCGGCGAGGGTCTCCCCGCCGATGCGGCGGAACGCGTGCGCGCGGCGATCCGCACGTACCAGGTCGCGGTCGACCAGGAGCTGAGGCTCCTGGCGGTCGGGAAGTGGGAGGCGGCCGCCACGTTCGACGTGTCCGACGTGGACCCGGCGTTCGAGCAGGCGCAGACGGTCCTTGCCGCAGAGGGGTCCCTCGTCGCCGTCCACACGGCGCGCGCCCTGGAGTACAGCGACGCCGGCCCGGCCGTGATGCTGCTGGCGATCGTCACCGTCAGCGTGGTGCAGGGCCGCCGGCGGCGGATCAACGTCCAGCACGAGGCCGAGCGGGCCGGCGAGGCGCGGTACCGCACCCTGATCGACCAGTCGTCCGACCTCGTCCTCGTCACCGACCGGAACGGCCGCTGCGTGTTCCTCAGCCCGTCGGCCGAGCGGTTCCTGAGCTCCCCGGAGGGCGCCGTCGCGGGGGAGTCCCCGCAGGCAGTCCCGTTCGACCTGCTGTCCGTCGTGGACCCGCAGGACCGTGCCCGGGTCGCGGCACGGCTGCACGCGGTGACCCCCGAGCGCGGGGCCGACCTCGAGCTGAAGCTGATCGGGGGGCACGGGACCCGTCGGTTCGCGGCCTCGGTCCAGGACCTCGAGGCGAACCCCTCTGTCGGCGGCCTGGTGCTGACCGCCCGTGACGTCACGGACAAGCTGCTCATGCTCGGCGAGCTCGAGCACCGTGCGCTGCACGACCCCCTGACCGGTCTGCCGAACCGCACGCTGCTCACCGACCGGATGGACCAGGCACTGATCGTCGACCGCGGCGTCGGCACGGCACTCGTCCTTCTCGACCTGGACCGGTTCCGCGAGATCAACGACACGTTCGGCCACCACCACGGCGACGAGGTCCTCCGCCAGGTCGGGCCGCGGCTCGCGCAGGTCGTCGGCCCGGACGCCACGGTGGCGCGGATCGCCGGGGACGAGTTCGCCGTGCTGCTCCCCCGCACCACCGACCTCACGGCGGCGATCTCCGCGGCGGCGGCACTCCGCGCGACCCTCGAGATCCCGTTCCTCGTCGACGGCGCGGTCCTGGACCTCGAGGCCAGCGCGGGCGTCGTGATCTCCGGGCTGCACGGCACCGACGCGTCGACCCTGCTGCAGCGCGCCGACATCGCGATGTACGTCGCCAAGACGGACGCCCGTGGCGTCTTCGTCTACGACCCGGAGCTCGATGCGCGCATCCCGTCGAAGGTGTCCCTGCTCGGCGACCTGCGCCGCGCGCTCGAGCACGACGAGCTCGTGCTGCACTACCAGCCCAAGGTGTCCGTACGCACCGGGGAGGTGGTCGGGGTCGAGGCCCTGGTGCGCTGGGAGCACCCGATACGCGGCATGGTCGCGCCGGACGACTTCATCCCGCTCGCCGAGCACACCGGCCTGATCGGACCGCTCACACGTCGGGTCCTCGACCTGGCGCTCACGCAGGCCCGCATCTGGTCGGACGCCGGGCGCCCGCTCGTCGTGTCCGTCAACCTGTCCGCGCGCAACCTGGTCGACGACGTGCTGATCAGGCAGGTCGTCGGGCTCCTCGCCGAGCACGGCGTGCGGCCCGAGCTGCTCGAGCTCGAGGTCACCGAGACCGCGATCATGACCGAGCCCGCCACCGCGCACCAGCTGCTCGAGGCGTTGTCGAGGCTCGGCATCCGCATCTCGATCGACGACTTCGGGGTCGGGTACACGAGCATCGGCCAGATCACGAGCCTGCCCGTGGACGAGCTGAAGATCGACCGGTCCTTCGTGACGACCATGGACGTCGACCCGGACGACGAGCTGATCGTCCGCAGCATCGTCGAGCTGGGTCACAACCTCGACCTGACGATCGTCGCCGAGGGTGTCGAGACCGAGGAGGTCCTGACGGCGCTCTCGGCCGTCGGCTGCGACGTCGCGCAGGGCTACCACCTGTCCCGGCCGCTCCCGGTGGCGGCGATGGACGCGTGGCTCGACGCCCACGTCGCCAACCCGACCTGGATCCACGAGCCGCCGCCGCTGCGCGTGGTCCCGCGACCCAGGCGTTACGGTGATCGCCAGGAGGCGCACCGGCCGGACTGACGGGAGCGCGCCGCTCGACACCGGAGGAGATCCTCGTGCAACCGCACGACGTGTGCCGTGCACGGACGCCCCGGCGCGTGACGATCGCGTCCGCGGCGATCGGGCTCGTGTGCGTGCTGTCCGCCGCCGGGTGCGCCGACGGCCCGGGGCCCGGGCCGGCGTCGTCGCCCGGGGCGAGCGGCTCGTCGCACGTCGGCGGCACGGTGACCGTCTTCGCTGCCGCCTCGCTCACCGGCACGTTCACCGCGCTCGGCCACGCGTTCGAGGCGGCGCACCCCGGGACGGCCGTCAGGTTAAGCTTCGCCGGGAGCTCCGCGCTCGCGCAGCAGATCCTCGCCGGCGCCCCGGTGGACGTCTTCGCGGCGGCGTCGCCCGAGACCATGTCCCAGGTGACCGGTGCGGCGCCGACGGGCCGAGCGGTCCCGGTCGTGTTCGCCCGCAACCGGCTCGAGATCGCCGTCCCGGCAGGCAACCCCGGGCACGTCACGGGGCTCGTCGACCTGACGAAGCCGGCGCTCCGCATCGCGCTGTGCGCCCCGCAGGTCCCGTGCGGGGCCGCGGCGGCCTCCGTGTTCGTCGCGGCCGGGCTCACCCCGGCCCCCGACACCCTCGAGCAGGACGTCAAGGCCGTGCTGACCAAGGTCGAGCTCGGTGAGGTCGACGCCGGGCTCGTCTACCGCACCGACGTCATCGCAGGCGGTGACGCGGTCCAGGGCATCGACTTCCCGCAGTCCTCCGCCGCGGTGACCGAGGACCCGATCGTCGTGCTGCCGGACGCGCCGAACCCGACGGCAGCCGAGGCGTTCGTCGCCCTCGTGCGGTCGGCGCAGGGCCGCACCGTGCTCTCCGCCGCGGGATTCGACGTCGGATGAGCCGCCGCCCGACACGCGGCCCAGCGGCTCGCCGGCACGGTCCCGGAAGCGGGGTGCCGCCGCTCATGATGGTGCCCGCCCTCCTGGGTCTGGCCTTCCTCGTGCTCCCGGTCGTTGCGGTGCTCCTGCGCACGCCGTGGTCTGCCCTCCCGCACCAGCTCGCCCGGCCCGAGGTGCTCGAGTCCTTGCGGCTCTCCCTCGTCAGCGCGGTGCTCGCGACGGCGATCTGCCTGCTCCTCGGGGTGCCGCTCGCGTGGGTGCTCGCGAGGAGCGAGCTCCGCGGGCGGGGACTGGTGCGCGCGCTGGTGACCGTGCCGCTCGTGCTGCCGCCCGTCGTCGGCGGCGTCGCCCTGCTCCTGCTGCTCGGACGCCGCGGGGTGCTCGGCCAGTACCTCGACGCGTGGTTCGGCATCAGCCTGCCGTTCAGCACGGCGGCCGTGGTGATCGCCGAGGCGTTCGTCGCGATGCCGTTCCTGGTGATCTCCGTCGAGGGCGCGCTGCGCGCCGCGGACCGACGGTACGACGACGCGGCCGCGACGCTCGGCGCCTCGCGCTGGTTGACGTTCCACCGGGTCACCCTCCCGCTGGTGGCGCCCGGGGTGGCCGCCGGCGCGGCGCTGTCGTTCGCGCGGGCGCTGGGCGAGTTCGGCGCCACGATCACGTTCGCGGGGAACTTCCCCGGCGTCACGCGCACCATGCCGCTGTCGGTGTACCTCGCTCTCGAGACGGACCCCGAGGCTGCGATCGTGCTGTCGGTCGTGCTGCTCGTCGTGTCCGTGCTCGTGCTCGCGACCCTGCGTGGCCGGTGGCTGTCCGGGGTCCCGCGGTGACGGGTCTGCACGCACGTGTCGGCGTCGAGCGTCCCGGCTTCACGCTCGACCTGCCGCTCGACGCCGCACCCGGCGAGGTCGTCGCGCTGCTGGGGCCCAACGGCGCCGGCAAGACCACTGCCCTGCGCGCGCTCGCCGGTCTCGTCCCGCTGACCTCGGGCCTCGTCGAGCTCGACGGCGTGCCGCTCGACGACCCGGCACGTGACGTGTTCGTCCGCGCGGAGGACCGCCCGCTCGGGATGGTGTTCCAGGACTACCTGCTGTTCCCGCACCTGACCGCGCTCGAGAACGTCGCGTTCGGCCCGCGGGCGCGCGGGACGGCGCGGACGGCCGCGCGTGAGCAGGCGCGGTCCTGGCTTGCACGGGTCGGTCTGGCGGAGGTCGCGTCGGCGCACCCGTCGGCGCTCTCCGGCGGTCAGGCCCAGCGCGTCGCCCTCGCCCGCGCGCTGGTCACCGAGCCCCGGCTGCTGCTGCTCGACGAGCCGCTCGCCGCCCTCGACGCCGTGACGCGGCTCGTCGTCCGCTCGGACCTGCGGCGTCACCTCGCGGAGTTCGCCGGGACGACCGTCCTGGTGACGCACGACCCGGTCGACGCGATGGTGCTCGCCGACCGGCTCGTCGTGATCGAGGACGGCCGCGTCGTCCAGGCCGGCGCCCCGACCGAGGTCGCCCGTGCACCGCGGACCGAGTACGTCGCCCGGCTCGTCGGGCTGAACCTGGTGCGCGGGACGGCGCAGGGCACGACGGTGCGGCTCGTCGGCGGGGGAGTTCTGCACGTCAGCGAGCCGGCCGAGGGGGAGGTGCTCGTCGCGTTCGCGCCGACCGCGGTGGCGCTGCACCGCGACCGTCCGACCGCCGGGTCACCGCGCAACACGTGGGAGGGACGCATCGACGGCATGGACCAGCACGCCGACGTGATCCGCGTGAGCGTGGACTCGCAGCCTCCCGTGCTCGCCGACGTCACGACCGCCGCCGTCGCGGACCTCGACCTCACGCCGGGGGCACGGGTGTTCGCGACGCTCAAGGCCACCGAGACCCAGGTGTACCCGGCCTGAGAGGGGCACTCATCTTCGGGGCTTACCGTCTGTCCTGTGGGAGCCCTCACCTCGGCGGCGCAGGCCGACGTCGCGACCCGACGGCCGGTGCGCGCGGTGCTCCGTCGCGCCCTGGTGGGGACCGCGCACGTCGTGGTCCGGTCGGACCTCGCGCTCGTCGTGTCCGGCGTCATCACCGCGCTCACGATCGCGCTGACGCTCTCCCCCGACGGGGTGGTCCAGCAGGTCGTGTCCTCGACGAGCACCAACCTCGCGAACCTGCGGACGCACCCGGTCCCGGTGCTCGTGGCCAGCCTGTTCGTCGTGCCCGACCTCGAGGGTCTGCTTCTCGTGCTGGTGCTTCTCGTGGCGCTCGCCTACGGGCAGCAGTGGGTCGGCCGGTTCGCGACGGTCGTCGTGGCGGTCATCGGGCACGTCGGGGCGACGCTGTTCGTGGCGATCCTGTTGATCACCGGGCTCGGTGCACACCTCATCCCCCGGTCGGTCGTCTACGCCGAGGACGTCGGGGTGAGCTATGCGCTCGCGGCCCTGCTCGGCTGGCTCTCGGCGCGCGTCCCCCGCCGGTGGCGGGTCTGGTACACCGCGATGCTCGTCCTCTACTTCCTCGGACCTGCGCTGTTCTCGCAGACGTTCACCGACGCCGGTCACGCGACGGCCCTGGTCATCGGGCTCTCGCTCGCGGTGCTCTCGGCCCGGTCCGCGCAGGGTGGCCCGGTCCGGAGCGCGCCGGATGACGCCGTCGGCGGAATTCCCTTGGCAGCCGACGACGAGCGACGTAGCGTCAGACCATCGGGAAAGGAGGTGGTCGAAGAGTGATGTTTCTTCGGACGCGAGAGGTGACTGTCCGCTAGTCGCCCGAGCAGCTCGGACGGACTGAACCGGTCCCACCCGTTTCGCCCCATGACCCCTGTCATGCGGGGGCGACGAGCGAGATCCCGGCAGTCACCGCAGCCCGTGGGGTCGCGCACCCGTCCCGCGCGACAGGGATCCGGTTCCCGGGTCCCGACCCACGGGCTGTTCCCTGCCCGCCGCCAGCCGCGGCTGCCCGCCGCCACGCGTGACGCCGGAGGGGTGGAGGATGTCCTCATGGTCGAGCTGAAGACACCGTCCGAGATCGCGGCGATCCGGGAGGCTGGGCGCTTCATCGCGTCGGTGCTCTCGTCGGTCCGCGACCAGGCGCGCATCGGGATGACGTTGCTGGACCTCGACGCGATCGCCCACGAGATGATCGACGCCGCGGGCGCGCGGTCCGTCTACCTCGGCTACCACCCCAGCTTCGGTGCGATCCCCTATCCGGGAGTCCTGTGCACCTCGGTCAACGACGCCGCGCTGCATGGTCTGCCCTCGCGGTACGTGCTGGCCGACGGTGACCTCCTGAGCATCGACTTCGCCGCCGAGGTGGAGGGCTGGGTCGCGGACTCGGCGGTGTCGTTCCAGGTGGGAACCCCGAGCGCGGAGGCGACCCGGCTGATCCGCACGACGGAGAAGGCGCTCGCCGCCGGGATCGCGGCCGCGCGTCCGGGCAACCGGATGGGTGACATCTCCGCCGCGATCGGTGCGGTCGGGCGCGGTGCGAGGCTCGGCATCAACGCCGACTTCGGCGGGCACGGCGTCGGTCGGACGATGCACGAGGACCCGCACGTCGCGAACCTCGGCACCGCCGGTCGCGGGATGGTCCTGCGGCCGGGGCTGGTCATCGCGATCGAGCCGTGGTTCGTGGCGGGCGGGGACGAGTACGTGTTCGACCCCGACGGCTGGACGATCCGCAGCGCCGACGGCTCGCTCACGGCGCACGCCGAGCACACGATCGCCGTGACCGAGGGCGGGCCGGTCATCCTCACGTTGCCGTGACGCGTCCGTCGCGGCCAGACGCTCACCGGGCGCGCGACTCGTACGCCTCCTCGACGGTCTCCGGGCGGTAGGTCACCGGACGGCCGGTCGTGACTGTGGGCTCGTCGGCGACCTCGTCCAGGGTCAGCAACGCTGGGCCGGTGACGTCGTACGTGGTGCGGTCGTGATGCTCCGGGCGGTCGTCGAGCGGCACCGCGGTCGCGACGTCGGCGATGGCGACCGCGGGCGTCCCGCGAGATCGCGCCGATCCGCGTGTCGGGCTGAACTCGTGGGTCCGACATGCCGATGTACCCCGGGACGGGACGGAGGTGTGTGCGTGGTGGCATGGTTCACGAGGAAGCGCGAGGCGGTCGAGACCGCACTGCCGGTGGCCGAGGAGACCGATCCGCTGCTGACGTTGCTCTCGTCGACGCACCTGCCGGTGATCGAGGTCGACGAGAAGCTCGGGGTCGTCCCCGTGGGCGTCCGCGCCACCGCCGACGATCGCACCCTCGTCGTGGTCGTCGAGCAGGTCCACCCGCCCCGGGCCCACGACCGGGCTCTCGCGTTCGGTCTGGCCGGGGTGCGCGGGCGTCGACTCGCGATCCTCCTCCCGGCCGGGGACGACGACGTGGTCCTCGCGACGCGATCGCGTGCCGCGTTGCTGCGCAACGTGCCGATCGACCTGTACACCTACGACGACGTGCGTGCCGTCGTGCACCCGCCGCTCTCCGAGCGCATGCTGCGCAGCGGGGCAGGTGAGTCCGACGGCCTCGAACGTGCCGAGGAGTACCGCGTCCCCGCGCGGCTCGCCGGGACCGCGGCGCCGATCGAGGCCTGGGCGAACCACGAACGCGACCTCACACCCCAGCACCTGAAGTCCGCACGGTCGTGGGTGTGCGAGGGGCAGCGCGTGCTGTCGCTGCGGGCGACCCGGGGTGGGCTGCGGGTGGTCGCCGGCGTCCGTGACGACTCGCTGCCGGACCCGGAGCCGCTGACGCTCACGCTCACCGGCACGACCTCAGCCGCGCAGGTCGACGCGATCATCGTGCGCGTCGAGGCGGCGATCGCGAGGCGTCGGGCCGAGCGTGCGCCGGGCTACCGCGAGTACCGCATCGCCGCGACGCTCGAGCGCGTCGGTCGTGCCACCGACTGGGACGAGGGGCCCGTGGGCCGCCAGGTCCGGGGGCTGCGACCGGGCGGGGGCCACGCCCGGGTGCCGTTCGTCCGGGTCGACGCGGCCGGGCGGCTGCACGTCGTGGAGGTCGCGCACCACCGCACCGGGCTGCTCGGCATCCGCGCGCTCGACGCGTGGATCTGGGCCACCGAGAACCGGGCCGCTCTGGCCGACCACCTCGGCGTGCCGTCGTTCTCGTCCGTCGTTCTCGACGTCGTCGTCGCGGTCGGCCCGGGGACGGCGGAGCCGTCCGCCGGGACACCGGGCGCACCGGACGCGGGACGCACCGCGGGCGCGGCGTCGGACGCCGGACGATCGCCGGTGGGTGCGGGCCCGGGTGGCGCGCGGGACGTGTCGGCCGCCGCGTCACCGGACCTCGTCGCCGACGACGACGCGGAGGACGCCGACGCCGACTCCGACGACGCGGACGACGAGGACCTCGACGACTCCTCGCAGGCCGCCGTCCCCGCTCCCGTGCTCGCCCAGCTCGGCGCGCTCAGCCCGACGGTCGTCTGGGAGGCCCACGAGCTGTCCGCCTGGGACACCGATCACCCGGTGCTCCGGACGACGGTGCGCGCCGGGGTGCCCGTGGTCGCGGAGCGGGCTCCGCTCATGCCCGCGTCGCTGTCCGCGGTCCAGGAGTTCCTCCAGCTCATCGGGCCCGGCTCGGACGCGCCCGCAGGGCATCCCGTCGACGCGCCCGCGCATCCGGTTCCCGCGGCGACGTCCGCGCCGGGCGCCACGCCGGCGGCGCCGTCGGTCACGGTTCCGCCGGCTCGCCAGGTCCCCGAGAGGGCAGCGAAGGCGGCACGGACACCGTCCATCCCGGTGAGCGCCACCCCGGCGGTACCCGCGGCGGCGAGCCCCGCCCCGGCGAGCGCCGGACCGTCGGACCCGCTCCCGTCGGATCCACCGCGGTCGGATGCGCCCTCGTCGGACCCGGTCGCACCGGGTCCGGTGCCGACCGGAGCGTCCGCGACAATGGCACGGTGACCGAGCCCCGTACGCCGCCGTTCCGGATCATGACCGTCTGCACGGGCAACATCTGCCGCTCGCCGATGTCCGCGGTGGTGCTCCGCGACCGGTTCGCCGCGGCCGGGCTGGCTGACGACGTCGTGATCGACTCGACCGGGATCAGTGGCGAGGAGCACGGCAACCCGATGGACCGTCGCGCAGTCGGAGTCCTCCGCGACAACGGGTACCACGACCCCGCGATCCGGCTACATCAGGCACGGCAGGTTCGGGCCGCCGACCTGGTCACCCACGACCTCGTGCTCGCGATGACGTCCGCGCACGCCGGTGCGTTGCGGCGACTGGCGGGTGCCGATGCGTCGCTCGCCGGGCGCGTGCGCCTCTACCGGGAGTTCGACCCGGCGGCGCCGGTGCTGGGCCCGGGTGACCCGGAGCACGTGCTTGACATCGACGACCCCTGGTACGGGGACCGCTCCGCGTTCGTGGCGTGCCTCGCGCAGGTCGAGGCCGCCGCCGACGCGGTTGTCGCGCACGTCGTCGCGGAGCTGCACGCGCGATGAGCGCTCAGGTGGGTGCCGGGGCGGGCACGGGCAAGGATGGGGTCATGACGACCTCCGACGCGCACCGCAACGGACTGACGGTGTCCCGACGTTCCCACGTCCCACCGTTCGCGGTCATGGAGATCCTGGCCGCGGCGAACGCGCGCCGCTCGGCCGGTCAGTCCGTCGTGAACCTCTGCGCCGGCGAGCCGTCGACCGGCGCGTCGGACGTCGTGCGCCAGCGCGCGATCGAGCTGCTCACGCGCGGCGACCTCGGCTACACGGAGTCGATGGGCGCACCGCCGCTGCGGGCCGAGATCGCCGCCCACTACGGGCGCTGGTACGGCGTCGACGTGGACCCGTCCCGGGTCGCCGTCACGACCGGTTCGTCAGGCGGCTTCATGCTGGCGTTCCTCGCGGCCTTTGACGTCGGCGATCGGGTCGCGCTCGCCCGGCCCGGCTACCCGGCGTACAAGAACATCCTGACCGCCCTCGGCTGCGAGGTCGTCGAGCTGCCCTGCGGTCCGGAGACCCGGTACCAGCCGACCGCCGCGCAGCTGGACGCGCTCGACGTGCCGGTGGACGGCCTGGTGGTCGCAAGCCCCGCGAACCCGACCGGCACGATGATCGGCGCCGGGGCGCTCGCGGACCTCGCGTCCTGGTGCAGCGCCCACGGCGTGCGCCTGATCAGCGACGAGATCTACCACGGCATCACGTACGGCGAACCCGCGGCGACGGCCGCCCACCACCTCGGGGCCGGTGCCGTCGTCGTGAACTCGTTCTCGAAGTACTGGGCGATGACCGGCTGGCGGCTCGGCTGGCTGCTGCTCCCCGACGACCTCGTGGCCCCGGTCGACGCGCTCGCGGGCAACGTCGCGCTCTGCCCGCCGGCCCTCGCCCAGCATGCGGGCGTCGCTGCGTTCAGCGAGGAGGGGTACGCCGCAGCGGCGGCGAACGTCGCGCGCTACGCCGACGCGCGCCGGCTGCTCCTCGACCGGCTCCCGGAGCTCGGCTGGACCCGGATCGCTCCGGCGGACGGCGCGTTCTACCTCTACGCGGACATCTCCTCGACCGGTCTCGACTCCCCGACGTGGTGCGCGCGCGCCCTCGACGAGGCGGGCGTCGCGCTGACGCCCGGCACCGACTTCGACGGCGTCGACGGCGCGGGCTGGGTGCGGCTGTCGTTCGCGTCGTCGGTGGAGGTCGTCGGCGAGGCCGTGGACCGGATCGTCGCCTGGCAGCGGATGCTTCGGTCGTGACGGGAGGGTGGACGGGCGTGCGGTGGACGGCCGTGCGCCGGACGCGCTCGTCGAGGTGTCGCGCGCGGTGACCGGCCTGATGGACCGGGTGGGGCTCTCGGCCCTGTCGAGCGGATGGGGCGTGGCGCTCGGGGTCGTCGGGGGACTGCTCCTGCTCTGGGTGTTGCTCGTCGTCGCGCTCTGGTTCGCGCTGCCCGACAGGACGACGCTCCGCGGTCTGCTGCGACTGCTCCCCGACGTCCTGCGGCTCGTGAGTCGCCTCGCCGCGGACCGCACCCTGCCTCGGGGTGCGCGTGTCCGGCTCTGGCTGCTCCTCGGCTACCTGGCGCTGCCGTTCGACCTGGTGCCCGACGCGGTGCCCGTGCTCGGCTTTGCGGACGACGCCGTGGTCGTCGCGCTCGCGCTGCGGTCGGTCGCGCGGCGCGCCGGTCGGGACGCCCTCGAACGGAGCTGGCCGGGCACCCCCGACGGCCTTGCCGCGGTCCTCGCGCTCTGCCGGGTCGAGGTGCGGCCCGACGCTCCGGCCGAGGGCCGCACGGCGCTCCCGGGGCCCGCCTCGATGCCGCCTGCGACCGTGCCCGCGGACGCGTGCGAGACTCCGAGATCGGCTCAGTAGAGCCTCTCCTTGCTGGCGGTGCCGGTGGCTCAGGAGGTAAACCGGACACCATGGACCGCATCCGAACCGCCGCGCGCACCTACCCGCTGGTCGCCACGACGCTCCTGGTCGGGCTCCTCGGCGGGGTCGTCGCCGTCGGTGGGTTCCCCGACGTGACGCGGTGGCTGCTGAGCGTGTACGCCCTCGTGACCGCCGCGGTCCAGACGCGCGGCATGATCGACGACATCCGGCACGGGACCTGGGGCATCGACATCCTGGCCGTCACCGCGATCGTCTCGACCGTGGTCGTCGGGGAGTACTGGGCGTCCGTCGTCGTCGTCCTCATGCTCACCGGTGGCGCCGCGCTGGAGGACTATGCGGCCGGTCGCGCGCGTCGCGAGCTGAGCGCCCTGCTCGAGCGCGCCCCGCGCATCGCGCACCGCGTCACCGAGGACGGCACCGTCGAGGACGTCGACATCGACGCGGTCGTGGTGGGCAACGAGCTGATGGTCAAGCCCGGCCAGGTCGTCCCCGTCGACTGCGTGCTGCTGACCGACGCCGCGTCCTTCGACGAGTCGTCGCTCACCGGGGAGTCGATGCCGGTGGAGCACGTGCGCGACGACGCGCTGATGTCCGGCTCCGTCAACGGCCCGTCCGGGGTGCGTGTCCGCGCGACCGCCACGGCGGCCGACTCCCAGTACCAGACGATCATCGCGCTGGTCCGGGAGGCCTCGGAGTCCAAGGCCCCGTTCGTGCGGCTCGCCGACCGGGTCGCGGTGCCGTTCACCCTCGTGTCGTTCGTGCTCGCCGGGGTCGCGTGGGCGATCTCCGGCGAGGGCATCCGGTTCGCCGAGGTGCTGGTCGTCGCGACGCCGTGCCCGCTGCTCATCGCGACGCCGGTCGCGTTCATGGCCGGGATGTCCCGCGCCGCCAAGAACGGGATCATCGTCAAGAACGGTGGCACGCTCGAACGTCTCGCGCGGATCCGGACCGCCGCGTTCGACAAGACCGGCACCCTCACGCGAGGCACGCCGGAGGTCGTGGCCGTCGTGAGCACGGACGGTGTCGAGACCACGGAGCTGTTGCGACTCGCGGCAAGCGTCGAGCAGTACTCGGGTCACGCGCTCGCCGCCTCGATCGTCGCGGCCGCAGCGGCGACCGGCGAGGTCCTCAGCGAGGGCCACGACGTGCACGAGACCACCGCGCACGGGGTGTCCGCGATGATCGACGGCCGGGCTGTCGTCGTCGGGAAGGCCGCGTTCGTCGCCGAGCGCCTTGCCTCCGGAACGGTCCCGGCCGCTGCGATGGCCCCGGGACAGATGGGCGTGTACGTCGGGGTCGACGGCGAGTACGCGGGCGCGATCCTGCTCTCCGACCGGGTGCGGCCGGAGGCCCGGCAGACCCTGGCTGAGCTGCACCGGCTCGGCGTGACGAGCGTCGTCATGCTGACCGGCGACGCCGAGACCACCGCACGCCACGTCGCCGCCGACCTCGGCGTCGACGACGTGCGGGCCAACTGCCTGCCGAAGGACAAGGTGCACGCGGTCGCGTCCCTCGACGCACGCCCGGTGATGATGGTCGGCGACGGGGTGAACGACGCGCCTGTGCTCGCCGCGGCCGACGTCGGCATCGCGATGGGGGCCCGCGGCTCCACCGCCGCGAGCGAGTCCGCGGACGTCGTGATCATGCTCGACGACGTCTACCGGACCGCGAAGGCGGTCGGGATCGGGCAGCGGACGGTCTCGGTCGCGATGCAGGCGATCGGCATCGGCGTCGCGATGAGCCTCGCGCTCATGGTGCTCGCCGCCTTCGGCTGGATCCCGGCGATCGTCGGTGCGGGGCTCCAGGAGTTCGTGGACCTCGCGACGATCCTGTGGGCGCTGCGCGCCTCGACGCACGGGTCGAAGGAGCCCGCGGATCACCTGACGCTCGCGACGGACGACTCTCGGCTGCCGTTGCCGGTCAGCGTCTGACGGTCACGTCCTTCCGGACCCTCGCGTGCCCTACCGGGATCGCCCCGGTCGCGGACGCCTCCGTCGCGGGGACCGTTGATCTGCGTGAGAACCGGCGGCGTGCGGGGTCGACGGCCAGGTCGTTCCGGGAGGCCCGGACCGAGCGACCGAGGACCGTCGCCGGTTCCGAGCCCCTCGAGATCGTCGACCGCTACTGAACGGGTGGACATCGTGGTCTGGCCCCGCACCGGCCGTGACCACGCGGGCGTAGCCTCGACGCGTGGGCGAGATCGACGCGTATCTCAGCACGATCGACGGGGCGGACCGGGACGCCCTCCAGCGCGTGTTCGCCATCGCCCGGGACGTCGTGCCTGACGCCGTAGAAGGAACGAGCTACGCCATGGCGGCGCTTCTGTATCGCGGCAAGGGTCTGATCGCGACGGTACGCACGACGAAGTTCCTGTCGCTCTACCCCTACAGCGGCGCGGTCGTCGCATCCGTCCTGGAAGAGCTGAGCGACTTCGAGACCACTACCGGGAGCATCCACTACTCGGCCCACCACCCGCTGCCCGACGGCCTCGTGCGGCGCATCGTCCACGCGCGGCGAACCGAGATCGACGCGACCGCACGACAGGCGAGCCGGCGCACCGAGCCCGGCAGTGCCGTGAACGACGCGGACGGCGACGACGGATCTCCGGAGGTTCACCAGCTCAGCCCGACGAGCGGACAGCGGCTACCGGGTGCGAGCGACCGCTCGCCGCGCGCATGACCAGATGGGCGACCGGAGTAGCTGCTTCAATACTACCGGAGTAGCATTGGGCCATGAAGCTGAGCGTCAGTCTCTCCGAGGACGAGGTGGCCGCCCTCGACAAGTACGCCCACTCGGCCGGGCTCACGTCTCGTTCGGCGGCGATCCAACAGGCGATCCGACTACTGGGCGATCCTGAGCTCGAGGAGTCCTATGCCGCCGCGTGGGACGAGTGGGAAGGCTCGGGTGACGCTGCGACGTGGGAGTCGGTCACGGCTGACGGGCTCTCCGATGCTGCGCGGTGAGATCCGCCTGACCGACCTGGAACCGGCCCGGCCCAGCGAGGCGAACAAGCGTCGCCCGGCCGTCATCGTCAGCAACGACCGCGCCAACGCCACCGCCGCACGACGTGGTCGCGGCGTGGTCACCGTTGTCCCGGTGACGAGCGCCGTGGACCGCGTGTTCCCCTTCCAGGTGTTCCTGTCAGCCGACGAGTCGGGGCTTCGAGTCGACTCCAAGGCGCAAGCCGAACAGGTCAGATCCGTGTCCGTCGAACGGTTGGGCGCAGTGATGGGCCGGGTTCCCACTCACCTGATGACTCAGCTCGACGACGCCTTGCGCCTCCACCTCCAGCTCTAGCCGCAGGCCATCTCGGCGCGTTGGCGCCCCGGCATACGACGCGCCCGAGCCATGATCAGGCGG
>JAKBFW010000036.1:0-5557 GCA_021833345.1 Pseudomonadota bacterium | reverse complement strand
CGCGCGCGGCCTCGGCGAGGGCGCGTTCCGCCTGGACGTGGTGCAGCACCATCGTCATCGTGACGACTCCGAACGTCCCGTCGGCGAACGGCAGGTCCTCGGCCGACGCGACGACGTACCCCACCCCCGACGAGTCGACCGGGAACGCCGACGCGTCGATGTCGACGCCGACCACGCGGCGACCGACGCGACCGACGGCACGGCAGAGGGTGCCGTCGCCGCAGCCCACGTCCAGAACGCCGTCCACGCGTGGGGGGATGCGTGAGGCGACCAGAGGGAAGTAGTGGGTGCTGTGGTTCCACCGGTCGGCGAACGGGTGCGAACGGCGTCCCTTCACCGGCAACACCCTAGGGCTCGACAGGAGTCGACCTGGAGCGTCGGCACGCCGTCTCAGCCGCGGGGCTCGACGCGGGGCTCGACGCGGGGATCGGCCGTGCGCACGGGCCCCGGCTGCGTCGGCGGCGGGTTCGGTGGTCCCACCGTCGACCGTGTTGCCGGTGCCGGCGCGACGCTGCACGCTGGATCCCTCGTCCGGACGGAGGGCACCATGGGCAAGCTGGTCTACGCGGCCAACGTCTCGCTCGACGGCTTCCTGGAGGACGAGACCGGGTCGTTCGACTGGTCCGCGCCCGACCAGGACGTGCACGCGTTCTGGAACGAGCACGAGCGGCACATCGGCACATCGCTGTACGGGCGACGGATGTACGCGACGATGCGCGTCTGGGAGAACGACGACTGGCTGGCGGACCAGCCCGCGGTGGTCCGGGAGTACGCCGACATCTGGCGTGACACCGACAAGATCGTCTACTCCTCGTCACTGACCGACGTGGCGACCGCGCGCACCAGGATCGAGCGGACGTTCGAGCCCGAGGCGGTGCGACGGCTCAAGGAGGCCTCCGGATCGGACCTGAGCATCGGAGGCGCGGGGATCGCGGCGGAGGCCTTCCGGCACGGCCTGGTCGACGAGTGCGTGCTGCTGCTGCACCCGGTGCTCGTCGGCGGCGGCAAGCCGGCGCTGCCTCGAGGCCTACGGCTCGACCTCGAGCTGCTCGACCACCGGCGCTTCGACAACGGCGTGGTCTACGTCCGCCACGCGGTGCGGAACCCCGCCTGAGACCTGCGACTTCGCCCACCGCCGCGGACGAGGTCGTGGTCCGTCCGCCATGCGGTGCGACGACCAGGCGGGATGGCGTCTCGGGGCTCATTCCTCCGCGGTGAGCGGCAACGAGCGGACGCTGCGGAACCGTCGGGGTTGGCCGTCGACGGGGTCCGTGAACGCGACCTCGGCCGCGAGGAGCTGGAGTGGTCGGCGGAAGTCGTCGACCGGGACGTCCCTCACCTCGGGGTACAAGGGGTCGTCGACGATGGGGATGCCGAGCCCGCACAGGTGCACGCGCAGCTGGTGCGTCCGACCCGTGCGGGGTGTCAACCGGTAGATCCCGCCGCCATCCACCTGACCCTCCAGCTCGACGCGCGTCTCGGCGTTGACGGGCGCCCCGGGCACGACCTCGGCGCACCACGTGCCGGGCACCTTGCGGATGTGGTTGCGGACGATCGCGGGCAGCTCCAGGTCGGCGCGCAGCGGCGCGAGTGCCCGGTAGGTCTTCTCGACCGCGCGCCGCTCGAACGCCGTCTGGTACGGGCCCCGCCAGCGGCTCTCGGTGGCCAGCATCAGCAGGCCGGAGGTGACCCGGTCGAGGCGGTGCAGCGGCGACAGCTCGGGCAGGTCGAGCTCGGCGCGCAGGCGGACCACGACGCTCTGCCTCACATGCCCGCCGCGCGGGATCGTCGCGAGGAACGGCGGCTTGTCGACGACGACGAGGCGCTCGTCGCGGTGCACCACGTGGATCCGACCCGGCACCTCCGGCTCGTCGCGCAGGTCGCGGTGGAACCACACGAACCGCTGTGGCCCGTACGGATCCGCCTCGCGCACGGCGCGGCCGCTCTCCTCGACGAAGCGTTCCTGCGCCAGCATCCCCGCCACGTCGACGTGCTCCGGCAGGCGGTGCCGCAGCCACGCACCCATCGTCGGCCACGGCGTCGGGCTCCTGCGATCGCTGTCGGGGGTGCGGAGCCAGGCGGCGGCGAGCCCGTGGCGTGCCGGGAGCGGTGAGCGGGGAGGCACCCGTCGATGGTACGAGCCGCCACGTCCGGACCGCTGGCGTCGATCGTGTGCGGCGCGCTCGGACCGCCGTCGACGGGAGCTGGTGACCAGGAGTGCGGCGCCCATCGAGTCGAACCTCCCCTCGTGGCCGGTGAAGCCCCGGGCGCCGGCTGACCGCGCGTCTGGGCGCCAGCGCCTACTGGTTGACCGACTCCAGCACCGTGGCGAGCTCCGCCGGTCGGCTCATCATCGGCCAGTGCCACGTCGGGAGCTCGACGTAGGTCCAGTCGCCGTCGACCATGTGCGCGAACACCGGTGCGTGCGGTGCCATCTGCTGCAGCTGCTCACGGCTGAAGCTGCACAGCACGCCCGTGCGTGGCAGCCGCTGCCAGGCGCCGGTGAGCGCGACCGGCTGGGTGGCGGTACGCCAGGGCTGCGGCTGCGAGCCGTCGACCAGCGCGGCGACGGCGGCGTCGTCGACCTCGGGGACCTCGGCGGCGAGAGCGGCCCAGGCCGGCGGCGGGAGCCTCCAGCCCTGGCCGCGCGTCCGGACCAGATCCTCGTTGGCCGCGCGCGCGTCGGGACCCTCGAAGTCGGCCTGTGCCATGCCGTCCGGCAGGGGCCCCGAGTCGACGTAGACCAGGCGCGCCACGCGCTCAGGTGCCCGGTCCGCCGCTCCGGTCGTCACGAGGGCGCCATAGCTGTGGCCGACGAGCACGACGTCGTGCAGGTCCTGCTGCTCGAGCAGGTGCACGACGTCGTCGACGTGGGTCGTCAGGTCGGTCTCGGGCGAGGCGAGGTGGGCGCGCTCGCCCATGCCCGTGAGGTCGACGGCGTGCACGACGTGGCCGCGCTCACGCAGTGAGTCGGCGACGGGGCGCCAGACCCAGGCGCCGAGCCAGAAGCCGGGGACGAGGACGTAGGTGGTGGTGTTCATGGCGGCAACGCTAGGCTGGATTGTGGACAGATTCCGCCCGGTATGCAGGACCTGCTGCGCCGTTCTTCCGTCGCCGCGCCGAGGAGAGCCGTGACCCGCCCGACCGCTCGCGTGCTGGCCTTGCTCGAGCTGCTCCAGACGGGCGGGCAGCACACGGTCGGCGATCTCGCTTCTCGCCTGGGGGTCGACGAGCGCACGGTCCGGCGCTACGGCGAGCACCTCGCCGACCTCGGCATCCCCGTCCAGGCGCAGCGGGGCAGGTACGGCGGCTACCGGCTCTCACCGGGCTACAAGCTGCCGCCGCTGATGCTCACCGACGACGAGGCCGTCGCCGTCGTCCTGGGCCTCAGGGCCGGCGAACGTTCGGGGCTCGCCACCACCGAGCGTGCAGCGACGGCGAGCGCACTGGCCAAGGTCTCGCGCGTGCTGCCGCGGACCCTGGTCCAGCGGCTCGACAGCCTGCTGCAGGCCGCACAGTTCACGACCCCGGTGCGCGCCACCGCTCCCGCCGGCGCCGACACCCTGCTCGGTCTCGCCTCGGCTGCCCAAGCGCGGCGCACCGTCGTGATCGCGTACAGCGCCTGGGACGGGCGCCAGTCGGAGCGTGAGCTCGATGTCTACGGCGTGGTCTTCCACTCTGGCCGGTGGTACGTCACCGGACACGACCACGGCCGTGATGACCTGCGGACCTTCCGCGTGGACCGCATCGCCTCAGTCACGCAGGGCGACGGCTCCTACGGCGTGCCCGCCGACTTCGACGCCACGACGCAGGTCGTGTCAGGCATCGCAGCGGTCAGGTGGTCGCACGAGGTCGCCGTCGTGCTGCGGACCACCCTTGCGGATGCGGGCGAGCGACTGCCCCGGAGCGCGGGACGGCTGAGCGAGCACGTCGACGGCGTGCTCCTCGAGACGCGCGCCGAGCACCTCGACGGCATGGCCCGCATGCTCGCCGGCCTCGGCTGGGACTTCGAGGTGATCACCCCCGACGCCCTTCGCGACGAGGTCCTCGCCCTGTCCGACCGCCTCCGCGTCAGCGCGGTGCGCGCCGCCGGCACCACGGCTACGGCCCCGAGTCCTCGAGCGACACCACCGGCCCTCAACGCGGCTCCTTGACCGTGCCGCCACGAGGAACGGCGCGGGGCGCACCCCCACTGGTGTGGCACGCCTCAGGGTCGAGCTCGGTCACCACCAGTAGTTGTCCTGGGCGGTGTACGGCTCCTCGAGGGCCGCCACCTCGTCGAGCGTGAGGTGCACGTCGAGCGCCGCGACGGCGTCGATCAGGTGGTTCGGCCTGGTGGCTCCGACGATCGGGCAGGAGGTCACCGGCTTGGACAGGAGCCATGCCAGGGCGACCTGGGCCATGGGTGTCCCGCGAGCTTCGGCCACACGCTCGATGGCGTCGACCACGGCCTTGTCGACATCCCGGTCGAACGCCTGGGCCACCACGTCAGTCGAGGACCGCGCGGTCTGCCGGCCCCACGGGCGCGCGGCTCGACCCTTGGCCAGGGGCGAGTAGGGCGTGAGCCCGACGCCCTGATCCAGGCACAGCGGGATCATGTCCCGCTCCTCCTCACGCCGCAGGACGTTGTACTGGTCCTGCATCGCGACGAAGGGGGTCCAGCCGTTCAGGTGCGCGGCGTGCTGGAGCTTGGCGAACTGCCACGCCCACATCGAGGAGGCGCCGAGGTAGCGGACCTTTCCCGCCTTCACGACGTCATGCAGCGTCTCCATCGTCTCCTCGACCGGCACGTCGTCGTCGAACCGGTGGACGTAGTAGACGTCGACGTAGTCGGTGTCCAGGCGACGCAGGGAGGCGTCAAGCTGCTCGAGGATCGCCTTGCGCGAAAGGCCGCTGCCGCCCGGGCCCTCGTGCATCGTCCCGTGCACCTTGGTCGCCAGGACGATGTCCTCACGTCGGGACCAGCGCCGGATCGCGCGCCCTACGAACTCCTCGGACGTGCCGCCCTGGTAGACGTTCGCGGTGTCCCAGAAGGTGACGCCGAGCTCGACCGCCTGGCGGAAGAACGCCGCCGCCGCGTCCTCCTCGAGAGTCCACTGGTGCATCCCGGTAGCGGCCACGCCGTAGCTCATGCAGCCCAGTCCCACCCGACTGACCCTGAGACCCGACCGCCCCAACCTCGTGTCGTCCACCGGTCACCATCTCCCTGGCTGCGCGCGAACCCGAGCGGCCGATGCACGCGGGCACCCCTTCGTCGCAGCATAGAACCAGCCTCCACCGCGCCGGCCCGGCGAGGCATCCGCTCATCGGCATGAGCGGAACCCCGCGCTCCCGCGCGACCGACGGCCGGACCGCACGCCTGCGTCGCCCGAGCCGCAGTCGGTCAGGCCTCGACCACCCGTGCCGGTCACCGCGCGCTGAGCGCGATCCAGATCAGCAGCTGCGTGACGAGGAACCCGCTGACCAGGTTGAGCCACAGGAACCGCCGCCACCCGCGGTTGGCGACCTCGCAGCCGTCGTCCGTGAGGTGGCGGAACGGTGCCACGCTCGCGAGGTA
>JAKBFW010000035.1 GCA_021833345.1 Pseudomonadota bacterium | reverse complement strand
CACCGACGAGGACGACACCGCGGTGATCCTCTACACGTCCGGGACCACCGGGCAGCCCAAGGGCGCCGAGCTGCGGCACCGCAACATGCGCGACAACGCCCTGGCCTGCGGGCCGCTGTTCCACGTCGACGTCGACGCCCCTGACACGTACCTGTGCGTGCTCCCGCTGTTCCACTCGTTCGGGCAGACCGTGATCCAGAACACCGCCTGCGCGTTCGGCGGCACGGTCGTCATGCTGCCGCGCTTCGATGCCGGCGCCGCGCTGGACCTGATGCTCAAGACTGGTGTGACGTTCTTCGCCGGGGTGCCGACGATGTACTGGGCCCTCCTGGGCGCGCTGGACGACGGCGTCGACGTCTCCTCGATCGCGAAGAACCTCCGGGTCGCCGTCTCGGGCGGGGCAGCGCTGCCGGTGGAGGTCCACAAGAACGTCGAGAAGAGGCTCGGCGTGACGATCCTCGAGGGTTACGGCCTGTCGGAGACCTCGCCCGTCGCGAGCTTCAGCGTGTACGGGGAACCGGCGCGGGTCGGGTCCATCGGGCTGCCGATCCCCGGCGTCGAGATGAAGCTGATCGATCCGATCGGCTGGTCGGAGCTCGCGGACTCGCCCGACGCGGTCGGTGAGATCGCGATCAAGGGCCACAACGTCATGAAGGGCTACTACAAGCGGCCCGACGCGACGGCGGAGGTCATCCACGACGGCTGGTTCCGCACCGGCGACCTCGGGCGCCGCGACGAGGACGGCTGGTACTACATCGTCGACCGGTCGAAGGACATGATCAACCGTGGTGGCTACAACGTGTACCCGCGTGAGATCGAGGAGGTCCTCCTCACTCACCCGGCGGTCTCGTTGGCGGCGGTGATCGGGGTGCCGGACGAGCGGTACGGCGAGGAGGTCAAGGCGTTCGTCATCCTCGAGCCGGGAACCTCGGCCGCGCCCGACGAGCTGATCGCCTGGGGCAGGGGACAGATGGCCGCATACAAGTACCCGCGCATGGTCGAGGTCGTCGACTCGCTGCCGACGACGGCGACCGGGAAGATCCTCAAGCGCAAGCTCAGGTGACCCGCACCCGCGTCGCGGGCTCACCTCGGGGGAGCCGCCCCTGTGACCGGTCGCTTGCCGCGGTGAACCTCGTGGCCTAGCGTCGCGGCAGCGCCGGGCGAGCCGACGCGGGACGGAGGGCCAGGTGCTGCACGACGCGCCGGCAGTGCTGCCGGGGATGCCGCTGGGCGACCTGCCGCTCGAGCAAGGGACGCAGGTGCTCGTGATCCGGGCGCAGGTCGGACCGCTGACGGCCCTGCACCATGCCCCCGACGGTCCGCCGACCGGCACCGTGCTGATCGTCCCGGGGTTCACCGGTAGCAAGGAGGACCACCGGCTGCTCCTGCCCGAGCTGGCCCGACGCGGCTGGGACGCGTGGTCGTTCTCGCAGCGCGGTCAGGGGGACTCCTCCGGTCCGGACTCGCTCGCGTCGTACGACATGGACCTGCTGGCCGGAGACGTCGAGGAGGTCGCGCAGGCGGTTCTCGGAGCGGCCGGCGGGCGCCTCCATCTGATCGGTCACAGCTTCGGCGGGCTGGTCGCGCGGGCGGCGGCGATCGCCTACCCGGAGCGGTTCGCCTCGTTGACGCTGCTGTGCTCGGGCCCGCACGGGTGGGTGGGTCGCAACGCCGACGACCGCGCCGCGCTTGTCGCCAACCCGCACATCGACCTGTGGCGGCTGCGGAACCCGCAGCGTGCCCACCTGGACGACCTCGACCTCTCCCCGGAGGACGCGTTCCTCCGGCTTCGCGCCGAGCTCACCCACCCGGACCAGCTCGTCGCTGCGATCGATCACCTCGCCGACCCCACCGACCGGACCGCCGAGCTCGCCGCCACCGCCCTGCGGACCGCCGTCGTGCACGGCGAGAACGACGACGCGTGGCCCCAGGACTGGCAGCGGACGATGGCCGCTCGACTCGGTGCGCCGGTGCGCGTGATACCTGGCACCGGTCACTGCCCCAACGAGGAGGACCCGGTCGTCACGGCCGGGGTCCTCGACGAGCTCCTCAGGGCCTGACCAGCGGACCCAACGCCTCGCACGCCATCGCGACGACACCCGGCACGTGCCCGTTGGCGACCAGGTTGAAGACGAAGCCGTCGACGCCCGCGTCGAGCACCCGGGTCTTCACCTGCTCCGCGACCTCGTCCGGTGAGCCGACGAAGTGCCGGTCGGTGGCGAGCCGGCGCGTGGCGTCGTCCATCGTGTCCAGGTCGATGCCGCGCGAGGCGAGCATCCCGGTGTGCATCCGGCGCGCGGCGTCGCCGTCCTCGTCGACGATCACGAAGCCGAGGAAGCTGGTCTCGATCGTCGCGCGGTCCCGCCCCTCCTCGTCGCACCGCGCGGCGAGCGCGTCCAGCTTGCGCGGCACGTCCGACGCGTTGCAGATCAGGTTCAGATGGTTGGCATGCCGCGCCGCGTAGCGGAACGTCTTCTTCTCCCCGCCGCCGCCGATCAGCAGGGGCAGGTCGTCGCGCAGGCGCGGCTCGTTGATCGCGTGCTCGGTGCGGTACCAGTCGCCCGCGACGGTGGGACGCTCACCGCGCAGCATCGGGAGGATGATCGCGAGCGCCTCCTCGAGGCGGTGGAACCGGTCCGTGAACGTGCCGAACTCGAAGCCGAGCTGCTGGTGCTCGAGCTCGAACCAGCCGGCACCGAGACCGAGGACCGCGCGGCCGCCGCTCACCAGGTCGAGCGTGGTGACCGCCTTGGCCAGCAGCGTCGGGTTGCGGTACGTGTTCCCGGTGACGAGCGTCGACAGCTGCACGCGCTCGGTGGCCGTCGCGAGCGCCCCGAGCAGCGTGTACGCCTCGAGCATCGGATCGTCCGGGTCGCCGATGCCGGGCAGCTGGTAGAAGTGGTCCATCACGAACACGGCGTCCGCACCGGCGGCCTCGGCCTCGCGGGCCTGCTGGATGACGGTCGGCACGATCTCGGCGGGGACCCGACCGGGGTAGGTGAAGTTGGGGATCTGGTAGCCCAGGCGGATGGTCATGCCGTCGAGCCTAGGTCGGCCGGTCGGCGGTGCACCAGTCATCGGTTCGCGAGAGTGGCTGCACCGAGCGCAACGACGGACCGAAGCGGACGATGAGGGGTGGAGGTGGCCGCCAAGTACATCTGGGGTGTGGTCCTCGCACTCGTGCTGCTGCTCGTCGCGATGGCGATCCGCATCATCAAGCAGTACGAGCGCGGAGTCCTGTTCCGGTTCGGTCGGGTGCGGGACACGCTCGAGCCGGGCTTCCGGCTGATCATCCCGATCGTCGACGTGCTCCATCGGGTGTCACTGCGGATCGTCACGTTGCCGATCCAGTCGCAGGGCATCATCACCCGGGACAACGTCAGCGTCGGGGTGGCCGCGGTCGCCTACTTCCGGGTGATCGACCCGGTGAAGTCGGTCGTCGCGATCGAGGACGTGAGCGCCGCGATCGACCAGATCGCCCAGACCACGCTGCGCAAGGTCGTCGGTCAGCACACCCTTGACGAGACGTTGTCCGAGACGGACCGGATCAACCTGGACATCCGCGAGATCCTCGACGTCATCACGCTCGCCTGGGGAGTCGAGGTCACCCTGGTCGAGCTGAGGGACATCCAGCTGCCCGACACCATGAAGCGGGCGATGGCCAGACAGGCCGAGGCCGAGCGGGAGAAGCGGGCGAAGATCATCGCCGCCGAGGGAGAGCATCTCGCAGCGGCCGCGCTGGGAGAGGCCTCGGACGTCATGATGGCCCACCCGTTGGCGCTCCAGCTGCGCAACCTGCAGAGCCTCGTCGAGATCGGTGTGGACAAGAACACCACCGTGGTGTTCCCGTCGCCGATCATGACGACGATCGCGGAGCTGAACGCCTTCATCGCTCGCGAGTCCGCGGCGGGCGATGCGCAGGCCCCGAGCTGACGTCAGGGTGCGGCGCGTCGCCGCCCGGTGAGGTCTGCTGGATCTGAACGAGGCTCGGACCCCGGGGATCGCGACCAGGGGCCGGTCCGTCCTTCAGCTCGCGAGGCCAGATTCTGCGACCACGCGAAGAGCTTGTGCCGCGATGGTCAGCGCCGGGTTCATCGCGGCAGAGGATGGGAAGAAGCTCGAGTCGAGCACCCACAGGTTCTCGACGTCGTGGGCACGGCAGTAGGGGTCGAGGACGGACCTCTCGGGGTCATGACCCGCCACGAGCGTTCCGCACATGTGGCTGTTCATGCTGATGTCGAACGGCTGGGTCGCGACGACGTCGTACCCCGCCGCTCTCATGAGGCGCGTGGCCTTGCGGTGGAGCATGCGGTGGGTCGACGTGCCGACCGCCCGGCGGGTGACCGTGATCGTCCCGTCGTCGGTGACGGTGACCCGGTTGTCCGCACGCGGCAGGTCCTCCGTCATCACCAGCCACTCGACGCTGCGGGCGGCGACCTGGTCGAGGATCGGCAGCGGTACCCGGGTGGCCCAGCTCTTCATCATGACGCCCTGGACCTTGCCCAGGAGCTGCAGGGTGCCCAGCGGCTTGCCGTCTCCGCCGTCGTGGTACCAGTCGTTGACCTGGAGGGTCTTCTGGAACACGGCGTCGTTGCGACGGTCGAGGTCGATCGCCGCGATGTGGGCGTTGTTGTGCATCATGAAGTTGCGCCCGACCTGGTCGCTGGAGTTTGCCAGACCGCCTGGATGGTCAGCGCTGCGGGACGCGAGCAGCAGCGCCGCGGAGTTCGCGGCGCCCGCGGCGAGCACGTACCTCTCGGCGACGATCCGCACCGGTCCGTAGGGGCCCTCGGCCTCGAGGTGGCTCACCCGCCCGGGCGTGGAGTCGGTGGCGACCCGGGTGACCCGAACGCCGGTGAGCAGCCGGACATGGCCGGTCTCGAGGGCCGGCTGGATCGCACAGACGTCGGAGTCGCTCTTGGCGTCCAGCCGGCACGGGAAGCCGTCGCACGTCGCGCACCGGACGCACGACCCGAACGGCCGCAGGTCGATGCCCATGCACGTGGGCGAGGTGGTTGCGCCCGCCGCGTGGAGCCGGTCGGCGAGCTGGGCGACGTACGGCTCGTCGGGAACCGCCGGGAAGGGGAACGGCTCGCTCCGCCACGGCTCGCTCGGGTCCTCACCGTGCTGGCCGTGGACCCGGAACAGGCGTTCCGCCGCGAGGTAGTACGGCTCGAGGTCGGCATAGGTGAACGGCCACGCGGGCGAGATCCCCTCATGGTGCTCGACGGTGCCGAAATCGCTCTCCCGGAATCGCGGGAGGCTCGCTCCGTACACCTTGGTGTTCCCGCCGACGACGTAGTGGACACCGGGGCTGAAGGGTCGTCCCGCGCCGTCCAGCCACGTCTCGGAGGGCTTGTACCGACGATTCAGGAACACCTCGCGCGGCGAGACGTTGGCCGCCTCCCTGGGTAGGTGCTCACCCCGCTCCACCAGGAGCACGTCGACACCTCGCTGCGCCAGGGCCCACGCGGTGGTCCCGCCGCCCATGCCCGACCCGACCACCACGACAGATGCCCTGAGCGTCTCAACGGCCATCTCTGCTCCTGTTAATCGATTGATACATCGCGATCAAGCCTAGGCTCCACAAGCCGAGAAGTCGAGGGATTCGTGGCACTGCGTTGGCCTGGATGCTTGTAGATACTTCACATCGTTGATAGTTTCGTGGTCATGAACCCTGGCGAGAGACAGTCGCTCGCCACCGTGGCGCGTGCCCTGAACGTCTCCACGGCCTCGGTCTCCAACGCGTTCAATCGACCTGATCGGGTGTCGGACGAGCTTCGTTCTCGCGTGCTCGAGCATGCGAGAAGCGTGGGCTACGCAGGTCCGGACCCGGCGGCGCGGCAGCTGCGACGAGGCCGCACGGACGTCGTGGGCCTGGTCTTCACCGACGACCTGGCGTTCGCGTTCGAAGACCAGGCGTCCGTGGTCTTCCTGGCCGGGGTGGCGGAGGCCTGCGGCGCCGGCGGCCGGAACCTGCTGATGCTCGCGGCCGGGACGCCGTCCGCAGGGTCGACCCGCGGGACGTCGGGGGGGCCGATCACCGCGGCCGCGGCCGTGGACGGCCTGATCGTCTACAGCGTCCCCGACGCCGACCCTCACCTGGCCGCTGCGGTCGAACGCGGGCTGCCGGTGGTGGTCGTCGACCAACCTCGCGACCACCCCCACGCGGACTGGGTCGGGCTGGACGACAGGGCGGCGGCCCGCGACCTGGCTCGGCACATCGTCGAGCTGGGTCATCGGCGCATCGGGGTGATCTGCACCCGGCTGGGAACGACGCGTTACAACGGTCCGGCGAGTCAGGAGCGGCGACTCTCCGCGACCTACGCGGTCCAGCGCGAACGGCTCGCGGGGCTCTTCGAGGGTTTCGCCGAGGTCGGCATCGGCGAGGGCGACGTCGAGGTGGAGGAGCGGTTCCTCGCCTCGAGGGCCTCGGGAGGTGAGGGGCTGGACGCGATCCTGTCTCGCCGGCCCGATGTCACGGCCATCTGCTGTCTCGCCGACGTGCTCGCTCTCGGAGTGCTGGACGCGGCGGGACGCCGTGGGCTACGGGTGGCGCAGGACCTGACCGTCACGGGATTCGACGACATCCCCGAATCGGCGGGCGCCGGACTGACGACAGTTCACCAGCCCCTGGGGTTGAAGGGGCGCGAGGCGGGACGGTTGCTCCTGGAACGGCTCGCCGAGGCGGCCCCCGGCCGCGCCGTGTCCGGACGCCATCCCCGCCGGGTGCTCCTGCCCGCGATCATCCAGGTGCGCCGGAGCTCCGGACCGGTGACCGACCGATCGACCAGCTGACCAGGACCCGACTCACGAAGGGCACGTCCGACCATGCACTTTCTCAGCGCCATCACCGGTTCGTTCGCGATGCCGGCAGACGAGAACCCGACCGTGGCCATGATGACGGCCGCCTACGCCCACCACGGGATCGATGCCGTCTACCTCAACTGCGAGGTCGCACCGGAATCGCTCGGAGCAGCGGTGAACGGTGCCCGGGCCATGGGGTGGGTCGGCTTCAACTGCTCGATCCCTCACAAGATCGCCGTCATCGCTCACCTCGACCGGCTCGCTCCCTCCGCGGAGATCATCGGTGCGGTCAACTGCGTCGTCCGTGACGGTCGCGAGCTCGTGGGCCACAACGTCGACGGCCAGGGATTTCTGACCTCGGTGCGCACGGTGATCGATCCTGCGGGCGCCCGGGTGGCCGTCCTGGGCTCGGGTGGCGCTGCGCGTGCGATCGCGGTCGAGCTCGCCCTCGCCGGGGCGGCGGAGATCCAGGTGGTCGGAGTTCGGCCCGAGCCGGGGACGGCTCTCGCCCAGCTCGTGACGGACCGGACCCCGGCTATCGGCCGATACGTCCGGTGGCAGGGCAGATGGGCTGTCCCTGCTGGGGTGGACCTCCTGGTGAACGCCACGCCGGTCGGCCTGTTCCCCGACGTCACCGCGCTGCCCGCGATCGACCTGGACTCGCTGCGGCCGCCGACCATCGTCGCCGACGTCATCCCGAACCCACCGACGTCTGCCCTCGTCGCGGCGGCCCGGGCCAGGGGTCTCACCGTGCTCGACGGGCTCGGCATGCTGGTCAACCAGGGAGCTCTGGCCATCACGCTCTGGACCGGGGTCGACCCGGACCGCTCCGTCATGCGCGACCGCCTCACCGAGATCTTCACGCCGATCGAGCCCTGAACGGCCGAGCCTGAGCGGCTGAGGACGCTCGACCTCGACGACGCGGAGCACCGCGACGTCGGCCTGCCCGGGGCGTTCCCCTGGGCAACGCCCCGGGCGGCTCGGGATCGCAGCTCCCGGTGAGAAGGGACGACGCGTCCTCCGTCCCCGCATCGGGCGACTGCCCCGTAGCATCGGCGGCATGGCACTCCTCCACCGGGCTGACCTGAAGCCGTCCAAGATCGAGCTCCTCCAGGGTTGGGTACCGTCCCGATCGTGGTTCGCCGGCGAGATCGGCGTGGACCTGACGAGCGTCGGGGCGTTCCGGTTCGACGACCCGGCGGGTGAGGTCGGTGTCGAGACGCTCCTGGTCCGGGCCGGCGATGGCCCGGTGCTGCAGGTCCCGCTGACGTACCGCGGTGCGCCGCTCGTTGGCGCTGAGCAGTGGTTCATCGGCACGATGGAGCACTCCGTGCTCGGGCAGCGGTGGGTGTACGACGGCGTCGGCGACCCGGTGTACGTGCAGACCGTGGCCACCGCGACCCTGACCGGCGGGCGGCAGGCCGAGCTCTACCTCGAGATCGACGGCGAACGTGTCACCCGCGAGCCGACGGCGGTCGTCGCCGGGACCGGCACGGCCGGGGCTCCCGTGCCACCGCTGGTCTCGGTCGACGAGATCAGAGTGCGCCAGGAGCGGGACGCGACCGTCGTCGAGGCGCGCGACGTGGTGGTCGTCGTCTCCCGCGTGCTGCGCACCACCGAACCTGAGGCGCACCATCGCGCCGTCCCGGCCCCAGCCGAGGCTGCAGCGAGCGCCGAGCTCGCCGGCACCTGGACGGGTCAGCCCACTCCCGTCCCGCTCGTGCGCGTGCTCGCGGCGGACCGGCGGTCGGCACACCAGGTTCGCGGTCTCGTCTAGGGTCGTCGCGTGGACACGCAGCCGCTGGCGCAGCCGGTCCGGTGGGGGATCATCGGCGTCGGTGACGTCACGGAGCTGAAGAGTGGCCCGGGGTTCCAGCAGGCCCACGGGTCCGAGCTGGTCGCGGTGATGCGCAGGGATGGGGTGAAGGCCGCGGACTACGCTCGCCGCCACGGCGTGCCCCGCTGGTACGACGACGCCGACGCGCTCCTGGCCGATCCGGACGTGGATGCGGTCTACGTCGCGACCCCACCGAGCTCTCACCATGACTACGTGCTCCGCGCCGCCGCCGCGGGCAAGCCGGTCTACGTCGAGAAGCCGATGGCCCGGACGGCAGCGGAGTGCGAGGCGATGCTCAGCGCGTGCGCGAGCGCGGGGGTCCCGCTCTTCGTGGCGTACTACCGGCGTGCGATGCCTAGGTTCGTCACCGTCCGCGACCTCCTCCGGGACGGCGCGATCGGCGAGCTCCGCACCGTGAGCGTGCGGCTGCAGACCCCCGCGCCGACCTGGGAGCCGGGCCCGCCGCCGTGGCGCCTGCAGTCCGAGATCTCCGGCGGGGGACTGTTCGTCGACCTCGGGTCGCACACGCTCGATCTCCTGGACCTGCTCCTCGGGCCGATCACCCAGGCGACCGGTGTCGCGGTGAGCCGTGACCGGCGCTATCCGGCGGAGGACGCCGTGGCCGCGACGTTCAGGTTCGACTCGGGCGTGGTAGGCGTGGGCCTGTGGGACTTCGACGCCCAGGAGCGCCTCGACGAGGTCGAGCTGATCGGCACGGCCGGCTCGCTGCGCTTCTCGTCGTTCGGTGAGGAACCGCTGCGACTGACGACGTCGACCGGGCTCCACGAGATCGCCGCTCCGTACCCGGCGACGGTGCAGCTGCCCCTCATCCAGATGGTGGTCGACGCCCTGACCGGGAACGGCGAGTGCCCGAGCACCGGTCGTAGTGCCCTGCGGACCGCGGCCGTCGTCGACTCGATCCTTGCGGGATACCGCGCCGAGCAGGAGCACGTCGGGCACCGGTGACCCGATCAGGACGTGCCACTGACGGCACCGGCCGTTGAGGGGCGAGGAGGCGGGCGACGGCTGCGTGAGGAGCCGCGAGGAGAGTCACGCCTCGGCGAGAGCGAGCTCGTCCTCGCGGTCGACGCGCGCCCGGCCCACCTCGGTCATCTCCTTGCCCGGGAGGAAGGGCGCCACCACGAGCCCGACGACCATCAGGCCGACGGCCCACCAGAAGGTCTGTCCGAACGCCGCGGCCGCACGAGCCGGCGAGCTCACGACCGCCGTCTGGCGCTGGAGGACGACGGCGAGGACGGCGATGCCGAACGAGCCGCCGATCTGCTGCGCAACCCGGGTGACGATGCTCGCGTGCGGGATCTCGTCGTGGGTGAGACCGACGTAGGCGGTGGCCATGAGCGGCATGAAGACCGCCCCCGTGCCGAGACCACGGACGACCAGGACGGCGCCGAGCCACCACCCGCTCGTCGACGCGTCTGCGAGAGCGAACGGCACCGTCGCGGCAGTCATCAGGGCGAAGCCGGCCACCACGACCCAGCGCGAGCCGATCGTGTCGGTCAGCCGGCCGGCGATCCCGCGGGAGGCCAACGCCCCGATGCCCTGCGGGATGAGGAGCAGGCCGGTCCCGAGGGCGTCGTTGCCACGGAGCTGCTGGTAGAACAGCGGCAGCATGAACATCGCGCCGTACATCGCGGTGCCCGCCAGGAAGCTGAGCAGGGTCGACATGGCCAGCGGCCGGTGCCGTAGCAGCGCCAGGTCGATCAGCGCGTCCCCGCGACGGCGCACCGCGTGGCCGACGTAGTCCGCCGTGAGCACGAGGCCGACGGCACCGGGAACGAGGACGTCGCGGTGGGCGAACCCGCCGTCGCCCGCCACGTTGGACAGGCCGAAGATGAGCGAGACGACGCCGACCGCGGCGAGTGCGAGGCCCACCACGTCCAGGCTCGGACGCGTCGTCGGGGGGTCCGCGGGGAGCAGACGGACCGCGAGCACGAAGCCGAGGATGCCGAGCGGCAGGTTCATCCAGAACATCCACGGCCACGTCGCGACGTGCAGCACCAGCCCGCCGATGACCGGGCCGAGGATCGGGCCGAGTGCCATCGGGAGCCCGACGACGGCCATCAGCTTGCCGACGGACCGGCCGCCGGCCGCCTGCATGAGGATCGTGGCCATGAGTGGGACGATCACGCCGCCCCCGAGACCCTGGACCACCCGGAACGCGACCAGGCTGGTCGTGCTCCATGCGAGCCCGCACAGCGCGGAGCCGAGGGTGAACACCGTGAGGGCCGTCAGCCACAGCCGCTTGCCGCCGAACCGCGCCTGCGCCCAGCCGGTGACCGGGATGACGGCGAACATGGCGAGGAGGTAGCCCGTGACCACCCACTGGATGGTGTCGAGCGGCGCATGGAAGTCGGCGCTCAGGGTGGGGATCGCCACGGACATGATGGTCGAGTCGAAGACGACGGCGGCCGCACCGACGAGGATGGCGACGATGCTGCGGGTGAGGTGCGGGTCGAGCGTGGTCTCGGACGTGCTCACGAAGGCTCCTAGGATACAGTCTGTATCTTACGAGCAGACCTTACGACCTCGTGGGAAGATACGCAATGTCTCTTAATGTCGACGATCCCGCCCCGGGCACCGACACGGTCGTGATCGTGCCGAGCACCTCGGCGGATGCCCCGACCCGGCAGCGTCGCCGAGGTGAGGACCTCGAGAGCGCGCTCCTGCTCGCGGTATGGGAGGAGTTCACCGACGTGGGCTTCTACGACCTGACCTTCGAGGCGGTCGCCCGCCGTGCCGGCACGAGCCGGGCCGTGCTGTACCGCCGTTGGCCGGGCAAGATCGAGCTCGTCGCGGCGGCCGCCCGGTACGCCCTCGCGAAGCAGCGCGGCCCGGAGCCGGAACCGACCGGATCGTTGCGCGAGGACCTCGTGGCCCGTCTGCGCTGGGCGAACCGGACCGACGTGCGCAGCATGATCGCCGCGACCACGCACGTCGGCGCGTACCTGGCCGCGGAGGGTGTGACGTTCGCCGAGGTCCGCACGATGATGATGCCGACGAGCAGCTCTGCCACCTTCTCACCCATCGACGCGGCGATCGCCCGCGGCGAGGTGGACCCGGCACACGTCACGCCGCGGCTCGCGTCTCTCGCGTTCGACCTCTTCCGCCACGAGGTGCTGCTCAACGCCCAGCCGCTCACCGAGCGGGCGATCAGCGAGATCGTGGACGAGATCGTCGTGCCGCTCCTCACGCGGAAGGAGTGAGGATCAGGGCGACGTCGCGGGCCCCGTGCGTCCGGAGGTCGACGGCAGCGCGTCCTGCCGCAGCAGTGCGAGCAGCTCCTCATGGGGTCCGACCACGAACGCCTCGTCGTCCGCCTCGAGCGTGGTCCACCGCCGGACGACGCGGTGCACCTCCTGCTCGCCGCGGTGGCGCACGGACAGCACGCGACTCCGACCCGTCAGCGCGTCGAGGCGTGCGCCGTCGAGACCCCCGCCGGGCGTGACCTGCACCCGCGCGTACAGGAGCGGGACGTCGCCGGCGAAGAAGGTCCCCAGCAACTCCAGGCCGAGTGCGGCGCCGACGAACCACGGCGCAGCGAGCTCGTCGGTGGACCGCACGTGCGTGAACCCGAACGCCTGCCGCACCGTCGCCGCGAGCCGACGGTCCGCGAGCCGGATCGCGACCGGGACGTCGATGCGCTCACCGAGCCAGTCCCGCATCGCGAGCGCGACCTCGAGGTTCGTGAGGTCGTCGGACGTGAGCACCGCCACGGCCCGGGCCCGATCGAGGTTGACCAGCTGCAGCGTGCGGGCGAGCGTGGCGTCCCCGAGCACGACCTTGGCGCCGATGCCCCGCACCTGGGCCAGGTACCGGTTGGTCTCGTCGGTCTCGACGACGACGACGGGTGTCCCGGTCGCGACGACCGACTCGACCACGCGCACCCCGACCGAGCCGAGGCCCACGACGATCACGTGCCCGCGCAGGTCGGTGACCTGCCCGTGACCGAGCGACTCCTGCAGGCGCTGCGAGACGAGCAGGTTGGTCAGCAGTGCGTAGACCAGGGCGGCAAGCACCGCTCCGGTCACCATGAGCAGGACCGCGTAGGCGCGGAGCCAGCTCGGTTGTGCACGGAAGCTGAAGTCGCCGTAGCCGATCGTGCCGATGGTCTCCGCGGTGAAGTAGAGGGCGTCGAGCGGCGTCATGCGCGTACCGTCCGCCTCGCGGTAACCGAGCATCAGCACGACGATCGAGAGCAGCCCGAGCCCGAGCAGCGTCGCGAGGGCACGGCGCAAGCGGGTGTCGGTGGCCCGGGCGACGGCCCGGCCCCACCGGCGCACGGCACCGGCCGGGCCCTGCTCGCCGTGAGCCTGCCCGGAGGGTGACCGGACGGCCGCGAGCTCGACCGCCGGCGGGGTGGACCGGAGCACCTCCTCCCACGTCGCCGCGGGACCGAGCAGGCACACGGCGTCCCCGGCGCGTACCTCGAGGTCGCGCCCGGGGCAGACGACCGACTCCGCCGTCGCGTCGACCCGCTGCACGGACAAGGGGACGAGGACCTCGCCGAAGAGGTCCCGCAGCAGACCGTCGTGTGGTGCCATCACGGTGCGCACCTGCGCCGCCTCGTCCGCGATCCGCAACCCGTGGCCTTGCTCGCCGAGGCACGCCTCGACGATCGCGGGCGACGCGATGGTCGCGACGTCGAGCACCAGGATCCCGACGTCGGACCGCACCGCGCGGGCGACCGCCTGGTTGCGGATCTGGGCGACGACCGTCAGCTCGGGTCGGAGCCGACGGGCGAGCAGCGCGGTCTCGAGCGCCCCGAGGTCCGTCGAGGACAGGCAGACGACGGCACGAGCATCGCGGAGGCCCGCGGCACCGAGTGCGGCCGCTGCTCCGTCGTGGTGCGGGACGACGGTCGCACCCATGGCGGTCGCGGCTTGGACCGCACCGGGCCGGGCGCCGTCGTCCACCGCGACGACCTCCAGGCCGAGGGCGACGAGATGCTCGATGACGCGGAGGCCGAGGCCCTCGAGCCCGTGCACGATCACGTGTCCCGGGGGCCCCGCCACGCGGTGGTTCATGTCCGCATGATCCCGCATCGCACGCGTGCAGGTGGCCGCCGACGCGACTCGCGGCGTGCGCCGTCGACGAGCGACGAGCGACGAGCGACGAGCGACGAGAGGGCGTTCTCCCGCGCTCAGGCGTCGAGCACGTAGGTCCGCAGGTCGTCGAGCGTCTGGGTCATGTGATGGTCCATGGCCAGGCGCGAGCGCTCGGGATCGCCCGACGCGAGCGCCGCGTGCACCCGGGCGTGCTCGTCGATCGCGTGCACCTGGATCTCGGTGACCCGTGACGTCTGGGCCCTGCTGTCCGCGAGGACGCGCGAGAGGGGCTCGACCATCAGGACGACGAACGCGTTGCCGGACGCACGCAGGACCTGGTCGTGGAAGGCGAGGTCGGCGGCGACGAACCGGTCCACGTCGTCGGCCGCATGAGCCGCGCGCATCTCCTCGAGGCAGGTGCCCAGGGTCTCGAGCTCGGTGGGGGAGAGGCGCGTGGCTGCCAGCGCGGCCGCACCGGTCTCGAGCATCCGCCGCAGCTCGATCAGCTGGACCGACGCCGCCGCGGCGTTCACCCCGTCGGACGCGGCGCGGAGCACGGCCTCCATCGACGTCCAGCGGGCGAGCGGGTTCACGAACGTCCCGCGCCCGCGCTCGACGCGGATCACGTGCTGGGCGGCCAGCGTCTTCATGGCCTCACGGACGGTCATCCGGCTGACGTCGTGGTGCGCCGCCAGCTCGAGCTCGCCGGGCAGGGTCGAGTCCGGTGGGAACTCGCCGGCCACGATCCGGTCCAGCAGATCGTCGGCGACCATCGCGACGAGGGACTGGCGTGCCATGGCGTGCTCCTGTCCGATCGGTCGTCCGGTCGCGGCTTGACGTTCGCGTACCTGGCTGCTTGACTCTAGCTCAAACGACAGATGTCAGACATCTGATATCCATTTCCATCGTGCGCGACTCGGGAGCCCCTCGTGATCCTCGAACCCGACCTGCTCGCGGCGTACCCGGCGGAGGACGTGGTCACCGCCGGTGCCGTCGCTGCGGCAGTGGTGTCCTCTCCGCGCGTCCTCGTGGTGCTCGACGACGACCCCACGGGGACCCAGTCCGTCTGCGATCTCCCCGTGCTCACCCGCTGGGAGGCAGAAGACTTCCGCTGGGCGTTCAGCCACCGGATCGGGGATCGTCCCGCGCCCGCGGTGTACGTGATGACCAACACCCGCAGCCTCGACCCGGCCGAGGCCGCGGTCCGCAACCGGGAGGTCGTCACGTACGCGCTCGCCGCAGCCGCGGAGACCGGCACGCGCCTCGGCTTCGTGAGCCGGAGCGACTCGACCCTGCGCGGCCACTTCCCGCTGGAGCCGGACGTCATCGCGGCGACCCTCGCCGTCGCCGGCCGGCCGACCGACGGCGTCGTGATCGTCCCGGCGTTTCCCGACGCCGGCCGCGTCACCATCGGCGGCGTGCACTACATGCGCACCGACGGCGGGCTGACCCCGGTGTCCGAGACGGAGTTCGCGCGCGACGCGAGCTTCGGCTTCACGAGCTCCGAGCTCGCGCGGTACGTCGAGGAGAAGTCCGCGGGTAGGTTCACGGCTGCGGAGGTGATCGTCCTGGATCTCGCGATCATCCGTGGCGGGGCGGCCGGGATCGCCGACGCCATCGACCCGGCGACGGGATCCACGCCGATCGTCGTCGATGCCGTCACCGAGAACGACCTGCGCGCGCTCGCCCTCGGTCTCGACGAGGCCGAGCGACGTGGCAAGCACCTGCTCTACCGGGTCGGCCCTCCGTTCGTCCGGGCGCGCATCGGCCAGGCCGAGCGCGCACCGCTGTCCCGCGACGAGGCCGTCGCGGGGACGAGTCCGTCTGCTGGTGGCGGGCTCGTGGTCGTCGGCTCCCACGTCGGCCTGACGACCCACCAGCTCGACGACCTCGTCGCGCATCACCCCCACGCCGTCGTCGTCGAGCTCCAGGTCGAGACGCTGCTCGACGAGACCGCGGCGGCCGACCACCTGACGGCGACCGTCGCCGCCGTCGTCGGCGCCCTGGCCGAGGCCGACGTGATCCTGCACACGAGCCGCCTGCTGGTCCGCACCGACGACCCGGTGGAGAGCCTGCGGATCGCGCGCACGGTCTCCGGCGCCGTCGTCGACATCGTCAGGCGCACCCTCGCCGGGCGTCCGCCGAGGTTCGTGGTGGCCAAGGGAGGCATCACGTCCTCCGACGTCGCGGCTCACGGGCTCGAGATCCGGCACGCGATCGTCCGCGGTCCGATGCTGCCGGGCATCGTCTCGCTCTGGGAGCCGGTCGACGGACCCGCGCGCGGGATCCCGTTCGTGGTCTTCGCCGGGAACGTCGGCGGCGAGCGGTCGCTCACCGACGTCGTCGCGAAGCTCAGCGCCATGCTGCCCGGCACGGCTCGTCCCAGCACGGACCTCTGACCCCACCGGTCCCCGCTGACCATCCCCTCAGCCCACCCCAACCGCACGGAAGAGAGAGCCCGATGTCCACCGAGTCCACCCAGCCGGACATGCCCACCCCCGTGCCCCTGACGGTCGCCGTCCTGGGCCTCGGCGCGATGGGACTCCCGATGGCCACCCGTCTCGCGACCGCGCTCACCGTGCACGGGTTCGACATCGCCGAGGACCGACTCGCGCTCGCGGTCGAGCACGGGGTCATCCGCTTCGACTCGGCGCGCGCAGCCGCCGGCGGCGCCGACGCCGTCCTCCTCGCCGTGCGCAACGGAGAGCAGCTCACCGAGGTCCTCTTCGGGGCCGACGGCATCGTCGAGGTCCTCGCCCGCGGCTCGGTCGTCATCCTGACCAGCACCGTCGGCACCGAGGCGATCCCCGCGACGGTCGAACGGCTCTCCGCGCACGGCATCGGCCTCGTCGACGCGCCCCTGTCGGGCGGCCCCGTCCGCGCCGGCCTCGGCGACCTGCTGATCGTCGTCGGAGCGGAGCCCGACGCTCTCGCGACGGCCAGACCGGTCCTCGAGCTGCTGGCCTCCACGCTCACCGTGGTCGGCGACCGGCCGGGCGACGGGCAGGCGCTCAAGACCGTCAACCAGCTGCTCTGCGGGGTGCACATCGCGGCCGCCGCCGAGGCGCTCGCGCTCGCCGACGCCCTGGGCCTCGACCCGCAGAAGACCCTGGACGCCCTCGAGGTCGGGGCCGCGGGCTCGTTCATGCTGTCCAACCGCGGCCCCCGGATCCTGCAGGCGTACACGCCGGACGGCGCCGAGGTCCTGAGCCGGCTCGACATCTTCGTCAAGGACATGGGCATCGTCGGCAAGGCGGCCCGCGCCGCGGGCCTCCCGTCCCCGCTGGCTGCTGCCGCCGAGCAGCTCTACCTGCTCGGTCAGGCCCAGGGGCTCGGCGCTGCCGACGACTCGGCCGTGATCAAGGTCGTCGCGCCCACGCCCCGCGCCCGCTGACGGACGCGGGGCGTGGGCCCGGTCTCAGTAGCCGCGCGAGGAGTCGGCGGAGACCGCCGCACCCTGGAGCGTGGCGATGTACTCGTCGACGGTGGTCGGCTTGGAGAACATCGGGTAGTCGTAGGTGATCGCGTTCTCGTGCTCGGCGATCGAGGTGGCGCCGACGGCGTCGGTGAGGGTGATCACCTCGAAACCCTTCTCGTAGGCCGAGCGCATCGTCGACTCCACGCAGCAGTTGGTGAGGAAGCCCGCGAGCACCACGGTGGTGATGCCCTTGGACCGCAGGATGAAGTCCAGGTTGGTCGACCCGAACGCGTCGAGGCCGCGCTTGCCCTCGATGACGATGTCGCCATCGGTCGGGGCGACGTCCTCGACGATCGCGCAGCCCCAGGAACCCTTGATGAACGACGAGGTGTCCACGACGCCCTTGAGGATCCCGTACGGGTGCGAGGTGATCTCGTAGTAGCCCTCCTGGAAGGCGATCGGGCTGTGGATGATGGTCACCCCGGCCGCCCGGGAGGCCTCGAGCGCCCGGCGGGCGTTGGCCAGCATGCCGGTCGCCTCCATCGAGGTCTGGACGGCGCCGTGCAGCGAGCCGCCCTCGCTGGTGAAGTCGTTCTGGAACTCGATCATGACGAGTGCGGTGGTGTCCGGGTTCATCGCGTGCTCCCTTGCTCGATGTGGTGCGGGATCTGATCGGTCAGTTCGGCGGAAAGGTCGGGAGGGCCTGCTCGGCGAGGAGCTCGAGCACGTGCCGGTACGGGGCGCCGGTGGCGCGGGTCATGCCCAGCTCGCAGGTCCGGTTGCAGCTGGCGTGCGCCTCGGCGCCGACGTCTGCCACCTCGGTCGCCTCGCGTCGGGTCGCCGAGGCGGTCAGCTCCGGGTGCAGCATGCCGCGGTCGCCGGCGAACGCGCAGCAGCTCCAGTCGAGCGGGACGGTGACCTCGTCGGCGACGGCCTCGGCGACGGTCATGAGGTCGCCGTTGAGCCCCATCTGCGTCGAGGAGCACGTCGGGTGGAGCGTGAGCGAACCGAGCCTCGGGTGCACCCCCAGCACCGGCAGCACGTGCTCGGCGACGAACGCGACCGCGTCGATCACCTCGACGTCCAGGTCGGGGTCGCTCTCGATCAGGTGCCGGAACCCCTCGGTGCACGACGACGCGTCGCACACCACCGGCAGTCGTCCGCCGTCGGTCGCGGCCCGGATGGCGGGGAGCACCGCCGCCCGCATCGCGTCGAGACCCGCCGCGACGCCCTTGGACGACCACGGCGTCCCGCAGCACAGCGCGTCGATCCCGTCCGGAACGAGCAGGGTGATGCCCGCAGCAGCGCAGAGCGCCTCGACGCTCACCTGGACTCCTGGCCCTTCCACCGGACCGAACATGACGTTGACGCAGGCCGGCAGGTAGACGGCCGTCGGCGCGTCGGTGGGTGCCGGCCTGCGCCGGGACCGGCCGCCGCCCGGCAGCTCGGTGGACCACAACGGGACGGTGTCGGTGCTCAGGAGCGCCCGTGCCGCCGTGTTGACCCCGCGCAGCACCGGTTCGAGCGGGCCCGGCAGCGCGTGCGTGACCGTGAGGGCCGCTCGGGCGACCGTGGTGGAGGCCGACCAGTGACGTGCGGCCGTCGTCCACGCGGCCGCCGCCGGCGCGGGGACCGTCTGGCGCCGGAGCCTCTTGACCAGCTGACCGGTGTCGACCAGGACCGGGCACGCCGTGCTGCACATGCCGTCCACCGCGCAGGTCTCGATGCCGGCGTAGGCGTATGCGCCCTCGAGCAGCGCGGCGGTGCGGGTGTCGCCGGACTGCTCGGCGGACCGGATCTCGCGGCGGATCGCGATGCGTTGCCGGGGCGTGAGGGTCAGATCGCGCGACGGGCAGACCGGCTCGCAGTAGCCGCACTCCACGCACCTGTCGACCTCGGCCTCGACCGACGGGGCGAGCTTGATGTGCCGCAGGTGCGCCTGCGGGTCGTCGGTGAGGATCACGCCCGGGTTGAGCAGGCCGCGTGGGTCGATCAGGCGTTTGACCTCGCGCATCACCGCGTAGAGCTCGTCGCCGTACTGCCGGCGCACGAACGGCGCCATCACCCGGCCGGTGCCGTGCTCGGCCTTGAGCGAGCCGCCGTTGGACAGGACGAGGTCGACCAGGGCCTCGGTGAACTCGGTGTACCGGCGCAGCTGGTCGGCGGACTCGAACCGGTCCGTGAGCATGAAGTGGATGTTGCCGTCCTTCGCGTGGCCGAAGATCACCGCGTCCTCGTAGCCGTACCGGTCGAACAGCACGCCGAGGGCCGCGCACGTGTCGGCCAGTCGTTCCACCGGGACGACGACGTCCTCCAGCAGCGCCGTGGTCCCGCTCCGGCGCGCGCCGGCCACCGAGGTGTAGAGCCCCTTGCGGAGCTTCCAGAGCTCGTCGCGGACCGTCGCGTCCGTGCTGAGGACGACCGGCTCGGCGAGCGGCAGGGCGTCGAGCGTGGCCCGGGCGGCCTGCGTGACCGACTCGAGCTCCTCGGCACCGGTCGCCTGGTACTCGAGCAGCAGGGCGGCCTGCCGGTCCACCAGCAGCGCCCGGACGACGGCCGGTGCGCCGGGGATCGTCTGACCGACCCGCAGGGAGGTCGCGTCCATCAGCTCGAGGGTCGCCGCTCCCGTCGCGACGAGGGCCGGCAGGGCCCGGTTCGCGGCGTACAGGTCGTCGAAGACCAGCAACGCGGACGCGGCGTGGGTGCGCACGGGGACGGTGCGGAACGTGGCCGAGGCGAGGAACGCGAGCGTTCCCTCGCTGCCGACGAGCAGGTGGGCCAAGATCTGCGGGACCGTGTCGAAGTCGACGAGGGCGTTGATCCCGTACCCCATGGTGTTCTTCATCGCGAACTGCCGGGTGATGGTGTCGCGCGAGTCGGGGTCGTCGAGCACGCGTCGGCGCAGCGCGAGCAGCCCCGCGTGGAGCTCCGGCTCGTGGGCGCGGAGCCAGTCGTCCGCATCAGGCGCACCCGTGTCGACGGCTGTGCCGGACGGCAGCACCGCGACCAGGGACTCCAGGGTGCGGTAGGTGTTCTCGGTCGTCCCGCACGCCATCCCCGACGAGTTGTTGGCGACGACCCCGCCGATCGTGCACGCCCCCTCGCTGGCCGGGTCCGGACCCAGCTTGCGGTCGAACCGGGCGAGGCGGGCGTTGACGGCCCGGACCGTGACGCCGGGCTCGACGCGGACACGTGCGCCGTCGTCCAGCACCTCGATCCTGGTGAAGTGGCGTCGGACGTCCGCCAGCACACCGTCGCTCCCGGCCTGCCCGGACAGGCTGGTCCCTCCGGAGCGGAACGTCAGCGGTATCCCGGCGCTCGCGGTCGCCCGGAGCAGCCGGGCCACCTCCGGCGCGTCCCGCGGGGCCACGACGACCGAGGGCAGCAGCAGGACGTGCGACGCGTCGTGCGAGAGCGCACGACGCGTCAGCTCATCGGTGCTGACCTGGGAGGCGTCCGCGACGCACCCGGTGAGCAGCGCGACGAGGGCGGCCGACACGGGCGCGTCCGAGGTGGGCGCGGCGGCGGTCACGCCGCAACCGCCGGTCGGGCAGACGCGTCGGTCGCGGTCAACGACGTCGAGGTCATCGTTCTCCTCATCGAGAGTGGCTAGATTGTCGGACAAGTAGACGCAAGTGACAAGAGTCCCAGATCGCCGGGCCCGCTTGCGCAGTCAGGACGGAGGTCGCGATGGCGCGCGGGATCAGGGTGACGAGCCTCGTCGACGCACTCGTCGACGACGTGCGCGGCCGGGTCATCGCCGGCACGCTCGCACCGGGCACCCCGTTGACCGAGCTCGACGTCGCGACCCGCTACGAGGTGGCCAGGGCGAGCGCACGGGCGGCCATCGAGAGGCTGACGGCCGAGAAGGTGCTCGTCCGGGGCACGCACAAGACGGCTCGCGTGGTGCGGCTCGGGCCGGAAGACGTGCGGGACGTCTACCGCACGCGCACCTACCTGGAGTCCGAGGTGCTGCGCCGACTGGCCGCGCTCCGCCGCGTCCCGGAGGCCGCACGCGAGGCCAACGCCGAGATCGCGGCGCTGTGGTCGCAGGGCTCGTACGCCGTCGTCGAGCCGGACATGCGCTTCCACACGAGTCTGATCGACGAGCTGGGCAGCGAGCGCACCAGCGCGATGTACCACTCGCTGGCGTTCGAGGTGAAGCTCTGCATGGCGCAGCTCCAAGGGCGTCAGCAGCTCAGCCCCGAGATCATCGTCGCCGAGCACGCCCGGCTGCTCGAGCTGATCGCGGCGGGCGACGCGACCGGGGCTGCGGCGTTGCTCGACGAGCACCTGGCCCGGGCCCGCGAGCTCCTGGCCGCGAGCCTCGGCGGAGAACCGGGGCCGGAGGCCTTCGTGCCGTCGTCTGCGACGCGTGGGGCCGCCGGTTGACGGCAGGGCCGATCAGCTCG
>JAKBFW010000185.1 GCA_021833345.1 Pseudomonadota bacterium | reverse complement strand
GTGATCTACGCCGGCCGGCCGGGCCTGACCGAGCAGCTCGCGCGCACCGCCGCCATCACGAACCCGCGCGGCGTGACCGGCACGCTGCGGGCGGCACTCGCCGGCGCCGACGTGTTCATCGGCGTCTCCGCGCCGGACGTGATCTCGGGGGACGACGTCGCGACGATGGCCGACCGGTCGATCGTGTTCGCGATGGCGAACCCGCGGCCGGAGGTCGACCCGGTCGAAGCCGCGAGGTACGCGGCCGTCGTCGGCACGGGTCGGAGCGATTTCGCGAACCAGATCAACAACGTCCTCGCGTTCCCCGGCGTGTTCCGCGGGCTGCTCAACGCGCAGTCGCACACGATCACCGACGCCATGCTGCTCGCGGCGGCCCAGGCGCTGGCCTCCGTGGTCACCGACGAGCAGCTCAACCCGACCTACATCGTGCCGAGCGTCTTCAACCCGGAGGTGACGACCGTCGTCGCCGCCGCGGTCGAGAGGGTCGCACGGGCACAGGCAGCCATGCCGTCGGGCGCGCCGACGTCGTCGAGCACCGCCACCTCGTAGCCGGTCGTCGCGTCCCTGGCGCAGGTCTGGTCCCGGACCTGCGCCGCACATCGGGGGCGGACGACGACGTGCCGTCGCGGCCGGTCCACGCCCGTGACGGCACCGTGGCCGCGCGGGAGGACACTGAGAGCCTGACGGGGGGCACCATGGCGCTGCAGTACGTGGCACGGCAGCCGATCTTCGACCGCACGCTCAGGGTCGTCGGGTACGAGCTGCTCTACCGCACGCGCCCGACCGGCCCGGCGACCGTGACCGACGACGACGTCGCGACGTTCAGCGTGCTGTACGAGGCACTCGTGGACCTCGGCCTGGAGTCCACGGTCCAGCAGGCGCGCGCCTGGGTCAACGTCAGCCCTGCTCTGCTCGAGGGCGGGGGCCATCGGCTGATCGGCGCGGACCGCGTCGTCCTCGAGCTCCTGGAGGGTGCCGGCCCGACGCCGGAGCTCGCGGACCTCCTCCGCACGGTGCGGGGCGAGGGCTACCTCGTGGCGCTCGACGACTTCGAGGTGGGCGACGGCCGCGACGTCCTGCTCGACCTGGTCGACGTCGTGAAGCTCGAGCTGCCGGCGATCCCGGCCGGTCGGCTGTCGGCGCACGTCGCCGTGGTGCGTCGACCCGGGGTGGCCGTGCTGGTCGAGAAGATCGAGACGGTCGAGCAGCTCACCGAGGCGATGGCCGCCGGGGCCGACCTCTTCCAGGGGTTCTTCTTCACGCGTCCGCAGGTCCTCTCGACGCGGTCGATCCCGGCCGGGACGCTCGCGGTCCTCGCGGTGCTCACCCGGCTGCACGACCCCACCGCGGAGCCGGCCGATCTCGCGGCACTCGTCGGCACCGACGTCACGCTCGCGCAGAAGGTGCTGCAGTCGGTCAACTCCGGGTTCGCGGCGCTGCAGCACCGCGTCGGCTCCCTGCACCAGGCCGTCGTCCTCCTCGGGTCCGAACGCCTGCGTCAGCTCGTCACGCTGCTCGTGCTGGCCGGTGCGACCGGCAAGCCCCCCGAGCTGAGCCGCCAGGCGCTGGTCCGCGCGGAGATGACGTCCGCTCTCCTCGCGGCCCAGAGCGACGGTGCGCCGAGCCGCGCGGACCACGAGTCGGCGTTCACGGTGGGCCTCATGTCGACGCTCGACGCGTTCACCGACCTGCCGCTCGCCGAGGTCGCCGCGCGATTGTCGCTCGACGACCGTCTGTACGACGCCCTCGTGCACCACGCCGGCCCGCTCGGGCAGGCGCTCCGGACCACGCTGGAGTACGAGGCCGCGGCGGACGACGACCGGGACGACGCGGTCGTCGAGGCGTACCTGACGGCGGTCCGCCACGCGGACGAACGCTGGGACGCGATCGCCGGCTACTGACGGCCCGGACGGCGGTGCCCGACACCGCCCGGCCCGTCAGCCCAGCGCCCGTCAGCCCAGCGCCGCGCGCACGTACTGCGGCTGCCAGCGGGCGTCGGCGACCGGGACGCCGAGCGCACGCGCGGCGGCGAGCGGCCAGCCGGGCTCGCGGAGCGCGACGCGCGCGAGCATCACCGCGTCGGCCGCGCCGTCGGCGATCACGCTCTCCGCGTGCTCCGGGCCCGTGATCAGGCCGACCGCGGACACCGGGAGCCCGGCACCGTCGCGGACGGCACGCGCGAGCGGCACCTGGTAGCCGGGCTCGAGCGGGATCTCCGCCGGGACGTTGCCGCCGCTCGAGACGTCGACGAGGTCGACGCCGTGCTCGCGGAGCACCCCCGCGACGACGGTCGTCTCCTCGGTCGTGAGGCCGCCGTCGACCCAGTCGGTCGCGGACACCCGGACGAAGACGGGACGGTCGTCGGGCCAGACGGCTCGGACGGCGTCGACCGTCTCGACGAGGAGCCGCGCGCGGTTCACGAGCGGTCCGCCGTAGGCGTCCTCGCGCGTGTTCGACAGCGGGGAGAGGAACTGGTGGAGCAGGTAGCCGTGGGCGGCGTGCACCTCGACGACGTCGAAGCCCGCCGAGACGGCGCGGCGGGCGGCGTCGGCGAACGCCTGCGGGATCGCCGCGATCTGGTCGAGGGTCAGCACCGCGGGCACGTCGTAGCCTGCGAACGCGATCGGCGACGGACCGACGGCCGTCCATCCGCCTACCGGGGTGCCGTCGGCGGGGATGGTCCCGTGCCGGCCCTCCCAGGGGCGCGACGTCGACGCCTTGCGTCCGGCGTGCGCGAGCTGGACGCCGATCAGCGCTCCGCGCTCGTGCACGAACTCCACGACCCGGGACCAGGCCTGGGCCTGGTCGTCGTTCCAGAGACCGACGTCGTACGGGGTGATCCGCCCGTCGGGGACCACGGCTGTCGCCTCGGTGATGACCAGCCCGAAGCCGCCGATCGCGTGCGACCCGAGGTGCACGAGGTGCCAGTCGTTCGGAACCCCGTCGATCGCGGAGTACTGGCACATGGGTGCGAGCCAGACCCGGTTCGGGATGGTCGTGCCGCGCAGGGTCAGGGGTGCGAAGAGTCGACTCACGCACGTTCCGAACCCCGACACCGGTGCGGGCATTCCCGCCCGCCCGGCACTGCGCGGGATGACCGGCCGCTCGGCTGGTCACGAGCCGTGGTGACGCGTCAATTCTCACTGTATGAGACAGGTTTGCTCACATCATGGAATATCCGGCTAGCGTGGCGGAATGGTCAGACCCGACTCCGTGCCACCGTTCCTCGCGCTCGGCGAGATCGACCGCATCCCCGGGCGCACGGTCCTCGCCGACGCACGGTGGTACCTCGACGGCCGTTCGGGCCGTGCGGCCTACGCGAGCGCTCATCTCCCCGGCGCGGTCTTCGTCGACCTGGACCGGTGGCTCGCCGGGCCCGCCACGCCGCAGGGGGGTCGCAACCCGCTGCCCGCCCCGGAGGTCTTCAGCGAGGGCATGTCCTCGCTCGGCATCGGAGATGCGGACACCGTGGTCGCCTACGACGACGCGGGCGGTGTCATCGCGGCACGCCTGGTGTGGATGCTGCGGGTGACGGGTCGCCAGGCGGCGGTGCTCGACGGCGGCCTGTCCGCCTACCCGGGCGTCCTGACGACCGACGAGCCGCACCACGCGCGTGCGGACTTCGCCGTCCGCCCGTGGCCCGAGGAGCACCTGGCCGGGCTGGGCGACCTCGACGCACGCCGGTCAGTCGTCGTGGACGCGCGCGACCCGGACCGCTTCGAGGGCCGGACCGATCCCGTCGACGCGCGCCCCGGGCACGTGCCGGGTGCCGTCAACGTGCCGTGTCGCGCCAACCTGGACCAGGACGGCCGACTGCTGCCGCTCGAACGGGTCCGCGAGCGCGTCACCGGCGCCGGGGTGCACGCGGCCGAGGACGTCGTGGCCTACTGCGGTTCCGGCGTCACCGCGTGCCACCTGCTCCTCACCCTCGACCAGCTCGGCATGGGGCACGGGCGGCTCTTCGTCGGCGGCTGGTCCGCCTACGGTGCCGACCCGCACCGGCCGGTGGAGACCGGCGCCGCGCAGCGACCCGACACGCGACGTCCGTCGTCGGGGTGGTGAGACTCACACGTGGACGCAGGTGCGGGCCGCCCTTGGTCCCACGGGCACCCGCGCCCCGCACCTGACGATGGACCCCGTGCTGACACTCCCCGAGACCCTGACCGCCCAGGTGGCGACCGCCCAGAAGAAGGTCGGATCCACCTCACGCCCACTGCCGTACCTCGTCCAGGCGATGCTGGCCGGATCGTTCATCGGGATCGCGGTGGTGCTCATGGTCAGTGCCGCGGGCCCGCTCGACGCCGCCGGCTCACCGTGGGCCAAGCTCGTCTCAGGGCTCGTGTTCGGTGTCGCGCTGACGCTCGTGGTCGCCGCCGGCGGCGAGCTCGCGACCTCGAACATGATGACGCTGACGCAGGGTGCGCTCGGCCGGTCGATCTCGTGGGGACGCGCCGGCGGGACGCTCGGCTTCTCGTTCGTCGGGAACATGCTCGGCGCCTTCGTGTTCGCTGCGATGGTCAACGCGAGCGG